>JBGQCL010000030.1:0-48660 GCA_041495365.1 Kofleriaceae bacterium | reverse complement strand
TCGATCGCACGGGGGGCTCTGCTCCCCGGCCCGACGGCGTCCCCCGTCTCGCCTTGCTCGATCGACTCGCCGTCGAGCCGCGCGATCGCCTCGCACGACGCCAGGGCGTAGAGCACCGCGCGCGCGGTCCGCGGATCGATCTCGCGGTGCACGGCCTCGATCTCGGGCAGGCTGGTGCCGCGCTCGAGCGCCTCGACGATCGGGTACTCCACCGTCGTGAAGTCGAAGCGGGCCAGCGTCGGGTGGGCCTCGGCCTTCATGACGAAGCGCGCGCCGAACCGCCGCACGTCGTCGGTCAGCCGCTGCTCGGACAGGTGGAGCCGGGCGCCGAGGTAGATCACCCCGCGCACGTCGATCTCGCTGTGCGGCGCGATCGGGATCGCGATCCGGTCGTCGAACGCCAGCGTGCCGGCCTCGATCGTGAACGTGCGCGCCGCGCGCTGCACGATCGCCCGCCGGCGCAGCCGGTCGATCTGCTCGGGCGCGAGCCGGGCGGCCTCGGCGACGACCGAGATCTCGTCGCGATCCGGGGCGGCGGCGATCCGGCGCGCGATCTCGGCGACCTGCGACGAGGTCACCAGGTGGCCGGTCAGCGCGATCCGCGCGACCGAGTCCACCGCCAGCGGCGACGTCGCGCCGACCACGACGCCGTCCTGAAAGGCGATCCGGAACTGCTTGTCATCCGCCGTGCGCACCGTCAGCTGACCGGTCCGGCCGCCGAGCCCCAGTGAGGCCAGCGTCACGCCCCACGGGCGATCGGTGACGCGGCCTCGGGACAGATCGGTAGCTCCCACCCGGGACGACGGCACCAAGGTCGTGCGGTCGTTCATGGGCTGAATTGAACGGCGTCTGCGGTTGGAACGCAACGAAAAGCGGCGCCCAAGGATTCTGTTCCGTAAGAGAATTTACGGTAAATGTGAAATCAACCTATCTAACGCGAGTATGACGTCGTACATATAACGATTCATTTGTAAGGTCGGTAGATGAATGTTCAAGTGACACAGGGTAGCCAGAACGCGCCCCCGCCCCCGCGGCCTCGCCGTCGAGGCGGCAGCGGCGGGGTCGCGGCGGGGGGATCGCTGACCGGCCGGACAAGCCGGACAGGCATGTCCGAATTTCGGACATGATCTCGATAGTTTCGGATGTCGTACCGCTCTGCTAGGGTGGCCGCCGTGCTGGAGATGCCGACCACTGCGCACGAGAGCGGCGCACCCGACGTGCTGTCGCGGGCTCTCGGGGTGTTCGGCCACCGCTCGCTGCGGCCCGGGCAGGCCGAGGTGATCTCGGACATCCTGACGGGCCGGCCGGTCGTCGCGGTGATGCCCACCGGCGCCGGGAAGTCGCTGTGTTATCAGCTACCTGCGGTGGTGCTCGCCGAGCGCGGCCACGTCACGCTGGTGGTCTCGCCGCTGATCGCGCTGATGAAGGACCAGGTCGACGCGCTCACGGCGGTGGGCGTCCCCGCGGTCGCCCTGACCTCGGCGGCCGGGGCCGAGGAGCAGCGCGACATCCTCGACGGCATCCGCGCCGGGATCTACACGCTGATCTACGTCGCGCCCGAGCGGTTTCGCAGCCCGCGGTTCGTCGACGCGCTGCGCGCCACGGCCGGCCGGCTCGGCCTGATCGCGATCGACGAGGCTCACTGCATCTCCGAGTGGGGCCATGACTTCCGGCCCGATTACCGGCGGCTCGGCGACGCGGTCCGGATGCTCGGCCCGCCGCGGATCGCGGCGTTCACCGCCACGGCGACGCCCGAGGTCCGGCGCGACATCGCGGTCCAGCTCGCGCTCGCGTCGCCCGCGCTGCACGTCCGCGGCTTCGACCGGCCGAACCTGCACTACGCGGTCGAGCGGGTCGGCGGCGGCGACGACAAGTCGAGCGTGGTGGTCGAGCGGATCCGCACCCGGGACGGCGGCGTCGCGCTGGTCTACGCCGCCACCCGCAAGAATGCCGAGAAGTACGCATCCGCGCTCAAGCTCGCCGGGATGCGGGCGCGGGTCTACCACGCCGGGCTCGACGGCGAGGTCCGCGAGCGCGCGCAGGACGTGTTCATGGCCGGCAAGCTCGACGCGATCGTCGCGACCAACGCGTTCGGCATGGGGGTCGACAAGTCCGACATCCGGCTGGTCGTGCACGCCGACATCCCGCGCAGCCCCGAGGCCTACTACCAGGAGGCCGGCCGCGGCGGCCGCGACGGCAAGCCGACGCGCTGCGTGCTGCTGTTCAACCACAGCGACATCAAGCTGCAGGAGTTCCTGATCGACATGTCGTACCCGTCGGCCGAGGTGCTGCGCGGCGTGTGGAAGCTGCTGCGCGACCGGCCGCAGCTCGGCCGGCTGACGCCGGACGACGACGAGCTCGAGGACCGGCTGCGCAACCAGCTCGGCGGCGACGTCAACGGCGCGACCATGGGCGCGGCGCTGCGGATCCTCGAGCGTCACGGCATGCTGCGGCGCGACGACGAGAACCTGATGGCGGCGCGGCCCGAGCCCGGCGTGTTCCCGCCGCTCGACGTCGAGTCGCTGCAGCGCCGCGCCGAGGTCGAGCGCAGCAAGCTGCGCACGATGGTCGAGTACGCCTACTACCCGCGGTGCCGCCGCCAGTTCGTGCTCGAGTACTTCGGCGACCTGGACTGGAACGATCGCGAACGGCGGTGCGGGGCGTGCGACACCTGCGAGGCGATCGCGATCGGCCGGCCGTCGACCATGCAGCTGTCGCCCGGCGAGCTCACCGCGATCAAGAATCTGCTGGCGCTGATCGGCGCGCTGCACGGCCGGTTCGGCCGCATGCGGGTGGTCAAGCTCGCGGTCGGCAGCGACGACGACGCGCGGTTCGACGACCTGGCGGAGCGCGGCTGCCTGCGCGGCTGGCGCGAGCGCGCCGCCCTCGACCTGGTGCGCGCGCTCGAGGGTGCCGGCCTGGTCGAGGCGTCGCGCGGCGAGTACCCGACGATCGCGCTGTCCCGGCGCGGCAGCCAGGTCGCCGCCGGCACGCTCGACGCCGGCACGCTCGACGTCCAGATGCCCAGCCCGGGCAAGCAGGCGAAGTCGAAGCGCAGCCGCAAGCCGCGATAGCGCGGTGCGACGGCGCCGACAGCCCGGCGGGACTCGAATCCGCGACCACCCTCGTCGGTCGACGCCTGGCGCCAAGGTCCTGGTGTTCGATCCATGGAAGTAGCAGGTCGCCACAGCCGCCTGCGGTGGGTACGATGACACCGTGCGTCCGTCCTTCAACACCACCGGTCCGTGTCTGCCGGGCGAGCACTACATGCTGCCGCCGGAGCGGCGGCTGGGGCGCGTACTGGAGCTGATCGACGACGGCAAGTACTTCACGCTCCACTCCGGCCGCCAGACTGGCAAGACCACCTGCGCATTCTGGCTCGTCGAGCATCTCAACGCCTCGGGGCGTTGTCGCGCAGCGTGGGCCGATCTGCAGACCGCTCGCGAGCAGCCGGATCTCGATCGCGCGCTGCCCATCATCCTGAGCGAGCTGGATCGCGCGTCGGCGCGCGATCTGCCTGCGCTGGTCCGGCCCACCTCCGACGAAGTCAGGGCGCTGCGGACGATCCCGGAGCGTGCGGTGCTCGGTTACCTCTCGCTGCTCACCGCACGAAGCGACCTACCGCTCGTGCTGCTGTTCGATGAAGCCGATGGGCTGGTGGGGCCCACCATGGTGTCGTTTCTCGCCCAGCTCCGCGCCGGATACCTCGACCGCAGCCGCGAGCCGTTCCCTTCGAGCGTCGCGCTGATCGGGCTCCGGCCGGTTCGCGACTACGCGCTCTCGACGGCCGAGGGGCGCACCGTCTCGTGGCTCGGCACGACGTCGCCGTTCAACGTCAGTGCCGAGGCGGCGACCCTCGGGCCATTCACACGCGACGAGGTGGCCGAGCTGCTGACCCAGCACACGCGGATGACGGGCCAGCGCTTCGAGCCTGCCGCGATCGACCGCATCTTCGACCTGGGCGCGGGACACCCGTGGCTTACCAATGCGATGGCCGACCAGATCGTTGCGCGCGACGTCACCCAGCGTGCGATCCAGATCACGGCTGCACATGTCGACGCGGCCAAGGAGACGATCATCCGCGAGCGGCGGACGCACATCGATTCCCTCGTCGCCCGGCTGCGCGAGCCGCGCGTACAGAAGATCCTGGCGCCGATGATCGCCGGGCAGGTCACCGGCGGTGACGTGCTCGATGACGACCTCGCCTACGTGGTCGGCCTCGGCCTGCTCACCGAGGAGCATGAACGCCTGGTCATCGCCAACCCGATCTACCGCGAGGTCATTCCGCGAGCGCTGGCACACGTGCAGCAGCTCCAGCTCGCTCAGGAAACCGCCTGGTATGTCCGCGGCGATGGCAGCCTCGAGGTCGACAAGCTGCTGCGCGCCTTTCAGGACTTCTGGCGCCGCGACGGACACCTCGCCGCCGAAGGCTTTGGCTACCGCGAGGCCGGTCCGCACCTCATGCTGATGGCGTTCCTGCAGCGGGTGGTGAACGGAGGTGGCAGCATCGAGCGCGAGTACGGGCTTGGTCGCCGTGCGCTCGATCTGATGATCCACTGGCGGGGTGGTCGACACGCGATCGAGGTCAAGCTCCGGCGGGATAGCGAGACCGAGGCCGATGCCCTCGACCAGGTCGCCGCCTACCTGGATATCGCCGGACTCGGCGAAGGATCCCTGGTGATGTTCGACCTGCGCCGGGAGGTGAGCTGGCAGGACAAGATCACCGTCCGCGATGTGACGCACGCCGGCAAGCGGATCCGGATCTTCGGCGGCTGAGCATGCCTTGCCGCCGACCGCACGCGATGGCTACCGGCGCGACAGCCGGCTCCACACCGTCGCGGGCATGTCCGGCGCGCCGGGGCGGATCCTGCTGCCGTGACCCGGCGGCGGTCGACAACGGCGGGACACGCCCTCCCGCCACGCGCGGGGTCGGTTACAGTCGGCGGGCATGGCCAAGGGGAGTCAGCGCGCCGCGCCGCCGGAGCACCGGCCGACCGGGGGCTTCGTGCTGCGCACGCCGCTGCTGTCGCGCGACGAGCTGGAGCGCTGGGGCGACGGGCTGGCGGTGCCGGCCGCCGGCGACGATGCCGCGGCGCTGGCGGCGGCGCTCGAGGCCGATCGCGCGGTGCTGCGCGCGCGGCTGGCCGAGCTGGTGGCGCGGCCCGAGGTCCGCGAGGCGATCTTCGTCGCGTCGCCGGTGCTGGAGGCCAGCATCGATGCCTGGCTGGCCGGCCCGACCAGCGAGGCCGGGCAGAAGACCGAGCGCAGCCTGGTGCGCTACGTGTCGCGCATGGCGGCGCGGCCGACGCCGTTCGGGCTGTTCGCCGGCAACACGGTGGGTGCGCTCGGCGAGACCACGCGGCTCGAGCTCGCCGCGCGCGACGGCTACCGGCGCTACAGCCGGATCGACGGCGACTACCTGTCGAAGCTGACCGACGCGCTGCTCGCGGACCGCGCGATCCGCGAGCGCCTGCCGTTTCGCCCCAACTCCAGCCTGTGCAAGGTCGCCGGCCGGCTGCGCTATGCGATGCGGCGCGAGGGCGAGAGCCGGAGCTACTCGCTGGTCAGCCTCGAGCCCTCGGACTACCTGGTCGCGACGCTGGACCGGGCGCGGCGCGGCGCGCTGCCCGGCGCGCTGGCCAGCGCGCTGTGCGAGGCCGACGCCGAGGTCACCCGCGAGGAGGCCGACGCGTTCATCGACGAGCTGATCGACAGCCAGGTGCTGGTGTCCGACCTCGCGCCGCTGGTGACCGGGCCCGAGGCGGTCGACGACATCATCGCGCAGCTCGACGCGATCGGCGACGTCGAGGCCACCCGGGCCGCCGCCGCGGCGCTGCGCGCGATCCGCAGCTCGCTCGGCGAGCTCGATCGCAGGGTCGGCAACCCGCCGGCCGGCTACCGCGGCGCGGCCGAGGCGCTCGCGGCGCTGCCGGCCAAGGCCGAGCTCCACCGCCTGTTCCAGGTCAACCTGGTGCCGGTCGCGGCGTGCGCCGAGCTCGGCCGGGACGTGCTGGACGAGATCGCGCGCGCGATCGGACTGCTCGGGCGGCTGGCCCGGCCGCGCGGCGCCGACGAGCTGTCGCGGTTCCGCGACGCGTTCGCCGAGCGCTACGAGACCCGGGAGCTGCCGCTCGCCGAGGTGCTCGACGAGGAGTCCGGCATCGGGTTCGCCGCGTCCCAGGCCCCGGGCGCGGCGGCGTCGCCGCTGCTCGACGGGCTGGCGTTCCCACCGGCGGCGGCCGACGACACCGTGGGCTGGAGCGCGCGGATCAGCTGGCTGGCCCGCCGGATCGTGGCCGCGGCGGCCGCCGGTGACCGCGAGCTCGTGCTGGGCGACGCCGATCTCACGGCGATGGAGGCCGCGGCCGAGCCGATCCCGCCGCCCGACGCGTTCCAGGCGATGCTCACGCTGGCGCGGACGGCCGAGGGCGAGCTCCGGGTCGGGCTCGGCTCGGTGGGCGGCCCGCCCGGCGCGACGCTGCTCGGCCGGTTCTGCCACAGCGACCCCGCGCTGCACGAGGTGGTCACCGCCAACCTCGCGGCCGAGCACGCGCTGCGCCCCGACGCCGTGTTCGCCGAGGTCGTCCACCTCGCCGACGGCCGGCTCGCCAACATCTCCGCCCGGCCGGTGCTGCGCGAGCGCGAGATCGTCTACCTCGGCCGCTCGGGCGCGCCGGCCGACCGCCAGCTGCCGCTGACCGATCTGCTGGTGTCGGTGCGCGACGGCCGCATCGTGCTGCGCTCGCGATCGCTGGGCCGCGAGGTCGTGCCGCGGCTGACCAACGCCCACAACTTCGTCAACGGCGCGCTCGGGACCTACCGGTTCCTGGCCTCGCTCCAGGGCCAGGACTCCCGGCCGCTGATGTTCGCGCTCGGTCCGCTGACCCAGCTGCCCCACGTGCCGCGGATCCGGATCGGCCGCATCGTGCTGCGCGAGGCGTCGTGGACGCTGCGCAAGGCCGAGCTCGAGCCGGTGACCGGCCAGGCCGGCGCGGCGCGGATCCAGGCGCTGCGCCGGCTGCGCGCGGCGGCCCGGCTGCCGCGCTGGGTGTGCCTCGAGGACGGCGACAACGTGCTGCCGGTCGACCTCGACAACGCGCTGTCGGTCGACAGCCTCGCGCAGCTGCTCAAGCAGCGCACCGGCGTCACGCTGACCGAGCTGTGGCCGGCGCCCGACGAGCTGGTCGTCCGCGGCCCGGACGGCCGGTACACCAGCGAGATCGTCGTGCCGTTCGTCCGGGTCCCGAAGCCCGCCGCCGCGCCGCCGGGCCGCGCGGGGTCGCCGTCGGTTCCGCCATCGGCCGCGCCGGCGGGCGAGGTCCGCCGCAGCTTTCCACCCGGCTCGGAGTGGTTCTACGCCAAGCTCTACACCGGGCACGCGACCGCCGACCAGATCCTGACCGACGCCATCGCGCCGATCGTCGCCGACCTGCCGGCGTGGTTCTTCCTCCGCTACGGCGATCCGCACTGGCACGTCCGGTTCCGGGTGCGCGGCGAGCCGGCGCAGCTCCACGCCGAGCTGATGCCCCGGCTGGCGGCGGCGTGCCAGGCGATGCTCGGCGACGGCCGGATGTGGAAGCTCCAGCTCGACACCTACGAGCGCGAGGTCGAGCGCTACGGCGGGCCGGTCGGCATCGAGCTCGCCGAGCGGCTGTTCTGGGCCGACAGCGCCTGCGTGGTCGACATCCTCGGCATGCTCGACGGCGACGCCGGCAACGACGCGCGCTGGCGGCTCGCGCTGCGCGGCATCGACCAGCTGCTCGACGACCTCGGCTTCGACCTGGCGACCCGGCTGGCGATCATGCGGCGCGTGCGCGACGGGTTCGCCCGCGAGCACCGGGTCGAGACCTCGGTCGGCTTCCAGCGCGGCCTGGGCGACAAGTACCGCAAGGAGCGCGCCCCGCTCGCCACCCTGCTCGACCGCGCGCACGACGCCGACAGCGACCTCGCGCCCGGGCTGGAGCGGATCGCCGCCCGCTCGGCGGCCAACGCGCCGATCTTCGCCGAGCTGCGCGCCGCCGAGCAGCGCGGCCAGCTGACCGCGCCGATCGTCGAGCTGGTCCCGAGCTACATCCACATGCACGTCAACCGGCTGATCCGCTCGGCGCAGCGCGCCCACGAGCTCGTGCTCTACGACCTGCTGGTCCGGCTCTACGAGTCGCAGGCCGCCCGGGCCAAGGCGCCGCGCGGTGGCTCGTGACCGGCGACACCCGGCAGCAACCCTCGATTGCTCGACCGCGGCCATCGGCGCATACTGTCGGTCATGTACGGCAGTGCCAACCCCGCGGAAGTAGACGACGACGCGCGAATCGTCGTCTACCAGAGCACGAACCGCGAAGGCTCGACGTTTGCGCTCAGCCCCCAGGCGCGCCGGATGCTTCAGCAGCGGTTCGGGACGAAGTTCCACGGCTCGCCCCGGATCTTCATCGCCCACGACATCCGGGCTCACGATGTCCGGGGCGATCTGGAGCGTCTGCATGGCAGGCTCGCAAAGCACCTCGTCATGCTGTTGACCGGGCTGGACGATCAGTCCCTGACTGAGGTCGGCGACATCGAGTTCAGGGATCCGGTGACGGAACAGCGCCTCTGATCGCGCCAGGCCCGTCCGGGTTCTCCGGGAACTCAGCGGGCCAGCGATCGAGATACGGAGCGAACGAAGCGTCCCAGCCGCTGGCGTCGGTCTCCGTCCACTCGATCTTCAACATCAGTGTGTCGGTCCTGGCATCTCCGTCGGTGGCGGGCCTGCGGCCGCGCCGGCCGGTCCGACCCCGTTGCTCGAAGCGAGCCCGGATGTCGGCAAGCTGGTCTCGGGCGATCAAGACGAATCGCCATCGACCGCCCCACCGACGCATGAACATGAAGAACAGCTCGTTCTCCTTGACCTCTCGCAGTTGCCGTCGAGACAGCTGATAGATGCCCGGGTTGCCCTCGGGCTGGTCGCTGGTCTTGACCTGCAAGCGCCACATCGTTCCCATCCGATCCTCGACGACATACACATCGTCTCCGATATCGACCGCAGGAACGGCGACGTTGTAGCCTCTGTAGAGGAACTCGGACATCGCGGCGTGATGACCCGCCATGCCGAGATGTGATCGTTTCTCCATCCAGCGCTACCTACCTAATAGCCACGCTACCTATAACAGGCAGGCTGATCCCGTGGAAGCTCACGGCATGACGATGTGGTAGCGCGCGAGGATCGCGCCGCTCAGGCCGTCGAGGTCGGCGCGCGCCGCGAGGTAGTCGGCGACCGAGGAGGCCTTGCGCAGCCGGGCCTGCTCGAGCTCGTCCTGGCGGCGCAGCACGTCGAAGTTGGTCGACTTGCCGAGCTCGAACCGCTTCTGCTCGGCCGCGACGTTCTGCTCGGCGAGGCCGATCGCCTGGTCGCCGAGCGCCACGCTGGCGATCGCGGCGCGGGTGCGCTGGACGGCGCGGGTGACCCGCACCGCGAGCCGGGCCTGGGTGTCGCACTCGGCGATCCGGGCGGACATCACCGCCGCGCGTGCCACGGCCTGGCCGCCGCGCTCGGTGCGCTGCTCGATCGCGTGGTCGCCGGTCAGCCCGGCGACCACCGTGAGCGAGGGATGGCGGACCGCGCTCCACAGCGCGCCGCTCGCCGCGGTGTCGACGCCGGACGGACCACCGGAGATCTCGAGATCGAGCCGCGACTGCGCGGCGTTGTCGGCGGCGGCGGCGGCGATCTCGGCCGCGCGACGGGTCGCCGCGGCGGCGCCGAGCTCGGCGCTGCGCTCGAACGCCTCGCGCACGACCGGGGCGATCTGGGGATCGATCGGCGTGATCCGGTCGGGCAGCGCCTCGGTCTTGATCGCGATGTCGTCCGGGCCGATCTCCAGACCGGCGAACTGGCGCAGCGCGAGCGAGCGCTCGTAGAGCTCCTGCTGGCCGGCGATCACGTCCTGCTGGCGGGTCGCGATCGCCTGCTGCACCGCGAGCAGCTCGCTGCGCGGCACCTTCTCGGCCCGGATCGCGCCCTCGGTGTACGCGAGCTGCTGGCGCGCGAGGTCGAGCGAGACCCGGCGGACCTCGAGCTGGCGCCACGCGAACGCGACCTGCCAGTAGGCCTGCGAGAGCGAGACCAGCAGATCGCGGGCGCGCGCCTCGCTGGTCAATGCCGCGGCGTCGCGCTGGCGCTCGGCCTGGCGGATCGGCGCCTCGAACGCCTCCGAGCCGGCGCCGCGCAGCAGCGGCTGGGTCAGCCGCAGCCCCACGCCGGTCGAGTACAGCTTCAGGAGCTTCGGGACCGGGTTCCCGGCCGGATCGCTGATGAACCCGGCCTGGGTCTCGCGCAGGCCGTTCAGCATGACCCCGAGCGTGCCGCCGGTCGACAGCGCGCGGCTCGCCGACACGCTGACGGTATCGACCTCCGAGTCCGGCGTCGGATCCGTCGCCCCCGCGCGGAACAGGTTGACCTGGGCCTGGGCACCGAGGTGAGTGTCCTCGCTGCCCTGGGCGCGGGTCAGCTGACCGCGGGCCGCGGTGACGTCGATCCGCGCGCGCGCCAGGTCGGGGCTCTGGCGGACCGCGACCGCGACGACGTCGTTCAGCGCGATCTCGCGGAGGTCCGTCAGCTCGGCGGGATCGCCGGGCGCGGCCTGCGCGGTGTGCCCCGCCGGCGAGACGACCCAGAACAAGACCATGACGGCGACGGCGACGGCGACCGCGACCGCGAGCGCCCGGCGAAACGCGTGACCCATGCGGCAATTGTCGCCGGGCACCAGGCGCGTCACCAGGTGCCGACGGCATTTGCTAGACTCGTCGTGCTTTGCCACATTCGCCGGACGAAATCACGCAGGTGCGGGTGCCCGGCGTGGGCGGCGGCGATCAGCTGCTGCTCGCGGACGGCGATCCCGCCGCCCGGCAGTGGCTGCGCGGGGTGGTCGCCGGGCGCTACGGGCTCGACGAGGTCGACACCGGCGCCGCGGCGCTGGAGCGGCTCGCGGCCGGCGCGACCCGGATCGTGATCGTCGGCCGGCGGCTCGCCGACATGGACGGCGAGGAGCTGCTCGCCCGCGCCGCGCCGTACCTCGCCGCGGAGCGCAGGACCCCGGTGACGTTCCTGCTCGCCGACCTCGCGGGCGAGACGCCCGATGTCGACGACACGCAGATCCCGGTGTTCTACCGGCTGGTCCGCGGCATGGATCCGCGCCGGGTCGGCGAGCTGGTCGCCCAGGCGACCGCGAAGCTGCCGCCGCTGCCGCCGCGCGAGCCCGACCCCGCACTGGCCGCCGTGGTCGGCGAGTACGCCCGGGCGATCGGCGCCGAGGTCGAGCCCGACACCGCCGCCCGGGCCGCGATCGCCGCGGCCGTCCACCTGGTCGGCGCCGACCGGGCGCGCTGCCTGTACTGCGACGACGAGTCCGGCCAGCTGTGGTCGGGCGTGCCGGAGCCCGGCGACGAGGGCGGTGGCGGTGACAAGGGCGATGGCGACGGCGACGGCGGTGAGGACGGCGTCCGGGCGCCGGGCTGGTCGGGGATCGCCGGGTTTGCGGCGCGCGCGGTCGCCGGGGTGATCGTGCCGCACGCCGCCGAGGACGCGCTGTACCGCGCCGAGATCGACGACCCCGGCGGGACCGGCCGCGAGCGGCTCGCCGTCCAGCCGGTCGTCGGGCCCGACGGCCACGTCCACGCCGTGCTGATCGCGGTGCGCGACGGGACCCGTCCGCCGTTCAACCACGCCGACCTCGACAAGCTCGAGGCGCTCGCCGCCGCGTGGGCGCCCTACGTGCTGCAGCTGTCGATGCGGGTCGAGGCCGACCAGATCCTCGGCGACCGGCTCGACCGCGGCCCGTCGGACATGTTTCGCCAGGAGGCGATCGTCCACCTGGTGCGCCGCGGCCAGCGCGGCGACGTCGTCCGCGTCCATCCCGGCTGGGTCCGCGCTGCGTACTGGCTGGTGCTCGCGTCGCTGCTCGCGCTGGTCGGGTTCGCCGCGCTGGCCCACGTCCACGAGTACGCCGAGGGCGCCGCGGTCGTGCAGTTCACCGGCCGCAACGAGCTGATCGCGCACGAGGCCGGGACGATCGCGTCGCTCGAGGCGGTGCGCGGCCAGCGCGTCGAGCGCGGCCAGGTCCTGGCGCGGCTGCACGATGCCGAGCAGGTCGGCCAGCTCCGCTCGCTGGAGACCGAGTTCGAGAGCAAGCTGGTCGCCTACCTGCAGTCGCCCGCCGATCCGGCGGTCAAGCAGGCGCTCGGCCAGATCCGCTCGCAGCGCGACAGCGCCCGGCTGTCGGTCGAGTCGCGCGCGATCCGCGCGCCGCACGCCGGCATCGTCAAGGAGGTCCTGGTGCGCAACGGCCAGCGCGTCGAGGTCGGCAGCGTCGTGGCGTCGATCGTCGCCGACGCCGGCGCCGAGGGCATCAAGCTGATCGCGTTCCTGCCCGGCGGCGACCGGCCGCGGCTGCGCGCCCACCAGTCGCTGCGCGTCACCCTGCCGGGCTACCGCGGGATCTACCTCGACAGCGAGGTCCGCGCGATCTCCGAGGTGATCGGCGCCGCCGAGGCGCGCGCCCGGTTCCTCAGCGACCGGCTCGGCGACAGCGTGCCGCTGACCGGCACCGTGGTCGTGGTCGAGGGCCGGGTGAGCTCGCCGACGTTCGAGGCCGACGGCGAGACCTTCCAGCTCCACGACGGCATGATCGGCCAGGCCGAGGTCCAGCTGCAGTCGCGCTCGGTGCTCGAGAGCGTGATCCCGGGGCTCCATTGATCGAGAGGGGGCCTTCCCGCCCCCTGTCGCCCGGCAAAGCCGGGCGATTCACCCCCCCGCGCGTCGCGTCGCGCGGCGGATTCCAGACAGCTCCCGATCGAAGGGAGAATATTTAGCCATGGCGCGCCCGGATCAGACCCCCGAGGTCACTGCGCCTTCCATGCCAGAGGCGGTCCCCCCCGCGCAGCCGACCGCCGCCGAGCTGTTCCCGTCGCTCGAGAAGCTCGCGCGCGCCCGGCGCGGCCACAAGGTGCCGTTCGTGCAGCAGCTCGAGGCCACCGACTGCGGCGCCGCCTGCCTGGCCATGGTGCTCGGCCACCTCGGCCGCGACGTGCCGCTCGACGAGGTCCGCGAGGCCGCCGGGGTCAGCGGGCGCGACGGCGTCGACGCCAACGCGATCGTGCGCGCCGCCGAGTGGTACGGCCTGCGCAGCCGCGGCCTCGCGCTCGACCTCGATCACCTGCGCTACCTGCCGCCCGGCACGATCCTGCACTGGGAGTTCAACCACTTCGTCGTGTTCGAGCGGGTCACCAAGCACGGCGTCGAGATCGTCGACCCCGGGATGGGCCCGCGCCGGGTCTCGCTCGCCAAGTTCGGCGAGTCGTTCACCGGCGTCGCGCTGGTGTTCGAGCCGAGCGATGCGTTCGAGCCCAAGCGGCGCGGCCGCGGCCGGCTCGGCTGGTACTTCACCCAGCTCGCCGGCCAGCGCCACGTGCTGTCGCGCGTGGTCGTCACGTCGGTCCTGCTCCGGGTGTTCGCGCTCGCCCTGCCGCTGGTCACGGCGGTGGTCGTCGACCGCGTGGTGCCGCGCGGCGACAAGCACCTGTTGCTCGTGGTGTCGAGCGGCCTCGCCGGTCTGCTGGTGTTCCAGCTGGTCACCAACCTGGTGCGCTCGCACCTCTTGCTCCAGCTGCGCACCAACCTCGACACCCGGCTCACGCTCGGCTTCGTCGACTACCTGTCGCGGCTGCCGTTCGACTTCTTCCAGCGCCGGTCGGCGGGCGACCTGATGATGCGGGTCAACAACAACGCCACGGTGCGCGAGCTGTTGACCAGCAACACGCTGTCGGCCCTGCTCGACGGCATGCTGGTCGTCGGCTACGCCGTGCTGATCCTGGTGATCGCCCCGATCATGGGGGTGATCGTCGTCGGGCTGGGCATCGCCCAGATCTCGGTGTTCTACATCGCCCGGCGCGGCTATCGCGACATGATGGCGCGCTCGCTCGAGGCCCAGGCGCGCTCGCAGTCGTACCTGGTCGAGATGCTGCGCGGCATGGAGACCCTCAAGGCCGCCGCCGCCGAGCCGCGCGCCGTCGAGCGCTGGTCCAACCTCTACGTCGACGAGCTCAACGTCGCGCTCGACCGCGGCCGGCTCAGCGCGCGGGTCGACGCGGTCGGCAGCCTGCTCACCACCGGCTCGCCGCTCACCGTGATGGCGATCGGCGCGCTCCAGGTCATGTCCGGCGCGATCACGCTCGGCGAGATGCTCGCGATCAACGCGCTCGCGATCGGCCTGCTCACCCCGCTGTCCACCATGTCAGCAGCGCGCTCCAGCTCCAGCTGCTCGGCGGCTACATGGACCGGATCGACGACGTGCTGCGCACCGCGCCCGAGCAGACCGGCACCGACGTCGCGCGCGCGCCGCGGCTGACCGGCCGGGTCACGCTGCAGAACGTGTCGTTCCGCTACGGCGACAACCTGCCGTTCGTCGTGCACAACGTCTCGGTCGACATCCGGGCCGGCATGACGGTCGCGATCGTCGGCCGCTCGGGCTGCGGCAAGTCGACGCTCGCCCGGATGATCGCCGGGCTGTACCGCCCGACCGAGGGCCGCGTGCTGTTCGACAGCCACGACCTCGCGCGGCTCGACCTCAAGTCGCTGCGCCGCCAGATCGGCGTGGTGTTCCAGTCGCCGTCGCTGTTCGCCGGCTCGATCCGCGCGGCGATCTCGCTCAGCGATCCGACCGCCAGCCTCGACCGGATCACCGACGCCGCCCGCCGCGCGGTGGTCGACGACGACATCCGCGCCATGCCGATGGGCTACGACACGATCCTCGCCGACGGCGGCGCGTCGATGTCGGGCGGCCAGCGCCAGCGCGTCGCGCTCGCCCGCGCCCTGGTCCACGGCCCCGCGCTGCTGATCCTCGACGAGGCGACCAGCGCGCTCGACAGCGAGACCGAGCGCCGCGTGATCCGCAACCTCGAGGACCTGCGGTGCACCCGGATCGTGCTCGCCCACCGGCTCAGCACGATCGTCAACGCCGACCTGATCCTCGTGATGGACGCCGGCGCGATCGTCGAGACCGGCACCCACCACGAGCTGCTGGCGCACGGCCAGCACTACAGCCGGCTGGTCGCCGCCCAGCTCCAGGCCGAGCCCGCCCAGCGAGGGGTCGCATGACCCGCCGCGCCGCGGCGCTGGGCGAGCGCGGCCTCGCGCTCGGTGTCGTCGGGCTTGGCCTCGGGCTCGGCCTCGGGCTCGGCCTCGCGCCCGGTTGCCGCGGCGGCGGCGGCGACCCCGGCGACCTCGCCGAGCCGATCGAGGTCGCCGCGCAGGCCGACCGGCTCGACGATCGCGCCGACGACAAGCCCGGCTTCCTCGCCGCGCTCACCCCCAAGCAGGCCAGAGACATCCCGGCGCCGTACACCAGCGCCGGCGCCAGCCTCGCGGTCAAGCTCGGCGATGCCGTCGCCGCCGGCCAGATCGTCGCGCGGCTCGACGACCGCCAGCTGCGCCAGGAGCTCGACGCCGGCCGCGCCCAGCTCCGCACCGCCCAGGCCGCCGTGGTCCAGGCCCAGGTCGACAAGCGCGGCGCCGAGATCGTGCTGGCCCGCGAGAAGTCCGCCGAGGCCGCCGGCGTCGGCTCGCGCGCCGACCTCGCCACCGCGACCCAGACGGTCGCCAGGGCCGGCGCGACGATCACCGTCGCGCGCGCCACCGCCGACGAGCGCGCCACGCGGCTCGCCCAGCTCCAGGCCCACCTGTCCGAGATGACCCTGGTCTCGCCGATCGCCGGCAGCGTCGCGCTGATCTACGCCCAGGACGGCGCGCGCGTCGAGGAAGGCCACCCGGTCCTCCGGGTGATCTCCGGCGGCGTGTACGTCAAGTTCGCGATCCCGGCCGACAAGGCCGGCAGCGTCCACCCCGGCGATCTGGTCGACGTCCGCCTCGATCGCCGGCCCGAGCCGCTCGCCGCCCGGGTCGGCCACCTCGCGCCGGAGCTCGACGCGGTCGCCCAGATGATCATCGCCGACGCCGACCTGATCGACCCGCCGCCGGACCTCCAGCCCGGCACGGTCGGCCGCATCCTGCCGCGCCCGGCGCGCCCGGCCGTCGCGCGCCCGACAAAGTAGTCAGTCGATCCGTCAGTCGATCCGTCAGTCGATCCGTCAGTCGATCCGTCAGTCGATCCGTCACTCGATCAGGCGGGCGATCAGGTAGCCGCGATCGGCGGCGTGCGGCTTGCGCGGATCCTCGGCCTCGGGAGCCACGAAGTACGCGCCGTCGAGCGAGGCGATGCCGTTGCCGTGCAGCTCCGCCATCGCCGCCGCCAGGCCGGCCGGATGGGTCGCGTCGCTGCGCACCTGGAGGTCCGGCAGGTCGTACACCGCGTAGCTGCTCGACGACGCCAGCGCGAACAGCTTCTTGCCGCTCGGCGAGATCACCAGGTGATGCAGGAACCGCGGGCCGGCGACCTGCTTGTCGATCCGCCCGGCGGCGACGTCGATCCGCGAGAGCGTCCCGCGCTGCGCGCTGCCGACATAGATGTGGCGGCCGTCGGCCGAGAACGCCACGCCGTACGCCGCGGGCGGCGCGGCCACCGCGAACGACGTTCCGGCCACCGGATCGAGCACGTAGACGTGCCCCGGCGCCATCCCGACGCCATCCTCGACGTACTCGACGATCGCGAACCGCGAGAAGTCCGCCGCGGCGTGGACGCGCACCGCGTGCTCGTGGTCACGGGACCCGGCGCGCGCCGCGAGCTCGATCCGCTGCTCGTCCTGCTGCTCCAGCGAGCCGAGGTCGAGTCGGCGCAGCACCAGCGCGCGGCCGCGCGACCCGATCCGGGTGATCGCGAACCACGCCGCGCCGGCGTCCGGGTCGGCGCCGATCACCTCCAGCTGCTCGCCGTCGCGCAGCGCCGCGAGGTCCGCGACCCGCAGCAGCTTGCCGGTGCGTGCGTCGACCTCGGCGTACCAGTAGCGCCGGGGCGAGATCACCGGGGCCGACGCCAGCGCCAGCCCGACCACGCCGTCGCGGTACACCACGACGTCGCCCTGCGGGACCGCGACGCTGCCGCCGCGCGACACCCCGAACCGGCGCTCGAACACCGCGCGCCTGGCGGCGACCTGGATCACGGTCCGGGTCGCGAGGTCGAGCACCTCGACCACCGCGGCGCGGTCCCGGTAGAACAGGTCCGAGATCGCGATGTACCGCGCCTCACCGACCCGGCGCTGCGACAGCACCGTGCGCGACGCCGTCACCTTGCCGGCGAGCTCGACGCGCTGCGCGGCGGCGGCCGGTGCGGCGAGCGCGCCCAGGCCCATGCCCAGGCTCAGGACGACGAGGACGAGCACGAGCCGGCTGGATCGCATGCGCGATCCCGATCCACGAGCGATACCAGCGGTCGACACCGAATTCGCCGGCCGCCAGTATGGCACGCAGCGCGCCCCGGCGCTCACCCGAGCTTCAGTGGGTCTGGATCGGCGCCTTGAAGAAGTCCTCCACGAGGAACGCCCCCTGCTCCGACACCGGTGCCACCGGCTGTGACACCAGCACGTCCGGGAGCGGATCGCCCTCGAACGCCATCTTCACGAACTCGGGCTCGATCCTCGGGAACCTCAGGCACGCCGAGTTCGCCACCCCCACGAGGTCCGACTGGCGCCGCGCCAGATCATTGAAGCTGCGCGTCGGCGCACCGAACGCCGGGTCGGTCACCGTGATGCCGGTCAAGAACCCGGACAGCGCCGCCGGCGAACCCAGCGGCGTCGTCGGGTTGATGTGCGTGAACGACGTGCGGGTCTCACCCGCGTGACACGCGTTGCACGTGTTGAGGCTGAACTGGAAGCGGTTGTCGTTCCAGTTCGGCGAGTGCGTCGGATCCAGATCGAGCGTGGTGGTCTTCCAGAAGTAGCTGAGGTTGTTGTTGGTGACCGGCGCCGCGCCGCCGAGGAACGGGTTCCCGGCGAACGACAGCGGCACCGTGGCCCCGATCGGCGTGAGCATGATGTACGTGTCGAGCAGGGTCGAGCCGCTCCACCCGGGGTCGAAGGCGTTGAACCGCCGGTCCGGGGTCTGGGCGACCGGGGTCTCGTGCAGGAAGTCGATCGGCGACCGCAGGTTGAACTGGCGCAGCTCCCACGGGTTGCCGATCGCGATCTCGTTGGTGCGCAGCTGGTTGAGCGCGCTGCCGTTGGGCTTGCTCGGCGCCTTGTTGCGCAGCACGACCTGATCGGTGATCGCCTGCAGCGCGGTGTTGTACGCCGCCGACCCCAGCGCGAGCGAGTTCAGGTTGATCCACTGCTGCGCCCAGCTCTTCACCGGCAGGCAGCCCTGGATCGGCACGCCGTACTCCAGGATCACGGTCATCGGCAGCAGCTGGCAGGTCCGCCCCGGCTTGACCAGGCCGAACACGAACCGCAGCTCGCCGGCGTTGCCGGTCGATCCGCCGTAGGTGCTCGAGCCGGTCCGCAGGTCGAGCCGGTTGACGATCGCGAGCAGCCGGAACGGCGCGATCCCCAGGTCGAGGCTGACCCCGCCGCTCGCCGCCAGCCACGGATTGATGATCTGCGTCGCGATGTTCGGCCGCGCCGGCACGTTGAACGTGTTGATCGTCTGGGTCGCCTGCCAGGTCTGCAGCCACTGCATCACGAAGTTCGACGGGTTGATCCCGGTCAGCGGCTGGTTGGCCATCTCGGTCATCAGCTTTCCGAACGTGAACGCCCCCATCTTGGTCCCGGCGCCGGTGCACGGATCCCAGACCCGGCTCGGATCGCCGACGGCGCCGACCACGTTCGGGTCGTTGATCAGCAGCGACTTGTTCGCCGCCGGCGACACCGGCGCGAAGATGATCGACGGATCGAACGCCACCGCGATCCCCTTGCTGAAGCTGTTGATGTCGAACGCGACCGGCGCCACGTTGCCCGACATCGTGCGGCCGCTGAACGTCGGCACGCTCTCGATCTTGAACTGGCTGATCTGCGCGGACTCGTTGCGGCTGCGCACCGCGAGCGCGGTCTGATCGACATTGGCGAACCCCGAGTAGACTGCGTCGCCGGCCTTGACATCGGCGCCGATCCCGTCGTCGCGCAGGATGATCGGATTCTCGGTCTGGCCGACCACGAGGTACGGCGGCGCCTTGCCGCCGGGCGGCGGATCGTTGCGCAGCGTCACCCGCGCGTTGCCCGCGATGTCCGGCTTGTCGAGCAGCTGGATCATCAGCCCGCCGGCCGCGGTCTCGGCCTGCGAGGCCGCCGCCACCGGAGTCGGCACCTCCGGCCCGGCATCGTCGTCGCCGACACAGCCGGCCAGCGCCAGCGCGCCGACCGCCGCCGCGGCGCCGGCCCACCGGCCCCGCCGCCGCCAGGGCCGGAGCAACTCCTCGGTCGTGTCACACACACCATGTTTCGCGGATCGCATGTTCTCGCTGGTCCCTTTCTGGTTCCGAGCGCCGATCCGATCGCGGCCCCGCAGGTGCGGGGGTACTCCGTGAATGTTCGGACCGAGCGCCCATGCTCGGTCCCGGTAGACGCGGGTCGCGCCGATCCGTGACAGCCTCAGCGAGGTTTTCTGCCCCACACCGAATTTCGGCCGCCGCGGCTGGCAGTGCATGCCCAAAACGGCGAAGCCGGCCGTCATGGCGGCCAAGCTTGCCGCGATGGATGGCTCAGGAACGCGGTCGCGCGGGGCCGCCACCCGCGAGACTCCGCGCGGTCACGCCGCGCACCGACATCTCGCGAAGAGGGTCCTCCACCCGGATGCGCCTGCGCTCGGTCAGCCAGGCCAGCCGCTGCGCAAGGCTCGCCTCTCGCTGGCTGAGCCGTACCTTCCGCTTGTGCGCCGGCTCTCCGGGCCGAGCGGCGTCCTCGGCGATCCATGCGACGACCTGGACGAGATTGTGGCTGGAGGCGACCGCGGCGAGCCACTCCGCAGGGAGGCCAGCCACACCTCGTGAAACGGCGCCGACCAGGCCGGCGGCGGTATCGCGCGCCTTGAAGCCGATCTCGAGGGGCAGATCACGATGGACATTCTCGATGGCAATCCCAGGGCCGCGGAAGTCCTTGACCTCGAACAGAAATGGGAGCCCATCGCGCAGGCCGATGATGTCGACGGCCTTGGTCCGGTGACCCGCCCCCTGGAGCTTCGCAATATGGAAGTTGTACGCGTCCGTATCGTCCCATTTCACGGCCGACCAGTCGTCATCGAACGTGAACCGGATGCCATCGACGTCGAGTTCAGTCACCGGCCGCCCCGGCGGCGAAAGCCTGGGCCTCGCGATCGTGCAGCGCGGCCATCGCGGCGAGGATCGCGTTGTCCTGCAGCTGTGATAGCCGCTCGCCGCGCTCGACGAACGTCCCATTTCGCCTCGGTGACCGGCCAAGTGCGAAGAATGCAGCGTCGCCCGAGTGCCGCTGCTCTACGGAGAGCGTCAGCTCCGAGGTCAGGAGGTAGTCATGGGTTGCGAGCACTGTCTGGACGCCGGACCGTGCCAAGCCCAGCACCACGTCGCCGGTGAGCTTCGTCAGCCTCGGGTTCATGCTCGCCTCGGGCTCATCCCAGAGGAGGAACCCGTTCTCCGACAGCGAGCCGTTGATGATGAGATAGGCCAGCATCCCGAGCTTGCGGAGACCTTCGGCGACAAGTGGAGCCTCCATGGCGCCGTCGGATAGCTTCAGGTAGAAGCGCCCATTCTCGTTGACCACGCGGCCACCGAGGACCTCCTCGATCGGAGCGAGGAGGCCGGCGCGCTTGGCGTGCCTCGGCCCGCGCAGCGGCTTGGCGTCAAGCGCGACGCAGAGATCGTAGAAGGTCCGGTCAAACGACGATTCACGCCGCTGATAGGACGCGATGAACCCCGGGAAGATCGAGAGTACCTCCCGAGTTGGGAGGAACACCGAGCGCTCCAGAGTGGGGAGGTCGTCATCGCCATCGATCGTGAGTCGACCGAGGCTGGTCAGCGTGATTTCCAGCTGCCGTTGTCTCTTGCCGTCGGACCAGGTGACTGCGACCCTGGCCTTTCGCCGCCCAACGCCACGGCGCACCAGTCGATGGAGCTCGTCGGGCTGAAAGACCGAGACCAGCATCTCGGTGAGGATCTCGTCTAGCTCGCGGGGGCTGGCGTCGAGACCTTCGTTGGACTTGTACCGTCTCACCGACTCGTTGAGGCAGTAGACGAGCTTCAGGACGTGTGACTTTCCGGTGCCGTTCTCCCCGATGACCACGTTGACGCCGGATGCGAAGTCGAAAACGGCGTTCTCGAACGCCGTGAACCGGTGCAACTCGAGCCGGGTCAGCTTCACGCAGCCACCTTACCATCGGCCCCTCTGCGGTCACAGTGAGCTACCTTCGCCGCGCGGTGCATGCGAAGCACGGTGCTGGCCGCGGCGCGGTACCATGCGCGCTGCAAGCTGGAGGGAGCCATGACCCATCGCAGGACATCCGCGGCGTCAGGAGCCGGACGATGACGACCGAGCGCGTGCCGGTGCTGCCGCCGGAGTCGCAGGGAGCCGCGCCCGGGCGCGGTCGGCTGACCGGCCGCCGCATCCTGGTGGTCGGCGCGGGACAGAACGACTACGGCGAGACCGATCCGCCGATCGGCAACGGCCGGGCGATGGCGGTGCTGTTCGCCCGCGAGGGCGCGCGGGTCGCGGTGGCCGATCGCGACCGGCCGAGCGCGGAGGCGACCGTGGCCCGGATCGCGAGCGACGGCGGGACGGCGGTGACGGTGATCGCCGACATGGCGAAGCCGGGAGATCCGCAGACCATGGTGAGCGAGGCGAGCGAGGCGCTCGGCGGGCTCGACGGGCTGGTCTACAACGTCGGCATCGCCGACCGCCACGGCCTGGACGGCACGACCCCGGACAGCTGGGACCACGTGCTGGCGGTCAACCTGCGCGGCGCGATGCTGACCGCGCGGGCGGCGCTGCCGATCCTCGGCGACGGCTCGGCGATCGTGTTCACGTCGTCGGTCGCCGGGGTCCGGCCCGGCAGCCGGATCCCGGCGTACGACGCCTCGAAGGCCGCGCTCGGCGGGCTGATGCGCCACGTCGCGCTCGAGGGCGCCGCGCGATCGATCCGCGCCAACATCGTCGCGCCCGGGCTGATGGACACGTCGATCGGGCGCGCGGCGTCGCGCGGGCGGCCGTCGCGCTCGGCGACGCGGATCCCGCTCGGCCGCCAGGGCACCGGCTGGGAGACCGCGTACCTTACCCTGTTCCTGATCTCGAACGAGGCGGCGTACGTCACCGGCCAGACCTTCACCATCGACGGCGGGCTGACCGCGCTGTCGTGACCCGGCAGCCGGGATTGCCCGGATTGCGTTCTCGCCGGAATTTGCCAGCTGCTTACCCGGATCTCACGGCCCGCGATGGCAAGACCTGCCGATCGCCAGGATAGGATCCGCGCCGGAGGGTGCAATGCGAACAGCGATCGCCTGTGGTGCTTTCGTCGTGCTGGTCAGCTGCGGCGGCAATGGCCCGGACGTCGACACGACGCAGGACAACGTGTGCGAACAGATCGCCGAGGTCGCCTGCTTCGACATGTACCAGTGCTGCTCGGATGTCGTCCACCCGTGCTCCGAGCGGCCCCGGACATGACAGCAAATCGCTATCCACGCGGACGCGCACGCGATCTTTCCATGGCGATCCCTCCGCCCACGCCGGTCCGCCCGCCGATCACCCCGCAGCGCCGTGCTGCAGGGTCACCGGGGGCCCGGGGGCTGCCGCGACCTCGCCCCGGCGCGAGAACACCAGCGCCGGGTTCGCGATCCGGCCCAGCCGCGTCGACAGCAGATCGAGGATGTAGTTCTGCCGCAGGTACCACGGGGCCCTCGAGCCCTGCATCGGCATCTGCTCGGCCGCGCGCTGGATGTATCCGGACGTCAGGCCGAGTAGCGGGCGGCGCTCGACCTCGGCCGGATCGGCCCTGGGCACGAACTGATCGTAGCCGTGGCGATCCATGTACGCGAGCAGCCGGCAGACGTTGAGCGATGTCAGGTCGGCGCGCAGCGTCCACGACGCGTTGGTGTAACCGACGCACCACGCCAGGTTGGGCAGACCGCTGCCCATCATGCCCTTGTACACCAGCGTGTCGCGCGGCTCGATCGCCCGATCGTCGACGGTCATCCGGATCCCGCCCCACGGCACGAGCTGCAGCCCGGTCGCCATCACGAGGATGTCGGCCGGCAGCGTCTCGCCCGAGCTGACCCGGACGCCGGTCTCGGTGAACGCGTCGATCGTGTCGGTGACGACCGTGACCTTGCCGGCGGAGATCGCCTTGAACAGATCGGCGTCGGGGACCAGGCACAGTCGCTGATCCCACGGGTTGTAGCGCGGCGTGAAGTGGCGCTCGACCGGGTAGCTCGGCGGCAGCAGCTTGGCGACCGCGCCGCGCAGCCGCCTGCTCGCGGCCTCGGGGTAGCGCCGGCAGAACTGGTAGAACGCCGTGCCGAGCAGGATGTTCTTGCCGCGGACGAGCCGGTGCGCGACGCGCGCCGGCAACACCTTGCGGATCGCGTCGGCGATCGCGTCGCGGTCGGGGCGCGACACGTAGTACGTCGGCGAGCGCTGCACCATCGTGACGTGGGCCGCGCGCTCGGCCATCGCCGGGACCAGGGTCACCGCCGTCGCCCCGCTGCCGATCACCACGACGCGCTTGCCGGTGTAATCGAGGTCCTCGGGCCACCACTGCGGATAGACGACCTTGCCGCCGAACCGCTCGCGATCGCGGAACTCGGGGACATGCGCGGCGTCGTAGCGATAGTAGCCGGCGCACAGGTAGAGGAACGCGCAGCGCATCGTCTGGAGGCTGCGCTGGCCGGGGCTGCGCGGGTCGCCGACCTCGACGTCGAGCGTCCACCGCGCGTCCGCCGACGACCACCGCGCGGCGACGATCCGGTGGTGAAACCGGATGTGGCGATCGATGCCGAACTTCGCGGCGGTCTCGCGGATGTAGGCCAGGATCGACGGGCCGTCGGCGATCGCCTTGGCCGCCTTCCAGGGATGGAACGGATAGCCGAGCGTGAACATGTCGGAGTCGGACCGGATCCCTGGATAGCGAAACAGATCCCAGGTCCCGCCGATCGCGTCGCGCGCCTCCAGGATCGCGAACCGCCTGGTCGGACACTCGGTCTGCAGGCGGTACGCGGCGCCCACGCCGGACAGCCCGGCGCCCACGATGATCACGTCGAGATCGTCGCCCTGGTGAGAAACACGCTCCGGAGCCATGCCCGAAGCCTACTGCAGCGCGGCGAGCGCGTCAGTATTGACCTGCGGTCAATTGTGATCTGCCAGTGGCGCGGTGGTTCGACGCAGCGAGACGGGGGGTGGGGACCCCGACGGCTTTGCCGGCCCGAACCCCTTGTTCGACACCTCCTCATCACTCGGGCGTGCGGTGGCCCGGGTGTATGGTGCCTCGCCATGGCACCCCCAGGCTCGCGCTTTCTTGTCCTCGGCCCGATCGTACTCGTCGCGCTCGCCTGCTCGTCGCCCCCGGCGCATCCGCCGGCGAGCGCGACCGCCCCGGCCGGCGGTGATCCGTCCCCACCGGCCGGGCCGCCCCCGAGCGCGACCGCGCCGACGCCCCAGCCGGTCGACCCGGCGGCGTCACCCGACCAGGCGTTCGCGGCGTTCGCCCGGCACTTCCTCGACGAGATGCTGCGGCGCTCGCCGACCTTCGCGACCCACGCCGGCGACCACCGCCACGACGCGCGCTGGCCCGACGTCTCGGTCCAGGGCGACGCCGCCGAGCGCACGTTCATCGCCGACACCCGGGCCGCGCTCGCCGCCCTGCCGCGCGACCGACTGTCCGAGCAGAACCAGATCGACGCCGCGATCCTCGACGACCGGCTGCGCGCCATGGTGTTCTCGCTCGACGAGCTCAAGCCGCACGACACCGATCCGATGGCCTACGTCGGCGTGATCAGCAACGGGATCGACCCGCTGGTCACCCGCGAGTTCGGTACCAGGGAGTCGCGGATGGCCGCCCTGGCGGGACGGCTCGACGGCATCCCCGCGATCGTCGCGGTCGCCAGGCAGCGCCTCGGCCACGCCGCGAAGGTGTTCACCGAGACCGCGATCCAGCAGAACAAGGGCCTGATCGCGCTGGTCGAGACCCAGCTGCCGGCGCGGTTCGCCGAGGTCCCCGCCGAGAAGGACCGGCTCGCCGCCGCCGCGACCCGCGCCGCCGCCGCGCTCCACGACCTGCAGCGCTTCCTGGAGACCGACCTCCTGCCGCGCTCCGACGGCTCGTTCCGGCTCGGCCGCGAGCGGTTCGCCAGGAAGCTCGCGTTCGCGCTCGGCGACGACATCGACATCGACACCGTCGCCGCCGACGCCCGCGCGCTGCTGACCCGGACCCAGGCCGAGATGGTCGACACCGCGAAGCAGATCTGGGCCGACGACAAGCTCGGCAAGCTGCCGCCGCTCGACACCCCCGAGCACAGCAAGGCGTTCGTGCGGCGCGTGCTCGACCACGTCGCGGCCGACCGCCCGACCAACCAGACCATCCTCGCCGACGCGCGGCGCTGGCTGGACAAGGCGACCGCGTTCGTCCGCGACCAGAACCTCGTGCGCGTCCCCGACGAGCCGGTCGCGGTGATCGAGATGCCCGAGTACAAGCGCGGCATCGCGGTCGCCTACTGCGACTCGTCCGGCGCGCTCGAGGCCACGCCGCAGACGTTCTTCGCGATCTCGCCGACGCCGTCGGACTGGCCCCGCGCGCGCGCCGAGTCGTTCTACCGCGAGTACAACCAGGCGATGCTCGCCGAGCTGACGATCCACGAGGCGATGCCCGGCCACTACCTCCAGCTCATGCACAATAACCAGTTCGCGTCCAAGCTGCGCGCGGTGTTCGCCAGCGGACCGTTCGTCGAGGGCTGGGCGGTCTACGCCGAGTGGATGATGGCCGAGCACGGCTTCGGCGGACCCCGGGTCAGGCTCCAGCGCCAGAAGATGGTGCTCCGGCTGTCGGCCAACGCGATCCTCGACCACGACATCCACGCCGGCACGATGGACGAGCAGGCCGCCCTGGCGCTGATGAAGAACGAGGCATTCCAGGAGGACGGCGAGGCGGTCGGCAAGTGGAAGCGCGCCCGGCTGTCCAGCGCGCAGCTCTCCACGTACTTCTACGGCTTCACCGAGCTGCTCAAGTTGCGCAAGGCGGTCGAGTCGCAGCCCGGGTTCTCGGAGCGCGCGTATCACGACCGCCTGCTGTCCTGGGGATCGCCTCCGATGAAGTTCGTTCGCCAGCTCGTCGCCCGGCACTGAACCGGTGCGGATGACGAGATCCCGGCGCGCTTGCCGGAGCCTGCCGCTCCGATCGGCGTGACGCCGGCGCGCGGGATCGCCGAGCGCCGGCGCGCGGGCCGGGCAGACGCGGGACAGTGCGTGTCTGTAGTGATACCTACGGGAGAAATGATTTTGAAAATCAATTCCGGTCTCACGCGGCGCCCGCATCACCTGGAGTGATGCCGCCGGCTCGCGGCACCGTCGCCGATACCGGCTCGTCCCGCATCGTCGCACGCGCGGGTCACTACGTGATCTCGCGGATGCTCCCCTCGACGGATCACCTCGTGATTGGCAGATCTCTGCTCGAAGAACCGGTAATGGGAGGTACATGAAAAGGACGGGAGTTGGACGTTCCGCGGACCATGTCGTCGGTCGGAGATCGTCGGGGCATCGCGCCGGAGATCCGGAGTCGTGGAAGTGATGAGTCGGCCCGACTCGTCCACTGCATTGTCGCAGTCCAACCACCGCGGTCGAGTCGATCACAGTTTCGTGAGGCAGCCTTGGCGGTGCTCCCGGCAAGGCCGATTTCACGGGATCGCTCGCCGTGCCTGGGCTTGCCACCGGCGGGTGCGACCTGCGACGCAACGAAAATTCACGACGAGATCGGCGGCGGGATCGATGGCGCGACGCGACCCGTTCGGTTTAAGGTCCAGGTCTCCCAGCGGCAGTCATCGGCTGAGACTGGCAGTGATCCGCGCATGTGGGCTTGATTGTCTCTGGTAGCCAATCTCGGGCAATTTGATTGTGGAACCTATTAGGCATTGATTAAGCCATCCACGAGTGATATTGCTACCGGGTTCCTCGCACGCCCTGAAGTCCAGGGCTGCAGTCATCGGTCGCAGGCGCACTCGAGGAGGGCATCCATGGTATTTCCGTCCGCATCGCGCACGAAGGTCGCTCTATTCGCGACGCTCGGCGCAGTCGGTTGCGCAACGCCGCAATCCGACACAGCCACAGGCGAGAGTCAGCAGTCCCAGGCCGGGATGTTCTTGCACGGGCAGGCTCGGGTGACCAAGCCGAGTCCAGATTCCCATCCCGCGGGAGCACATCTCCAGTACTTCGGCGGCCGGATCGTCTCGAACATGCAGGTCGTCCAGGTGCTCTACGGCACCGGCAGCTACATCCCGCAGGTCACGAGCACGTCGACGCCCAGCATGGCGACGTTCTACCAGGGTGTGCTCAACAGCCCGCACGTCGACTGGCTGACGGAGTACAACACGGTCGGCCTGCCGCCGCCCACCAGCAACCAGGTGCTGGGCCGCGGATCGTTCTCCCAGCAGGTCCAGATCAGCCCGAACCCGGCCAACAACGGCACGCTGATCGACGACCTCCAGATCCAGAACGAGCTGTCCGCCCAGATCGCCGCCGGTACCCTCCCTCCACCCACGCATGACGCGGCGGGCAACAACAACACGTACTACGCGATCAACTTCCCGCACGGCAAGACGATCTCCCTGGGTGGCGCCCTGTCGTGCCAGGTGTTCTGCGCCTACCACGGCACGATCGCCAACGCCGGTGGACAGGGCGAGATCACGTACGGCGTGCTCCCCGACTTCCAGCCCGGCTCGGGCTGCGAGAACGGCTGCGGCGCGGCCGCAACCCCGTTCGGCAACGTCACCCAGGTCGCGTCGCACGAGATGGTCGAGACCCTGACCGATCCCGAGGTCGGCCTGGCGCAGGTGTTCGGTCCGCCGCTGGCGTGGGCCGACCTCGTGTTCAGCGAGATCGGCGACATCTGCAACGACCAGAACGGTCAGATCGTCGGCGCGGACGGCGTCACCTACGACGTCCAGACCGAGTTCTCCAACTCGGTGAACGACTGCATCGTCACCAACCCCGCCGCGACACCGATCACCGCGACGAACGCGGGCGAGACCTGCCGCGGCACCACCGCGCTGGCGACCGTGACGCTGCAGGGCGGCGCCGGCCGGTTCGTGAGCCCCGTGACGCTCAGCGTCACCAGCGTGAGCCCGACCCCGCCGCCCGGCGGCGAGATCACCGCGACGTTCGATCCCAACCCCGTGCCGACGCCGCCGGTCAACGGCGCGACGTCTACGGTCCGGATCGCGAGCACGCCGCTGACTCCGCCCGGCACGTACACGGTGACGATCCAGGCGTCGAGCGCGGAGCTGACCCGGACCACCACGACCCAGGTCGTGATCCGGTCGCAGGTCCCCGGCGGCCCGACGCTGACCTCGCCGGCCAACGGCGCCGATGGCGTGGCGCAGGCCGCGACCTTCACGTGGTCGCCGGTCGACCAGGCCACGCAGTACGAGGTCGACGTGTTCGACGGCAGCGACTGCACCGGCAAGGCGGTCCGCACGTTCACCACCGGCAACACCACCTTCACGATCCCGCAGGGCCAGGAGCTGGCCACGTTCGAGAACTTCTCGTGGCACGTGTCGGCCAGCAACTCGTGCGGCAGCAGCGCGACCTCGGCGTGCTTCAACTTCCGCACCGCGTCGTGCTCCGATCCGCAGGAGGCGATCGTCAACGGCGGGTTCGAGAACGGGTTCTCGGGCTGGTCGATCGACGCGACCGTCCCGCCGCCGGTGATCGATCACACCACGGTGCACACCGGCGGCAGCTCCGCGCTGCTCGGCACGGTGATCCTGAACCAGGGTGAGCCGCTCGGCGACACCCAGATCTCGCAGACCCTGACGCTGTCCTCCGGCAGCACCCCGACGCTGTCGTTCTGGGAGTGGCCGCTGACCACGGACTCGGTCACGTTCGACCAGCAGTACGTCCGCGTCCAGCCGATCAACCCGCCCGGCCCGGTCGTCGTGCTGATGAACGAGGCGCGCGATGATGAAACGTACATCCACCGGACGTTCGACCTGTCGCAGTTCGCCGGATCGACGGTGAAGCTGATCTTCGGCGTCCACCAGGACGGCTTCGGCGACGTCACGGGCATGTTCGTCGACGACATCAGCGTGAGCACGCAGAACTGCGGCCCGCCGGACTTCAAGATCACGCTCACCCCGCTCAGGAGCAGCGAGGTCTGCGCCGGCCAGAGCGTGCAGTACTCGGTCGCGGTCGACTCGGTCAACGGACCGAACTTCACGTCGACGGTGACGCTCGGCACCGGCAACCTGCCGCCGGGCGCGACCGCCACGTTCGCGAGCAACCCGGTCAGCCCGGGCAGCTCGACGACCCTGACCGTGACCACGACGCGGCCGACCAGCGGCAGCCAGTTCACGATCAGCGTCAACGGCGTGGCGGACAAGCCGCCGCCCGACGGAACGCGCACCGCGTCGACCCCGCTGCAGATCGATCCGAACGCGCCCAACGCGCCCGAGATCGTCAGCCCGGCGATCGGCGCGGTCAACGTGCCGCGGCGCCCGACGCTGGCATGGACCTCACCGTTCGTGCCCGACAGCGCGATCAGCGGCGCGTCGGCCCTGGCGTCGGCCGCAGCGTCCCCGGTCAAGGCGGCGCAGCCCGGCACGTTCGCCTGGCAGCTCGCGGGCACCCTGCCGCCGGCCGGCAGCTCGACCGGCAGCAGTCCCGGCATCACCCCGGCCATCGGGCCGGCAGGTGCCGTGCCGAGCGGCGCGGGCGCAGTGACGCCGTTCCTGTTCGGCGCATCGGCGTACCACCTGCAGGTCGCGCGTGACGCGGCGTTCACAAACGTCGTGATCGACACCACGACCCAGACGACCAGCTTCACCGTCGGGTCCGACCTCGACGTCGCGACCCAGTACTTCTGGCGGGTCACCGCGACCAACGCGTGCGGCGCCAGCGCGTTCTCGACGACCGGCTCGTTCATCGTCGGCGCGTGCTTCGAGGGCTGGGGCACGGGCGTCTCGATCCCGGTCGCCGGCGGTCCGGCGCAGGCCAGCGTGGTCGCGTCGGCGTTCGACAACAAGGTCTACGTGATCGGCGGCGGCACCGGCGCCAACCCCGACGCCCGCATCGATCAGCTGTGGGCGTTCGATCCGCAGACCCAGGGCTGGACCCAGAAGGCCACCGTCCCGGCGCCCGGCGTGGGCTCGAGCTTCGGCTCCGCGGCCCTGGTCGGCCGCGCGATCTACGTGTTCGGCGGCGTGACCGGACCCCCGGGCCCGATCACGGTCACCAGCACGGCCTGGAAGTACGACATCGGCGGCGACACCTGGACGCGGATCGCGGATCTGCCGACCACCAACTTCGGCTCGGCGGTCGGGGCGATCGGCGGCAAGATCTACCTCGCGTCCGGCTCCGGGTTCCTGCAGCAGACCTGGCAGTACGACCCGGCGACCAACACGTACACCCGCAAGGCGGACGCGCCGGCCGTCGCGCAGGCCCGCATGCACGCGGCCGTGCTGGGCGGCGAGCTGCACGCGTTCGCCGGCGGCTTCGAGGGCAGCGCGCACATCGTGTACAACCCGGTGACCAACACCTGGCGCAGCGCCGCGCCGATGCCGTTCACCGCGACCGACCCCGCGGTCGGCGTGCTCGCGGGCAGGGCGTTCGTCGTCGGCGGCCGGCCGATCGCGCACACCCAGGTCTACAACCCGGCGACCGATAGCTGGTCGCAGTCGTCGGCGATCGGGCTGGCGACCGGCGTGGACAACACGTCGGGCGCGGTGCTCGGCGCGACGTTCCACCTGGTCGGTGGCTTCAACGGGACGACCAGCATCAGCACGCACGAGCAGTTCCATACCTGCAGCCTGGGCGTGCTGTCGTCGGCGGCAGTGGTGCCGTTCGTGGTCGATGGCAACGGCAAGAAGACCGGGATCGGCAACGAGGCGACCGCGCTGCTGCTCGACAACTCGATCAGCGGCTCGGCGATGTCGGTCAGCTGCTTCCTGTACGGCACCTCGGGCGACCTGCTCGGCAACCGGACGATCTCAGTCGCGGCCGGCGAGCTCAAGACCGTGACCGACGTGGTGCGGCAGCTGACCGGGACGTCGACGGTCCAGAACACGATCGGCAGCCTGCAGCTGTTCGGCACCGAGGTGTTCCAGGGCATGGCGTCGGTCGTGAACAACGCGAGCGGCGACCCGACCTTCGTGGACGGGCAGCCGGTCGCGGGCAGCACGAACGGCTGGATCTCGACCGCCGGCACGACGGGCTACCTGACGCAGACCGTGTTCGTCAACGCGTCGACCACCACCTCGGTGGTCCAGGTCCTCGCGTACCCGGCGGCCGGTGGCAGCACCCCGGTGGCCGGCACGGTGGCGTTCATCCCGGCCCACGGCCTGGTGAGCTACACCGACGTGGTCAAGCAGCTCGGCCTGGCGGCGAGCTACAGCGGCCAGATCAGCTGGTCGGCCAGCCAGCCGATCGCCGTGATGGCGCGCGACAGCTCGAAGAGCAAGGCGACCTTCAACGGGATCAACCCGGTGCACGGCCTGTCCGACACCGCGTCGACCTCGTTCGTGTCGTACGTCGAGGACACCACGGCGTTCAGCACGGCGCTCGAGCTCAGCAACCCGGGCCCGATCACCGCCAACGTCACCGTGAAGTTCGTCCAGACCAGTGACGCGACCGGCGCATCGTCCGGCTTGGAGCACTCGCGCGACATCCCGGTGGCCGTCAACAGCGGCGCGCCGATCGCGGACATCGTGCGCTGGACGCAGTTCAGCACGGCGACCACGCCGAGCGGTCAGCACGGCTTCCTCGTGGTGACCACGCCGCAGGAGGTCACGGCGCAGGGCCGGCTGGTCGACAAGTCGTCGACCGACCCGGCACGGGTGGACGGCAGCGCGCTCACCGGCGGGTTCTCCCCGCTGCTGATCCATGTCGGCCAGCTGCCGTTCTTCACGGCCAACCCGGACATGGCGAACGTGGAGCTCAGCATCGACGCGGCAGCGGCGGCGACCCCGACCACCGCGTCGCGCGTCGCGCTGTCGAACCCGGGCAGCGCGCCGATCACGGTCAACCTGACCGCGTTCAACGCGACCGGATCGGTGGCGGGCACGATCTCGGTGACCGTGGCGGGCGACGGGCAGTACGTCACCGAGGACCTCGCCTCCGCGATGGGCCTGCCGCCGGTGTTCCTGGGATGGGTGCAGATCCAGGCCAGCGGCACGGTGCTGGTCTACAACCACCGCCGGACCGGCACGGCCGGCGGCACCGTCCCGGTGCACGCCGAGTGATCTGACCCGGATGTGAAGTGACCGGCCGGAACGCTCCGGCCGGCCCGAGCCAGGCATCGAGGAATTCCCCGGTGCCTGGCTCTTTGTCGTTGTTTCGGCCCCGGCGGGCCGCGCTACCCCTCGTACATCGATTGCGCTCTCCCGGCGGCTTGCGTGATGATGCGCGCCTGCAGGAACCGGGGTGGGATGGCCGCGGTGGCGCCCGACTTCGCGCAGACGAGGGAACAACATGACCAACCGCACGAGACCCAGCACTGGATCGACACTGGCAATCGCGGCACTCGCCCTCGGCGGAGCCGCCCTGGTCGACTCCGGAACGACCCGCGCCCAGGGCGCGCCGCCCGCAGCCACCACGCCGGCGCGGATCAAGGCGGCGACCCAGATCGACGCCGCCGCGATCGAGGCCAACCTCGCCAGCTCGAAGGACTGGCCGACGGTCGGCCTGGACTACGCCGAGACCCGGTACAGCAAGCTCGGCGAGATCAGCGCCGGCAACGTCAAGGACCTCGGGCTGGTGTGGACCTACAACCTGGAGTCCAAGCGCGGCGTCGAGGCGACCCCGCTGGTGGTCGACGGCGTCATGTACGTCACCGCGTCGTGGAGCGTGGTCCACGCGATCGACGTGCGCACCGGCAAGCGGCTGTGGACGTTCGATCCCAAGGTCCCGCCGAGCTTCGGTGAGAAGGCGTGCTGCGACGTGGTCAACCGCGGCGTCGCGCTCCACAAGGGCAAGGTCTACGTCGCAGCGTTCGACGGCCGGCTGATCGCGCTCGACGCCGTGACCGGCGCCAAGCTGTGGGAGAAGGACACGGTCATCGACCACAGCAGGCCCTACACGATCACCGGCGCGCCGCGGGTTGCCAGCGGCAAGGTGATCATCGGCAACGGCGGCGCCGAGTACGGCGTGCGCGGCTACGTCACCGCCTACGACGCCGAGACCGGCGCGCAGGCCTGGCGGTGGTTCTGCGTGCCCGGCGATCCGAGCAAGCCGTTCGAGGACGAATCGCAGAAGAAGGCGGCGGCGACCTGGGATCCGTCGGGCAAGTACTGGGAGGCCGGCGGCGGCGGCACGCCGTGGGACACCATGGCGTTCGATCCCGATCTCAAGCTCGTGTACATCGGCACCGGCAACGGCTCGCCGTGGAGCCAGAAGCGGCGCAGCCCCAAGGGCGGCGACAACCTCTACCTCGGCTCGGTCGTCGCGCTCAACGTCGACACCGGCGCGTACGCCTGGCACTACCAGGAGACCCCGGGCGACAACTGGGACTACACGTCGACCCAGCCGATGATCCTCGCCGACCTGAAGATCGGCGGTGCGCCGCGCAAGGTCATCCTCCACGCGCCCAAGAACGGCTTCTTCTTCGTGATCGACCGGACCAACGGCAAGCTGGTCTCGGTCAAGAACTTCGTCGACGTCAACTGGGCCAAGGGCTACGACAAGACCGGCCGGCCGATCGAGACCGCGCAGGCGCGCCCCGACGGCCCGTTCGACTCGATCCCCGGCCCGTACGGCGCCCACAACTGGCACCCGATGTCGTTCAACCCGACGACCGGCCTGGTCTACCTGCCGGCGCAGAACGTGCCGATCGGGCTGATGGACGACAAGGAGTGGAAGTACGGCGCGGTGCTGCCCGGCCGCGCCGGCACCGGCACCGGCTGGAACACCGGCATGATCATCAATGCCCAGCCGCCCAAGAGCAAACCGTTCGGCCGGCTGCTCGCCTGGGATCCGGTCAAGCAGAAGGAGGCGTGGCGCGTCGAGCAGGTCTCGCCGTGGAACGGCGGCACGCTGACCACCGCCGGCAACCTGGTGTTCCAGGGCAGCGCCGACGGCCGGTTCGTCGCCTACGACGCCAGGACCGGCAAGAAGCTGTGGGAGTCGCCGGTCGGCACCGGCGCGATGGCCGGGGCATCGACCTTCCTGGTCGACGGCAAGCAGTACATCTCGATCGCGGTCGGCTGGGGCGGCGCGTACGGCGTGTCGCAGCGGACCAGCGAGAAGATCGGCCCCGGCACCGTGTTCACCTACGCGCTCGGCGGCAAGGCCAGCCCGCCGCCGTTCGTCTCGGTCAAGCTCGAGGGCCTGCTCGCCGGCGTCAAGTACGACCCCAAGCAGGCCCCGGAGGGCCTGGCCCTGTACGTCAGCCACTGCGTGCTGTGCCACGGCGTGCCCGGCGTCGATCGCGGCGGCAACATCCCCAACCTCGGGTACGTCAAGCCCGAGATCATCACCGAGCTCGACAAGTACGTGTTCAACGGGCCCTACCTGAAGGACGGCATGCCGGACTTCACCAACCGGCTCAAGCCCGCCGATCTCGACAAGCTCCGCGCGTTCATCCAGGGCACGGCGGACTCGATCCGGCCGAAGAAGTAGCCGCCATGCGGATGACGGTGCGGCTGGCGCCGCTGCTCGTGCTCGTGATCTCGGTTCCGGCCTGGGCCGATGACCCGACGCCGCCCCCGGCGACACCGGCCGCTCCGGCGAGCCCAACGGCCCCAGCGGCTCCAGCGGCGCCCGCGGCCCCGGCGACCCCACCAGCTCCGGCGGCCCCGGCGTCCGAGGAGGTCATCGTCGTCACCGGCCTGCGGCTGCCGCGGCCGCTCAGCGACGTGCCGGCGGCGACCACGGTGATCGATCGCGATCAGATCGAGCGCGCGCCGCAGCCGCTGGCCGACGACCTGGTCCGCGCGGCGCCCAGCGTCGGCACGTTCCGGCGCAGCTCGAGCGCGATCGCCGATCCGACGTCGCAGGGTCTCAACCTGCGCGGGGTCGGCCCGTCGGGCGTGTCGCGCGCCCTGGTGCTCCAGGACGGCATCCCGGTCAACGACCCGTTCGGTGGCTGGGTGTACTGGCGCGCGCTGTCGCCGCTGGGCGTCGAGCGGATCGAGATCGTGCCGAGCGGCGCGTCGGCGCTGTTCGGCAACTTCGCGCTGGGCGGCGTGCTCCAGTTGATCTCGCGGCCGATCGACGGCGAGGCGCTCGACGTGGTGGTCGCGGGCGGCTCGCTCGGCGGGCGGCGTGCCGCCGCGCGCGCGACCGAACGGTTCGGCGACGTCGGGATCGAGCTCGACGGTGAAACGTGGCACAGCGACGGCTACGCGCCGATCGTCGCCGCCCAGCGCGGCGCGGTCGTCGGCGCGGCGCCGAGCACGCACGACACCACCGGCGGCCGCGTCCAGTACGCACTTGGCAGCTCGACCCTGCACACCAGCGCCCGGTACTTCACCGAATCGCTCGAGGCCGGCACCCAGTTCACCACCGCCGACGTCCGCACCGTGACCTACGGCGCGGGCTGGCAGCTCACCGATCCCGGCGCGCTGCCCGGGGCGCTCGACGTCGAGCTGTTCGGCGGCGATCAGCGGTTCGATCAGGAGCGCGCCCGGGTGTCGGCGGATCGCTCGACCGCGGCGAAGTCCGCCGACGGCCACACGCCGTCGAACAACCAGGGCGCGGTCGCGACCTGGACCGCGCGGCTCGGGCGCCACGCGATCGTGGTCGGCGCCGACGCCCAGCGCGTGGTCGGCAGCGCGACCGACACGCTGTTCCCGGCGACGGTCCAGCCGACCACGGTGGTCGCGCGCGCCGCCGGCGGCGAGCAGCGGTTCGCCGGCGCGTTCGCCCAGGACGCGATCCGGGTCACCCCGGAGCTCGAGCTCGCCGCGGCGCTGCGGCTCGACGGCTGGCAGAACGTCGACGCGAGCGGCACCACGACGCGGTCCGACGGCACCGCGATGACCACGCCGTTCGCCGACGCCTCGAAGCTGCAGCTCGATCCGCGGGTCGGCGCGCTGTACCACATCACCCACGAGGTCGCGGTGCGGGGCTCGGCGTACCGCGCGTTCCGCGCGCCGACCCTCAACGAGCTGTACCGGCCGTTCCAGGTCGGCACCGTGCTGACCGCGGCCAACCCCGATCTGCGCCCGGAGACCCTGTGGGGAGGCGAGCTCGGCACCCAGCTCGTGATCGAGGGCCTCGCCGCCCAGGCCACCGCGTTCTGGAACCAGCTGAGCGATCCGATCGCCAACGTCACGCTGGCCATGCCGGTCAACGGCGCCACCCGCCAGCGCCAGAACCTCGGCAGCACGCGGATCCTCGGCGTCGACGCCGATCTGACCTGGCGCCCGGCCGCGGCGTGGACCGTGCGCGTCGCCCACACATTCAGCGACGGCTACGTCCGCTCCGCGCCGGCCCAGCCCGATCTGGTCGGCAAGCGGCTCGCCCAGGACCCCCACCACCGCACCGCGGCGATCGTCAGCTACCACGACCCGCAGATCGCCACGCTCAGCGCCGAGATCCGCTACCTCGGCACGCAGTTCGAGGATGACCAGAACACCCAGCCGATCGGCTCGGTCGTGCTGTTCGACGCCCGCGCCGAACGCGCCCTCGCCGCCGGCTTCTCGGTGTTCGTCACCGGCCGCAACCTGTTCGATCGTCACTACCTGGTCGGCCGCTCCGGGATCGACACCGAGGGCGCGCCGCGCACGTTCGAGCTCGGCGTCGCCTACCACACCGGGCGCCGGTAGCGCCGACCGGCCCGCCGCTCAGGTCAGCGGGAACGGCTTGGTGTCGGTCGGGTTGAACTGCGGGTCGTTCGCGCCCAGCGCCGGGGTACCGCTGTTGACCGTGAAGCTCGCGGTGCGCTTGAGCCCGGGGCCGGTGGTCCCGTTCGGCTGCACGATCGGCCGATGGATCGTGACGATCGACGACTGGACCTTGTCGGCGCCGACCTTGATGTAGGCGTAGCCTTGCGCGTTGGTGTCGGCGTACTTGAGGTGCGCGTTGGCGGTCGGATCGAACGCCTGCGGGATGACCGCGTGGTTCAAGGCGTACGCGCCGGCGGCCGCGGTGCCATGGAGCAGCAGCAGGTTGAGGTTCTCGGTGAACTTCGAGCCGCCGACCGACGTGGAGTCCGCGGCGATCAGCGCGTTCAGCTGCGGGGTCGAGACCGTCGCAGCGTAGAAGGCAGAGAACAGCGAGTTCGAGCTGACGCCGGGCCCGACGAACTCGACCGCCACGGGCGTCGACGTTGCGGGAGCGCCCGGAGTCCCCGGATCGAACGTGTCCATGACCTGGCCCGCGAACGCGGCGTGGATGTCGCCGGTCAGCACGACCACGTTCTGGATGTTGTTGGTCTTGAGGAAGGTCATCAGCTCGGTGCGCTCGGCGTTGTAGCCGTCCCACGAATCGGCGGTGACCACCAGGTCGGCCGGCAGCGCGCTGGTCGCGCCGAGCGAGGTGATCCGCAGCCGCATCAGCGTGACCTCGTTGCCCCACAGCTTCCAGGTCGCGTCGGACCCCTTCATGGTGTCCTTCCACCACTGCTTCTGCGCCTTGCCGAGTATCGTGCCGATCGGGCTGGCCGCGCGCGGGTTGGGGATCACCGTCCCGCCCAGCGGGATCTGGGGAGTGTTCGCGGCGCTGCCGAGGTCGAGCAGGTTGACCAGGTCCTTGGGCAGCGCGCTGCGCGGCGTGAGGAACATGGCGGACTTCGCGAGCTCCTCGGGGACCGCGTGGTCGCTGCGGTAGCTGCGCTCGTCGGTCATCACCAGCTCGACGTGCTTGCCGAACCGCAGCGAGCGGTAGATCGTGATCGCGCCGACCGCGGCCTTGTTGCTGGGCTCGTCGACGAAGTTGTCGGCGTTCGGGGCGGTGAACGCCGCGTCGGTGACCGCGGTGGCCGGCGGCGCGAAGTCCTTGGCCTGGCTCGGCACGACCCCGCCGGCGCCGGTCAGCTGCACCGGCACGTACTCGAACCACGCCTGACTCGCCGCGACCCGGCGGATCTGATCCGGCTCGTCGACCGTCATGTCGTCGGTGTAGTTGGCCTGGCTCTGCCAGCAGTCGTCGGTGAACTCGTGATCGTCCCAGATCGAGATGAACGGCCAGCGCGCCCGCGCCGCCTGGAGATCGGGATCGGACAGGAACGTCTTGTACAGCGATCGGTAGTCGTCGACCGTGTTCGCGAAGTTCGCGCCCGCCCGCATGCCGCCGCCGCTCGGGAACGCCGGCACCCCGCGCGGCGAGCCGTCGGCGTTGGTCAGCCCGATCGACCTGAATTCGTCGTCGATCGCGGTCTGGAAGCCGCTGGCCCGGGTCTCGTAGATCATGTCGCCGAGGTGGATCACGGCGAAGATCCTGTCGCCGGCGGGGCGCGCGGCGTCGTCGATCAGCATCTGGCGGTACGCGCCGTAGTTGCCGGCCGAGTAGTCCTGGCACGACACCCACGCGAAGTTGACCTGGACATCCGCGTTCGCCGTCGGCGCCGTGATCGTCTGGCCGCTGATCGAGTCCTGCCCGGCGGTGAACCGGTAGGAATACGACGACCCGGGGATCAGGCCGGTGACCAGCACGCGCACCGTGTGATCGGAACCCGCGGTCGCGGTCACGACCTGGTTGGCGACGACCTTGTTGAACCCGGCGTCGGAGGCCACCTCGACCCGCACCTGGACCTCGCCTGGATCGGTGCCGCGGACCACGCGCGTCCACAGCACCACCGAGCTCTCGCGCGGATCGCCCGACGCCACGCCCTGCGGGAAGCTGAACGTGCCCCTGGGATCCGACTTTGCATCGTCGGTGCAGCCCGGGATCCCGACCAGGGTCGCGCCCACCACGAACCAGCCAGTGCGCTCCAGGAATTCTCGTCGCTTCATGCCTGCGAAGATAACGGTTGCCGGCCGCCATCACGAGACGATCTCGCCACGATCGTGACGGATCTCGCGGCAGGTGGCGCGGTATGGCGCCCGGATCCGGTTCAGCGCGGCCGGATGCTCGGCACCACAGCGTTTGTACCCGGAGCCCGCGCCGGCGCAAACCGCGCGCCGCGGCTGGCAGCCACGGGCCGCGCAGCCCGTGTACGATCGCGGCGTGACCGATCCCGCGATCGTCGAGCTCGCACGCGCGGCGATCCGGCGCCTGGTCGACGCCGCGCCCGACGCGGCCGACGCCCGCGCCGCGCTGGCGCGGATCGAGCGGGTCGGGCTCGGGCCGCCGTACACCGTGGTGATCGCCGGCGATCCGGTGGCGCGCAGCGAGCTGCTCAACGCGCTGGCCGGCGAGCGGCTGTTCGAGCCGGCGCGCCACGATCCCCCGCGGATCGTGATGCAGCTGCGGCGCGGCCCGGCGACGCTGCTGCGGGCGCGCCGCCGGGACGGCTCGGTCGACGAGCGCGGGCGCGAGCTCGAACCGCCGGCCGGCGAGCCTGCGCCCCCCGAGCCGCCCGCGCCCCGCCCGCGCGCCGCGCGGCACGACGATCGCGCGGCCACGGTGGCGGCGAGCGGCGATCCGGCGTTCCAGGACGCGATCGTGCTGTCCGCCGACGCCGAGACCACCGCGCTGGTCCGCCGCCCGCCGTGGTGGGCGGTGTGGCGCCGGCTCGCGCGGTGGTGGCGGACCTGGCGCGCCCGGCGGTCGGGGTCGAGCGCGCCGGCGCTGCCCGCACCCGCGTCGCGGCCGGTGGCACCGCCGGCCGCGACGCGTCGCGGGTTCGCCAACACGATCGCGCGCCGGCGCGCGGACGAGCCGCGGCACGACCTCGCCGCCGCGCTGTCGGCCTGCCTGGCCGACGACGCGGTCGAGAAGCTGTTCGTCGAGGTCGCCGGCGGCCCGCTGCCCGACAAGGTCGTCGTGATCGAGCTGCCGTCCGGCGCGAACGCGTGGCCGCTCGACGCGGTGGCGCCCGACGCCTGCCTGGTCGCGTGCGGCGCGCGCGGCCTCGCGCTGACCGAGCAGCTCGCGACCGTGCTCGCGATCGTGCCCCACGTGTTCGCGATCGGCGGCGAGCCGGCCGGACCCCCGGATCGCGACCCGCGCGTGCGCCGGCTGGCGGCCGCGCAGGCGCCGGCCCACCTGGTCCAGGTCGCGACGATCGAGCGGGCGCTCGCGGTCGGCCGCTGCGCGGTCACCGCGCTGGCCGGCGGCTCGGCCGCGCTCGATGCCGCGATCACCCGCGCCGAGACCGGGTTCCGCGCGCGGCTCGACCGGCTCGAGGCGCTGCGGATCGCCAGCCCCGACAGCTGCGTCGCGGCGACGCTCGCGCGGGTCCGGCCGGTGGTGGTCGCCGCCGTCCAGCAGCTGCTGCGCGGCGCGCTCGGCCAGCTCGACGCCGCGATCGCCGAGCTCGGCGCGGCGTGGTCGTCGCAGCTCGCCGCGGCGGACACCACCGATGCGCTGCGCACCGCGGCGGCGCGGATCGACGAGCAGTCGCCCGCCGCGCTCGCCGCGGCGCAGACCGGCGCGCGCGGCGCACTGGTCGACGGCCTCACCGAGCGCGCCCGGGCGCACTACCACGAGCTCGCCGGCGCGCTGCGCCGCGGCACGTCGCGCGACGACGCCCCCGCGCCGCCGTGGCTGACCGCCGAGGTCGAGATCGCCGAGCTGACGTCGAGCACCGCCCTCGGCGCGGTCGCGCCGCGGCTGACCTCGCTGTTCCGCTCGCTCGACGCGCTGCGCGGCGAGGCGCTCGCCCAGCTCGACCAGCGGATCACCCGGCTGCGCCAGGTCGCGGCCGCCGGTCTGTTCGACGTCGAGCCGCGGCTGGAACCCGCGGTGACCGGCGCGCTCGCGATCGCGCTGCGCGGCGAGGTCGAGCGCCACGCGGTCTGGCTCGAGGCCGAGCAGGCGCGCGCGCGGATCGCGATCGACGCCGAACGCGCCCAGCTCGCCGTGCTCGCGATCGCACGCGACACCGCGCGCAGCGACGAGCGCGAGCTGGTCACCGCGCTCGACGCGCTCACCGCCGAGCTGCCGTGACGGAAGGCCCGCCGGCCGGCTGAAAACTTGCCCGCACCGCCGAACCTCCACAGGCTGGGACCATGAGCGATGCGTCGACGGTCTCCGAGCCGATGACCTGGAGCGAGATCTGCGAGCGCTTTCCCGACCAGTGGATCGCGCTGGTCGCGCTCGACTGGGCCGATGATCACGACGAGCCGTTCCGCACCGCGCTGGTCGCCGGCTGTGGCTCGCGCCGCGACGCGCTCGCCCAGGCCCGCCCGCTGCTCCGGCTGTTCGAGCCGATCGGCCCGTTCTTCACCGGCGCTCCCCGCGCCGAGCCGCCCGCGCTGCCACCGATCGTGTACGTCGCCTGACGGCGATCGACGGGGATCGGCGCGGCCGCGCGGGCCCGTGCTACTGCCAGCTCACCGGGGTCGGCAGCGAGGTGATCGTGTAGGTGACCGTGGCACTCTGGAAGCCACTTCCGGCCTGCGTGGTGACGAACCGCCGCGCCACACCGACGGACCCGCCCGGTGATCGACGCCGATGTCGAGCGGCTCGCCGCGATCGGGAGCGCACGGCAACGTGGCGCGATTCGCGGCGCATTGCAAATACGCCAAACGGCGTTCACGTGTTTCTCACCACCGAGCGTTCACGCACATCTCACCAGATCACATGTTGTATATCGATCAAGCTATCTGCATTGTCACGCTCGGCAATGCAGCCGTTCCAATTACCCGACTTCTACATGCCCTATCCGGCGCGGCTCAATCCTCATCTCGAGGCAGCCCGCGTCCACTCCAAGGCATGGGCGCGCGACATGGGCATCATCGGCTCGTCGCCGCAGGCCGGCGCCGAGGCCGGCCACGACCCGATCTGGGACGAGCACGATCTGGATTCTCATGATTATGCACTCTTGTGTTCATATACCCATCCGGATGCGTCCGCTCCGGAGCTCGACCTGGTCACGGATTGGTATGTCTGGGTGTTCTTTTTTGACGATCATTTCCTGGAAATTTACAAGCGGACGCGGGATATGGCCGGTGCAAAGCAATATCTGGCCCGGCTGCACGCGTTCATGCCGATCACGCCCGCCGGCCCGCCGCCGGCGGCCACCAACCCGGTCGAGCGTGGCCTCGCGGACCTGTGGGTCCGCACGATCCCCGGCGCCTCGGTGGCGTGGCCGGGCCGGTTCGTCGCGAGCACGCAGGCGCTGCTCGACGAGTCGCTGTGGGAGCTCGCCAACATCCAGCGCGACCGGATCGCCAACCCGATCGAGTACATCGAGATGCGGCGCAAGGTCGGCGGCGCGCCGTGGTCGGCCAACCTGGTCGAGCACGCGGTCGACGGCGAGGTGCCGGACGAGATCGCGGCGAGCCGGGCGCTGCGCGTGCTGCGCGACACGTTCGCCGACGGGGTCCACCTGCGCAACGACCTGTTCTCCTACCAGCGCGAGGTCGAGGACGAAGGCGAGAACGCCAACTGCGTGCTGGTGCTGGAGCGCTTCCTCGGCGTCGATCCGCAGCGCGCCGCGGACCTGACCAACGCCATCCTGACCTCGCGGCTGCACCAGTTCGAGAACACCGCGCTGACCGAGGTGCCGGCGGTGTGCGACGAGCACCACCTGAGCCCGGCCGAGCGCGCGCGGGTCGCCCGCTACGCCAGGGGCCTGCAGGACTGGCAGTCCGGCGGCCACGAGTGGCACATGCGGTCGAGCCGCTACATGAACCAGGGCGGCGCGGCAGCCCAGGACGCGGGCCCGCGGGCCGGCCTCGCGAGCGGACCGCTGGCGCCGCTCGCGTCGCAGATCCGGCTGACCCCGACCAACCTCGGGGTCGACCGGATCAAGAGCTTCCGGTTCCAGCCGTTCCGGCCGGTCGGGCCGCTCGCCCTGCCCGCGTTCTACATGCCGTACCCGGCGCGCTGCAACCCGCACCTCGACGCCGCCCGGCGCAACAGCAAGGCGTGGGCGCGGCGGATGGGCATGCTCGACGAGCTGCCCGGCGTCCCCGGCGGCCACGTGTGGAACGGCCGCAAGTTCGACGCCGCCGACGTCGCGCTGTGCGGCGCGCTGATCCACCCCGACGCCAGCGCGCACCAGCTCGACATCTCCGCCGAGTGGCTGGTGTGGGGGACCTACGCCGACGACTACTTCCCGCTGATCTACGGCCGGACCCGCGACATGGCGGGCGCCAGGGCGTTCGACGCCCGGCTGCCGCAGTTCATGCCGCTCGACGCCACGCCCGCCCCGCCGCCGGTCAATCCGATCGAGCGCGGGCTGGCCGATCTGTGGGTGCGCACCGCGGGCGGGCTGTCGCAGGGGATGCGCCGGCAGTTCCGCACCGCGATCTGCGACATGACGACGAGCTGGCTGTGGGAGCTCGCCAACCAGATCCAGCACCGGATCCCGGATCCGGTCGACTACCTCGAGATGCGGCGCAGGACGTTCGGATCGGAGCTGACCGCGAGCCTGTTCCGGTTGACCCGCGGCGAGGGCATCCCCGCCGAGCTGTTCCGGACCCGGACGATGCGCGGGATCGAGCTGTCGGCCACCGACGTCGCCTGCCTGACCAACGACGTGTTCTCGTACCAGAAGGAGATCGAGTACGAGGGCGAGTTCCACAATGCCGTGCTCGTGGTCGAGAACTTCCTCGACTGCAGCCCGGCCGACGCGGTCGGCGTGGTCAACGACCTGATGGCATCGCGCATGCGGCAGTTCGAGTACCTGCTCGCCGACGAGCTGCCGGTCGTGCTCGACGAGCTCGCGGTCGACCGCGCGGTCCGCGATCGCGTCCATACCTATGTCACCGGATTCCAGCTCTGGATGGCTGGCATCCTCACCTGGCACCACACCGTCGATCGCTACAAGGAGCCGGAGCTGCGCGCAGACCGCCGGCTGCCGGCGCCGCGGCTGGGTGCCCCGTCCGGGCTCGGTACATCGGCCGCGCGGCTCGCGGCGCTGTACCGGGCCTTCCAAGCCAACCGGGGTGAATCATGGCGATGACAACGAGATCGGGAAACGACATCGAGAATCCGCAGACCAGCCTGGCCACCGCCGCCGCGCGGAAGCTGGCCCACACGACCAAGTCGGTCCCCCAGATGCAGGGGATCTCGTCGCGCTGGCTGCTCAGGGTGCTGCCGTGGGTCCAGGCCCAGGGCGGCGTGTACCGCGTCAACCGGCGGCTGAGCTACGCGGTCGGCGACGGCCGCGTGACGTTCACCACCACCGGCGCGCGCGTCCAGGTCATTCCGCAGGAGCTGTGCGAGCTGCCGATGCTGCGCGGGTTCGACGACCTCGCGGCGCTCCAGGCGCTCGCCGATCGGTTCGTCCAGCGCGAGCTCCAGCCCGGCGAGGTCATCACCGAGCAAGGCAGGCCGGCCGACTCGATCTGCCTGATCGCGCACGGCAAGGTCAACCGGATCGGCAAGGGCAAGTACGGCGACGAGGCCGCGCTCGACGTGCTGGCCGACGGTGACTCCTACAGCTGGCAGGCGGTGCTCGAGTCCCACGACACCTGGCCGTTCACCGCGCGAGCGGCCACGCCGTGCACCGTGCTGATCCTGCAGCAGGACGCGTTCGAGGCGATCGTCGCGCAGTCGCCGTCGCTGCGCACCCACCTCGCGCAGTTCAAGCAGCGCGCGCTGAAGAAGCAGGACGGCACCGGCCAGGCCGCGATCGAGCTCGCCGCCGGCCACAGCGGGGAGCCGGTGCTGCCCGCGACCTACGTCGACTACGAGACCGCGCCCCGCGAGTACGAGCTCAGCGTCGCGCAGACCGTGCTGCAGATCCACACCCGGGTCGCCGACCTGTTCAACGAGTCGATGAACCAGACCGAGCAGCAGCTGCGGCTGACCGTCGAGGCGCTCCGGGAGCGCCAGGAGGACGAGCTGGTCAACAACCGCGAGTTCGGGCTGCTCCACAACGCCGATCTCAAGCAGCGCGTCCACACCCGCAGCGGCCCGCCGACGCCCGACGACATGGACGAGCTGCTCGCCACGGTGTGGAAGGATCCGACGGTGTTCCTCGCCCACCCGCGCGCGATCGCCGCGTTCGGCCGCGAGTGCAGCCGGCGCGGCCTCTATCCGACCAGCATCGACCTCGGCGGTCACATGGTGCCGGCGTGGCGCGGCATCCCGGTGTTGCCGTGCAACAAGATCCCGGTCGGCGAGTCGCGCACCAGCTCGATCCTGCTGATGCGGACCGGCGAGAAGAACCAGGGCGTGATCGGCCTGCACCAGGCCGGCATCCCCGACGAGATCGAGCCCAGCCTGTCGGTCCGGTTCATGGGCATCAACGACAAGGCGATCCTGTCGTACCTGGTCACCTGCTACTTCTCGGCGGCGGTGCTGGTCCCGGACGCGCTCGGCATCCTGGAGAACGTCGAGATCGGCCGGGCCGACTGACATGCTGGAAGCAACGCCCCCCGGCCCGTCCGGCGACGCCGAGCCGACCAGCCTGTCGACCGCCGGCGCCCGCCAGCTCGCGCACACGACCAAGTCGGTGCCCCGGATGCAGGGCATCTCGCCGCGCTGGCTGCTCCAGATGCTGCCCTGGGAGCAGGTCCACGGCGGCGTCTACCGGGTCAACCGCCGGCTCAGCCACGCCGTCGGCAGCGGCCGGCTGCAGTTCACCGTCGCCGGCGGCCGCGTCGAGGTCGTCGCGCCGACGCTCGCCGAGCTCCCCGTGCTGCGCGGGTTCGACGACGCCGACGCGCTCGGCGCGCTGGCCGGCCGGTTCATCGCGCGCCAGGTCGCCGCCGGCGAGCTGATCGTCGCGCGCGGCCAGCCCGCCGACCACATCGTCGCGATCGCGCACGGCCGCGCCCACAAGCTCGGCGCCGGCGCGTACGGCGACGACCCCATCCTCGAGGTGCTGTCCGACGGCGACCACGTCGGCGACCGCGCGGTGCTCGGACCGGGCGCGGCCTGGGCGTTCTCGCTCCGGGCGGTCACCGCGTGCACCGTGCTCGCGCTGCCCGGGCCGTTGCTCGCGCAGCTGATCGAGCAGCACGCCGGGCTGCGCGCCCACCTCGCGCAGCTCGCCCTCCGCCTCGCCCGGCCGCAGGACAAGCTCGGCCAGGCCGCGATCGGGCTGTCCGCCGGCCACACCGGCGAGCCCGTGCTGCCCGGCGCGTTCGTCGACTACGACCTCGCGCCCCGCGAGTACGAGCTCGGCGCAGTCCAGACGACGGTCAAGCTCCACACCCGGGTGTCGGACGTCTACAACGTCCCGCACCAGCAGCTCGAGCAGCAGCTCCGCCTGACGATCGAGGCCATCCGCGAGCAGCAGGACCACGATCTGCTCCACCATCGCGAGTTCGGCCTGCTCCACAATGCCGATCTCAAGCAGCGGATCCACCCGCGCGGCGGGCCGCCGACTCCCGATGACATGGACGAGCTGCTGTCGCGGCGCCGCAGGACCGGGCTGTTGCTCGCCCACCCGCGGACGATCGCGGCGTTCCACCGCGAGTGCAACCGGCGCGGCCTGTACCCCACGCCGGTCGAGGTCCACGGCCGCCGGGTGCCGGCCTGGCGCGGCGTCCCGCTGCTGCCGTGCGACAAGCTGCCGATCAGTCGCGCCGGAACCAGCTCGATCCTCGCGCTGCGACTCGGCGCCGAGCACCAGGGCGTGATCGGCCTGCGCCCCGCCGGCCTTCCCGACGAGGTCGAACCCGGCCTGTCGGTGCGCCGGATGACGATCAACGGCCAGGCGATCACCTCGTACCTGGTCAGCGCGTACTGCTCGGCCGCGGTGCTGGTCCCCGACGCGCTCGGCGTGCTGGAAGACGTGCAGATCGGCCGGTGAGCTCGGGCTCGCGCGCGGTGTGGCGCACGCCGCGTGCGTGCTGTCGGTCGAGCACGTGACCGACAAGGTCAACCCGGCCAACGAGCTGTTCACCGGCACGCACGCCAACGCGCCGGCGTTCCAGACCGCGTTCCTCGGCCAGGTCGCGTCGCTGTCGCGCCCGAAGGCCGCGACGATCGCGATGACCAACGCCGACCGGTTCGACGAGTTCGAGACGTGTCGTCGGGCGCGACCGGCGGCAACTACGCCGCGGCGACGAGGCCGTCGAGGTCTCCGACGACCCGACCGTCGACGATCGGCGCGCAGTCCGGCGGCACGCCGGCCACCAGCTCGCACCCCGCCGCGCGCGCGGCGTCGATGAAGCCGGCCAGGCCGGCCAGGCAGGCGCCGGGGATGTCGTGCAGCACGAGCAGCGTGTGCGGCCGGGTCGCGCAGTCGGCCAGCGCGCGGGCCGGCCAGCCCTCGGGGTCGACCCAGTCGCGCGGCACGCTGTTCCACAGGATGCACGAGTAGCCGTGCGCCACCAGGTAGTCGACCGCGCGCCGGGTCAGGAGGTGATGGCCGAGCTCGCCGCCGCCGACCGGCCGGAACCGCTTCGGGCCCGGCACCAGCGGGGCGAGCAGCACCTCGGTCGCGGCGATCTCGGCCTCCACCGCGTCGCGGCGATCGTCCCGGCCGAGCGGGACGCCGTGGCTGAACGAGTGGTTGCCGACCAGGTGGCCGGCGTCGCGCGCGCGCTCGACCAGCCGGCGGCACCGCGGATCGCCGAGCTGCTTGCCGAGCACGAAGAACTGCGCGGTCACGCCGCGATCGCGCAGCACGTCGAGCACCGCCGGCGTCACGTCGGGATCCGGCCCGTTGTCGAACGACAGCGTCAGCTTCATCGCGCTAGCGATACGTGTTGTTCGACGTGTGATCGCCGGCCAGCCAGCGCTCGAGCTCGGAGTGCGCCTGGTTCCTGCGGGTCTGGACGATGTCGGGCTGCACCGCGGCGGCCACGTCGCAGGTCAGCTCGACGATCATCCCGTTGGGATCGACCGCGTACAGCGAGCGACAGTAGCCGTGCTCGAGCACGAACGTCTGCGGCGCCGTGTAGCCGGCGGCGGCGAGCCGGTTCTCGACCGCGGCCTGGGTGTCGGCGTCGACGTTGAGCGCGATGTGATGAAACGGAGTCTCCGGCATCCTGGGGCCGAACAGCTCGCGATCGCGCGCGTTGGCGAACTGGAAGAACGCCAGCGCGCTGCCGTCCTCCAGCCCGAAGAAGCAGTGGCAGTAGGTGCGGATCTCACCGAACAGATCGTCGGACTCGCACCAGGTCGCCTCCAGCGGCAGCCCGATGAGGTCCTCGTAGAACGCCCGGGTCTTCGCGAGGTCCTGGGTGACGTATGCCGTGTGGTGCAGCCGGGTGGGACGCGTGGTCATCGCAGTGGTTCCTCCTACGGATTCGCTCGCGCAACGCGCGCCGGGACTAGCGTTCCGGGTGCCGGAACGGCCGTCAAGCGAAAACCGGACGCGGACCGCCGCTCAGCGGCTCGCCGGGAACGGGTCGTTGACCACCAGCACGGCGCCTTGACTGGGAGCGCACACGTACGCGTGCCCGGCGTCGTCGGCCGCGACCCAGTGCGCGTCCTGGGCGGACGCCACGCTGCCGAGCACGTCGAGCTTGCCGGTGGCCGCGACGCCGAGGATCGTCAGCCCCCGGACAGCGTCCGCATGGCGATCACCCGAGCGCCGCGAACGCCTTGAGCGCGCGATCGTAGCGCTGCTCGACCACCTCCCACGCGACGTTCTTGAAGAACGCCTCGACGTAGGACGCGGCGTCCGCGCCGTAGTCG
>JBGQCL010000029.1:0-49475 GCA_041495365.1 Kofleriaceae bacterium | reverse complement strand
CGCGCGCACCGCCACCGCGCCGCGCGCGGCCAGGGCCTCCGCAGCCCGTGCCGCGCGCACCACCACCGCGCCGCGCGCGGCCAGGGCCTCCGCAGCCCGTGCCGCGCGCACCACCACCGCGCCGCGCGCGGCCAGGGCCTCCGCAGCGGGCCGCGCACCGAGCAGGGCCACCGCGGCGTCCCTGCCGGTCCGCGCACCCGAGCCCGCAGCGGCCCCTGCACCGGCCGCGCGCCGTGCCCGTACACGCGCGGCCGACCGTGCATCGAGCAAGATCACCCCGAGCTCGCGACCGGCCCGCACCCCCGGGCCGGTAGCGACGCGTCCCGCGCCCGCAAAGACCGCAGCCGGCCGCGCCGCCCAGGTATCCGCGGCCGACCGCCCACCCCCGGATGGCGCGTCGGGCAAACCGACTGCGGCCACCAGCGCGACGGAGCCGACCGGCGCCGCGGCCCACGCATCGGGAGGTCCCGGGACGAGGTCGGCGCCGACCCGGCCCGGCGTGCTGCGCGGCGGCCCCGACGATCGCCCGGACGACCCGGACGAGCCGGACGAGCCGGACCAGCCGGACGAGCCGGACCAGCCGGACGAGCCGGACCAGCCGGACCAGCCGGACCAGCCGGACCAGCCGGATCAGCCGGACGAGCCGGACGAGCCGAAGCTCCCCGCCGGCGCGGCCGACGGCGCTCGGGCGAACGAGTCCCTCGCGACCCGCGACATCGCGCGCCTGCTGCGCTACGGCGAGCGGATCGGCGGCGACAAGATCGACGTCCGCATGCTGCCGCTGCAGTTTCACGCCCGCTCGGGCGCGCTCGCGGTGTGCGATCCGGACCGCCCCGAGACCTGGCACGTGCTCGAGCGCCCGATCGGCACCGGCGCGTTCCGCGTCATGCTGTCGGTCGCGCGGCCCGACGAGGACACCGGCGCCGCGTCCGGCGAGCGGCTCGCCGCGGTGGTGATCCACGTCGGCCGGCCGCCGATCGCGCGGTGGACGGTCGCGCAGCTTCGCGGCGAGGCCCGACCGGAGGCCGGACCGCGCACGCAGGTCACCAGCGGCTGGCTGGCGCTGGTCGACGCTGGCGACGGCTCACCCGGCGTGATCGCGCTGCCGCCACCGAACGGCGTGCTGCCGATCGAGGTGCCGCTGACCGACGGCCGCCGCGCGCTCGCGCTGCCGTGCGGCAACGGCGCGTTCGCCGCGTACTGGGCGCTCGACGCCGACGACAAACCGATCTGCGTCGTGGTCGACTTCGACGCGTTCACGTCGAAGGCGTGGCGGGCCAAGCCGCCGCGCCCGGCGTGACCGGAAGCGCCGGCTCGCGGAGGGCTGCGGTTCCGATCAGTGGGTCGCCGGCTTCTTGCTGGAACCCGCGCCGGTTCCCGGCCTGCCCTTCCCGGCGGGCTGCTTCGGCGGAGCCGCCGGCCTCGCCGGGGCCGCGGCCGGTGGCCGGGCGGGCTCCGGCCGGGCGGAGGGCTCGTCGGCGTCGGGAGCCGGCTTGCCGGTGGACGCCGGCTTGCCGGTGGACGCCGGCCTGCCGGTGGACGCCGGCCTGGTGGACTCCGGCTTGCCCGCCGGCTCGGCCGCGACGCTCGGCTCGGGCTTGCCGCCCGGCTCCAGCTTGGCCCCCTCCGGCTTGCCCGGCTCGACCCGGGAAGGCGGCTCCACCGGCGGCCCGCTCGCGGCCGACTTCGCGCCCGGCTCCGCGCCGCGGCAGTGCGCGCCGATCGCCAGCGCGATCGCCGCGATGATCACCAGGCCGATCACCACGCCGCTGCGGACGATCCAGGTCAGCGGGATCGGCTCGGTCATGTCGGCGAGCGACACCGCCCGCGCGGCGCGCGGCAGCGCGGTCGCCCGGATCGCCGGCGCGGCGCCCGGCACCGGCCCGGCGCTCGACACCGGCGAGGCGCTCGACACCGGCGTGGCTCCCGGCACCGGCGTGGCGGCATTCGCCGGCGCCGTCGCGGACGCCGGCAGCACGGAGGCCGGCGCCCCGGCCACCGGCGAGGCGACCGGTCCGCTCGCCTCCGCGACCACCGGCGGCGCGGTCGCGCCCCTCGGGTGCAGCGGCGGCGAGAACGCGTCGATCAGCGCGAGGTAGTCGGTGGCCGTGGCGACCCGATCCACCACCGGCTTGCGCAGCCCGCGCTGGATGATGTCCTCGAGCGGCGCCGGGATGTCGATCCACGGCGCGACGTCGACGAACCGCGGCGGCGTCCGGCTGACGTGCGCGCCGAGCATCGCGAGCGGGTCCTTGTCCTCGAACGGAGCGCGCCCGACCAGCATCTCGTAGAGCACGATCGACGCCGAGTACAGGTCCGACGCCGGCGTGATCTCGCCGCCGACCGCCTGCTCGGGCGACAGGTAGGCCGGCGTGCCGACGGTGAGGCCGGCCCGGGTCGACGCGGGATCGTCGGCGCTGCCCGCGTACAGCTTGGCGATCCCGAAGTCGAGGATCTTGATCACCGGCGCGCCGTCCTTGTGCGCGAGGTAGACGTTGTCGGGCTTGATGTCGCGGTGCACGACGCCGCGCTCGTGGGCGTGCCGCAGGCCGTACAGCATGCCGCGCAGGACGTCGAGCGCCTCGACCCAGTGGATCCGCCCGTCGCGCCCCAGCCGGTCGCCGAGCGACTCGCCCTCGAGCACCTCCATCACCAGGTAGAGCGCCCCGGTGTCGAGCACGCCGAAGTCGGTGACCCCGACGATGTTTGGGTGATCGAGCCGGCCCGACGCGATCGCCTCGCGCTGGAACCGCTGGGACGCCTCGCGGTTCCGGGTCAGATCGGCGTGCAGCACCTTGATCGCCACCGACTTGCCGATCTTCGTGTGCTCGGCGCGGTACACCCGGCCCATCCCGCCGCTGCCGAGCACCGCCTCGATCCGATAGCGGTCGTCGAGCACGCTGCCGATCGCGAACGGATCCTCGGAGCTGGGGGAAGGCGATGCCGCCATGCCGGACCGCCTGAATCTACCGCGCCGCATCGGCACCACAAAAGGCTCTGGTGTACGTGCGCGACGCAAGTCTCGCTTCACGCGACGCGCGGACTGCGAGCGCAGCTAGCGGCGCGGCTTGCGGTGCGGCATCGGCGGCAGCCCGGTGTGCTGGGTCAGCGCGGCGCCGGGGCGCGGGCCGCGCCTGCCCTCGCGCCGGCCGCCGGTGCCCGCGGGCTGCCACGACGGTACGAGCTGGTGCTTGCCGCTGCCGATCAGCTCGGCGCGGCCCATCCGGTGTAGCGCCTCGCGCAGCATCGGCCAGTTCTCCGGATCGTGGTAGCGCAGGAACGCCTTGTGCAGCCGGCGCTGAGCGAGGCTTTTGACGACGTGGACCGGCTGGCGCGCCTTCAGCGAGCGCAGCGGCGACAGCCCGGTGTGGTACATCGCGGTCGCGCTCGCCATCGGCGACGGCAGGAACGCCTGGACCTGATCGGGGCGGAACCCGTTGCGCTTGAGCCACAGCGCGAGCTGGAGCATGTCCGCATCGGTCGTGCCCGGGTGGGCGGCGATGAAGTACGGGATCAGGTACTGCTCCTTGCCGGCCTCGTGGGAGTAGCGGTCGAACAGCTGCTTGAACCGGTCGTACGCCCCGATCCCCGGCTTCATCATGTGGGCCAGCGGGCCGTCCTCGGTGTGCTCCGGCGCGATCTTCAAGTAACCGCCGGTGTGGTGCTGCGCGAGCTCGCGGATCCACTCCGGCGAGCGCACCGCGAGGTCGTAGCGCACCCCCGACGCGATGAACACGCGCTTGACGCCGGGGATCGCGCGCGCCTTGCGGTACAGCGCGACCAGCGGCGCGTGATCGGTGCCGAGGTTGTCGCAGATATCGGGGTAGACGCACGACGGCTTGCGGCACGCCGCCTCGATCTCGCGCGACCGGCACGCCATCCGGTACATGTTCGCGGTCGGCCCGCCGAGGTCGCTGATCACACCGTGGAACCCCGGCGTGGCGTCGCGGATCCGCGCGACCTCGGCGAGGATCGACGCCTCCGAGCGGCTCTGGATCACGCGGCCCTCGTGCTCGGTGATCGAGCAGAAGCTGCAGCCGCCGAAGCAGCCGCGCAGGATCGTCACCGAGAACTTGATCATCTCGTACGCCGGGAGCTTGGTCGCCTGGTGGCGCGGGTGCGGCACGCGCGCGAACGGCAGCTCGTAGAGCGCGTCCATCTCCGGCGTCGTCAGCGGGATCGGCGGCGGCTGGATCCAGACGTCGGCCGCGCCGTGGCGCTGGACCAGCGCGCGGGCGTTGCCGGGGTTGGACTCGAGGTGGAGGATGCGCGAGGCGTGGGCGTAGAGCGCGAGGTCGGCCGACACCTGCTCGAAGCTCGGCATGCGGATCACCTGAGCCGCGCGGTCGACCTTGCGGGGCGACAGCCGGACCAGCCGGTCCAGCCGCTCCGGCGCCGCCGCGCCGCCGGTGCTGCACGGCGCCGCCTGGCGTTCCTCCGCCATCGCATACGGGTCCGGCAGCGGCTCGATCCGGCCCGGCCGGTCGATCGCCGTCGAGTCGATCTCGGCGAACCCGGCGCGGCGGGCGCCCGTAGCAAGCGCGAACGCGGTGCCGCGCACGTCGCGGATGTCCGCGATCGCCGCCCCGGCGGCCAGGCGGTGCGCGATCTCGACGATCGCGCGCTCGGCGTTGCCGTAGACCAGGAGGTCCGCCCCGGCGTCGATCAGCACCGACCGGCGGACCGCGTCGGACCAGTAGTCGTAGTGCGCGATCCGGCGCAGGCTGGCCTCGATCCCGCCGATCACCAGCGGCGCGTCGGCGAACGCCTCGCGACAGCGCCGGGCGTAGACCGTGACCGCGCGATCCGGCCGCAGCCCGGGCGCGCCGTCGGGCGAGTACGCGTCGTCGCGGCGGATCCGGCGATCGCTGGTGTAGCGGTTGACCATCGAGTCCATGTTGCCGGCGGTGACGCCCCAGAACAGCGCGGGCCGGCCGAGCGCGCGAAACGGCTCGGCACTGCGCCAGTCCGGCTGGTCGAGGATGCCGACCCGGAACCCGTGGGCCTCGAGCAGCCGGCCGATCAGCGCCATCCCGAAGCTCGGATGATCGATGCAGGCATCGCCCGTGACCAGGATGACGTCGCAGCCGTCCCAGCCGAGCTCGTCCATCTCGGCGCGCGTCGTGGGCAGGAACGGCGCGATGCCGAACCGCTGGGCCCAGTACGGCCGGTACGAGAACAGACCCCGCGGCGCGGTCATCGCGCAACGGTTAGCACACCGGCACCCGGCGTGGTGGCCGCCGTCGCGGGCGTCCGGCGCATCACGGCCCGCTACCCGGGTGCCCCGGCCCGGGGCCCCCGGAGGCGCCCGACGGGGCCGTCCGGCTGGCCGGCGCGGCCGTTGCCCCCGGCCCGGGGCCCCCGGAGGCGCCCGACGGGGCCGTCCGGCTGGCCGGCGCGGCATCCGTTGCGCCTGGCGATCCCGCCGGCCGGGCGCCGGACGCAGCCTCCTGGTCGCGGACCAGCGCTGCCTGCTGGTCGTCGGTCAGGAGCTTCGCGCACGGCGCGGCGTCGTCGAGCTTCTGCATCGCGAGCAGGCAGCGGGTCGCCTCCGCCGACCAGCCGTCCTGCTCGCAGCGCACCCCGATCAGGCGGCGGAGCGCGTCGGCCTGCTCGGTCGGCGCGCCGGACGGCGGCAGACGCGCGAGCATCGCGCCGACCATGCTGTCCGCCGCCCGCTCGCAGGCGGTCGGCCGCTTCGGCGCGGCCGGCGGCGGCGCCTCGGCACGCTGGCACGCGATCAGCGCCAGGACCAGCCCGCCCAGCGCGGCGGCCCTCACTTGCGGATGCCGGCGATCGCCGCTTCGAACACCGCGCGCGCGTCCTCGACGCGCTCGGCCTGCACGAGCGAGTCGACCAGCTCGGTGAGCGCGCCCTCGTCGCGCAGCTCGGCGATCGCCGCCGCGTCGTCACCGGACAGCGGTGCGAGCCGGGCGCGCGCGAACGCGAGCACCGCGGCGCGCAGCCCGTCGGCGCGGCCGATCGCCGTGCCCTCGCGGCGACCCTGCTCGCGCGCTTCCCGCCGCGCCCGCTCCGGCGCCTCGTCCTGCGCCCCGGCACGCGCCTCGTCCCGTACGCCGGCGCGCTCCGGCACCCCGGTCCGCTCGGGCCGGTCCGCGCGTTCGACGCCTTCACTGCCCGCCGCCTCGGCCTCGTGTTCGTGGGGTTGCATGGAGTCCTCCAAGGATCTGGCCAGAGCGCCAGGCTCGGTCCGGATCCGTACCAGGATAGTGTAGTCCGGTCACGCGCCATCGCCGCAAGGTGCACCGCACCTTGCCGGCAACGCGCTACAGTGGAACGACGCATGCTAGAGGTCGGCTCGATCGTCGGCGAGCGGTTCCGCATCGAGCACATCCTCGGCCAGGGCGGCATGGGCGTGGTCGCGGTGGCGACCCACCTCCAGCTCGAGCAGCGGGTCGCGATCAAGGTGCTGCACGATGCGATGTCCGAGGACCCCGGCGTGGTCGCGCGGTTCCTGCGCGAGGCCCAGGCCAGCGCGCGGCTGCGCAGCGACCACGTCTGCCGGGTGTTCGACGTCGGCCGGCTCGACGGCGGCTCGCCCTACCTCGTGATGGAGCTGCTCGACGGCCAGGACCTCGCGCAGCTGGCCGCCGCCGGCCCGCTCGAGGTCGCGACCGCGGTCGACTACGTGCTGCAGGCGTGCGTCGCGATCGCCGAGGCCCACGCGGCCGGCATCGTCCACCGCGACCTCAAGCCGGCCAACCTGTTCCTGACCCAGCGGCTCGACGGCTCGCCGCTGATCAAGGTGCTCGACTTCGGGATCGCCAAGGCGCCGGCCGCGGGTGACTTCCGGATCACCTCCACGTCGATGGTGATGGGCTCGCCGGGCTACATGTCGCCCGAGCAGCTGCGCTCCGCGCACGACGCCGACGCCCGGAGCGACATCTGGGCGCTCGGCGTGATCCTCTACGAGCTGGTCACCGGCCGCCTGCCGTTCCGCGGCAACTCGATCACCGAGCTCGCCGTCAAGGTCACGATCGATCCGCCCGAGCCGCTCGACGTCGCCGCGCCGGGCTTCGCCGACGTGGTGTACCGCTGCCTGGAGAAGCCCGCCGACCGGCGCTACCCGAGCATCGCGGCGCTCGCCGCCGACCTCGCCCCGCTGGGCGGCGATGTCGCCGGCAGGAGCGCGAGCCTGATCGCCGCGCTGGGCCAACCCGGCTCGCCCGGCGCATCGCGCCTGGTCGCCGCCGCGGGCTCGGCCGTCCCGACCCCACCGCCGAGGTCCGCGGCCGGCCGCGCCGCGTCGACCCGGCCGCCGGACGCGCCCGGCCGCCTGCACCGACCTCGCCCGCGTCCGGCCCCGCCGGGCCACCCCCGGCGGTCTCCGCGTCGGAGCGCGCTGCGCCGTCGATCCACCCCGCGTCCGGCCACGCCACGACGCTGCAGACCGCCGCCGCCCAGTCCACCGGTGACCGGATCCCCGTGCGGCGCCGATCGCGCACCGGCCTGGTCCTCGGCGGCGCGGTCCTGGTCGCAGGGGCCGCCACCGTCGCGCTGCTCGCGGTCCGATCCGGCCGCGGCCCGGCGCCGCCGCACGCACGACCGATCGCGCTCGTCGCGGTGGACGCGGGCACCGACGCCATGGCGACCGGCCGCGAGGCGCTCTCGCCACCGGACGCGAGCGTCGCGGCGGCCGCGCCCGATGCCGCCGAGGCCACGGCCCCGGCCAGCCAGACCGCGCTGCGCGACAAGCTGCGCGAGCTCGCCGCCGCGCATGACTGGCCGGCCGTGCTCGAAGTCGCCGATCTCGACCGCGACGATCCCGACCTCGCGCCGACCGTCGCCGAGGCCCGGCGGCAGTACATCGCGCAGCAGGCCCGCGCGATCGACGCCCAGGTCAAGCTGGGCAACTGCGCGCGCGCCCGCGACCTGGCCGCCGCCGCCCGAAAGGTCGTCCCCGACGACGCCACGCTCGAGCCCCGCGGCCGCGCTTGCAAGCCGCGCGCTGCTGTGTCCGAGGCGCCACCGACGCTCGCCACCGCCAGCGCGGCGCTCGATCGCCGCGAGCTGCCCCGGGCGCTGGAGATCGCCGACAAGCTGCTCGCCGCCGACCCGGGCGACCTCGCCGCCGCGCGGATCGCCGCGCTCGCCGCGTGCGGCCTGAACGACGCCGACCGCGCCGCGCGCTACGCCGACAAGCTGCGCGGCCGCGACCGCAGCGAGGTCCGCGCTCAGTGCGAGGCCCACCACATCGACGTCGGCGGCGGCCCTGTCCCAGGTGGCGCCAGGCACCCAGGGGCCGGCAGCGCCTACCCGCCTGGCATCGTCCCGGGCGAGGTCGGCTCGGGCCAGGTCGGCTCGGGCCAGGCCGGCTCGGGCCAGGCCGAGGAGGCCCAGGCCGGCTCGGGCCAGGCCGAGGAGGCCCAGGACGCCATGCGGTCCGGTCAGTGGGCCCGGGCGCTGTCGCTGGCCCAGGCCGCCCTGCAGCGCGCCCCACGCAACCCGCTCGCGCTACGCACCGCCGTGCTCGCGGCCTGCCACCTCCGGGACGAGCAGACCGCCCGGGCGCTGTTCCGGCGCGTCCCACAGCGCGGCCTGCGCCAGCAGTGCGCCGAGCAGGGCGTCCTGCTGTGAGGATCCGGCCCGCGAGATCAGCCTGGCGCGAGCCTGGCGGCGACCGCGCTCACGAGCAGCCGCTGGTCGAGCCGCAGTTCGGGCACTTGTGGCACGCGCCGTTGCGGACCATGAGCGTGCCGCACTCGTGGCACGGCGGCGCATCGGTCTCCTGGACCCAGGCGCGGTCGCGCGAGCGATCGACGACCTCCACGACGGGAGACCTGGTGTCACTGATCGCGGTGCTCCCGGAGCTCCCGGGTCCCAGGGCGCCCGGAGCGGGCACGAAGTCCTTGGACAGCAGCGGGATCTTCGGCAGGTCGAGCTGGGCCGCGCGCGCCGCCGGGTGGCGCTCGTAGATCGACGGGCCGTCCGACGGGAACCGGATCGCCAGCCAGCGGAACAGGTAGTCCATGATCGACGTGGCGATCGGGATCTCCTGGTTGCCGGTGAAGCCCGAGGGCTCGAACCGCGTGCCCTTGAACTTCTCGATCAGGACGTGGAGCGGCACGCCGTGCTGGAGCGCGAGCGAGATCGCGGTGGCGAACGAGTCCATGAGGCCGGCGATCACCGAGCCTTCCTTGGCCATGCGGACGAAGATCTCGCCCGGCGACTGGTCCTCGTACATGCCGACCGTGACGTAGCCCTCGTGGCCGCCGATCGAGAACTTGTGGGTGAACGAGGCGCGCTCGTCGGGCAGCTTGTAGCGGTTGGCCATCGGCGGCCCGGCCGGGCGCGACTTGCGGACGCGCAGCGCCTCGACCAGCCGGCGCTCCTCGGGGGCGAGCAGCTCGAGCGCATCGACCTGTACCGGGGGAGCCGCGGGGACCGTGGCCGGCTCGGCGGTCCTGGAGCCGTCGCTGGTCGCCTGCTTCATGTTGGTCGACAGCGGCTGGGTCCGCTTGCAGCCGTCGCGGTACACCGCGATCGCCTTGAGCCCGAGCCGCCAGGCCTGGATGTAGGCGTCCTCGATGTCCTCGACCGTGCACTCGGTGGGGAGGTTGACGGTCTTGGAGATCGCGCCGGACAGGAACGGCTGGACCGCCGACATCATGCGGATGTGGCCCATGTAGTGGATCGAGCGCGTGCCGGTCGAGGACCGGAACGCGCAGTCGAACACCGGCAGGTGCTCGTCCTGGAGGTGCGGCGCGCCCTCGATCGTGTCGTGGGCGTCGATGTGCGCGACGATCGCCTCGACCTCGGCCTCGCTGTAACCGAGCCGGGCGAGCGCCTCGGGGATGGTGTGGTTGACGATCTTGAGCAGGCCGCCGCCGACCAGCCGCTTGTACTTGACGATCGCGATGTCGGGCTCGACGCCGGTGGTGTCGCAGTCCATGAGGAACGCGATCGTGCCGGTCGGGGCGAGCACGGTGGTCTGGCCGTTGCGGAAGCCATAGCGCTGGCCGATCTCGATCGCGCCGTCCCAGGAGTCCTTCGCAGCCTCCATCAGGTCGTGCGGCACGAACCCGCGGTCGATCCGGTCGACCGCCGCGCGGTGCTTGCGCATCACGCTCAGGAACGACGACTCGTTGTCGGCGTAGCCGGCGAACGGCCCCGTCGCGTCCGCGGCGATCCGCGCCGAGGTGCGGTAGGCCTCGCCGCACATCAGCGCGGTGATCGCAGCAGCATACGCCCGCCCGGGCTCCGAGTCGTACGGTAGTGAACGGGACATCAGCAATGCCCCCAAGTTCGCGAAACCGAGCCCGAGCGGGCGGAACTTGTAGCTGTTCTCGGCGATCCGCTCGGTCGGATAGCTCGAGTTGTCGACGATGATCTCCATCGCCATGATCGTGATCTGACAGGCGCGCCGGAACGCCTCGACGTCGAGGTCACCGCCGCCGGTGTACGTGGATCCCGGGGCCGGGCGCTGGAACTTGCGCAGGTTGAGCGACGCCAGGTTGCACGCCGAGTCGTCGAGAAACATGTACTCGGAGCACGGGTTGGACGCGTTGATCCGCGCCGTGTTGATGCACGGGTGCCAGTCGTTGATCGTCGTGTCGTACTGGATCCCGGGGTCACCGCAGATCCACGCGGCGTCGGCCATCTTGCGCATCAGATGGCGTGCTTTGTGAGTATCGAGCTTCCTGCCGCCGACCACCGCGCGGGTGTGCCAGTCGGCGTCGCGCAGCACCGCGTTCATGAACTCGTCGGTGACCCGCACGGAGTGGTTGGCGTTCTGGTAGCCGACCGAGTCGTAGGCGCCGCCCGTGACGTTGAACCCGCCGTCGTAGCCGGCGTCGATCAGCGCCCACGCCTTCTTCTCCTCGACCGCCTTGCAGTCGATGAAGTCGACCACGTCCGGGTGGTCGATGTTGAGGATCACCATCTTGGCCGCGCGCCGGGTCTTGCCGCCGCTCTTGATCGCGCCGGCGAACGCGTCGAACCCGCGCATGAACGACACCGGCCCCGACGCCGTGCCGCCGCCGTTGAGGTTCTCGCGCGAGCTGCGCAGCGATGACAGGTTCGAGCCGGTGCCCGAGCCGTACTTGAACAGCATGCCCTCGGTCTTGGCCAGCCCGAGGATCGAGCCCATCGAGTCCTCGACCGAGTTGATGAAGCACGCCGAGCACTGCGGCCGCGGCTCGACCCCGACGTTGAACCAGACCGGCGAGTTGAACGCCATCTTCTGGTGCAGGAGGAGGTGGACCAGCTCGTCGCGGAACGCCCAGCCGTCGGCCTCGCTCTTGAAGTAGCCGTCGGCCTTGCCCCAGCCGTAGATCGTGTCGGCGACCCGGCCGATCATCGCGCGCACCGAGGCCTCGCGCTGCGGCGTGCCGAGCGTGCCGCGGAAGTACTTCTGCACCACCACGTTGGTCGCCGTCTGCGACCAGCTCCTGGGGAACTCGACGCCGCGCTGCTCGAAGAACACCTTGCCGTCGGCGCCGCTGATCACCGCGTCGCGCCGCTCCCACTCGACCGTGTCGAACGGATCGACGCCCTGGCGCGTGAAGTAGCGCTCGACGGTGAGCCCGGAGCGCGGGTCCTTGATGACCCGCGACGAGACCGACGCGCCCGAAGGCGGCGACCGCCGGTCAGGTGATGCGTCCCCGGTGGTGGCAGCGACGGACTTGGCGTGCATGTGGACCCCTCCTTGCGAGATTCGTGACGTGATGAACGGAAGCTGGCACAGCGGGTTGACAGTCTTTCGTCAGGTTTCATTGCCCGCGTTTCGAGCGCGAGCGATCGCCGTGCATCGCGCCCGGCCGTCCCCCCCGGTGGCGCCAGACGCCTCTGACGCCTCTGAGAGATGACCTGGCGAACACGCGGACGAGGTGACGGGAGAAGCGACGGCGACGTCGGCCTGCCGGAATACCCGGAGAGCCAAAAATCCTCACGAAAGAACAGGGAGAACCCTGTGGGATGACCTGGACTTGCCTGAGAGACGAAGGGAGCTTGGTGCGCTGCGGTACCCCCCGGGGATCGCCGGATGTGGCGCAACAGCAGCCGCAGGCCTTTCTTTTATCGAGGCCGGTGTACGCGGGCAAGAAAAACCGCCACTAGATTTGGGGGGTCCCGCGGGAAACGTGGCTATGGGTAGTGTGTCCAGGGCTGAGGCTACCTCGTGAAGTAGCTGTGGATTGAGCGTGAACTGTGGGTGAATCAGTGGCCTTTTCCACAGGACTTCTGACAACTTGGAAATGCCTGTGGAGAAGTCTGTGAAGTCCTTGCCCAGCGATGTTTGAATACTGCTCACTGGAAGAGATCTCGCCGCAAAAAAAATTGACCGTGTGGCGGACCCGGGGCGGCAGCGTGACGCGGGGCCGGTGGGGAGGCGTGTCTGCCCCCTGGGCGGTCAGTGGTAGCGGCGGAGCTCGGCGGCGGCGCGGCTGCGGATCATGGCGCTCGGATGATCGCGCGCGGTCTCCTCCAGGAACGGCTGCGCCGCGCTGCCGATGTCGTCGCGCAGGAAGCTCGCGAGGTCGTCGTTGTAGCTCGGCGTCGTGAGGAAGCCGCGCAGCACGGTCTTGATCAGCTCGGGATCGGCGCGGTAGGCCGGTTCGAGACGGATCGCATCGCGGAAGTCCTTGAGCCCCTCGGTCCAGTAGAACCTCGAGAAGCAGATCCGGCCGGCGGTGTATGCGAGCGGCGCGGCATCCGGATACTGGCCCCGCGCGCGGCGGAGCTGCTCGAGCGCGAGCACGGCACCGCGCTCGCCCTGCGTGGCAAGCTCGCTGGCGCTGGCGATGATCTCGCGGACCGGGCCGGACGCCGCACCCGAACCCGCCGCGCTGGTCGCCGCGCCCGAGCCGTCGGGCTCGCCGGGACCGGACGCCCGGCCCCCGGCGAGGACCGCGACGACCGCGATCGCGGCGACCAGCGCGGCGCCGGCGATCATCGCCGGGCGGCGCCACCGGCGCGGCGGCCGCTCGTCCGCGGGACCCGGGTCGCGTGCGGTCGGCACCCGCGTCGGGCCGCTCACCTGGAGGCCGAAGAACGTGCCCGGCGCACTCGCGTCGTCCGCGAGCGACGTGTCGGCGAGCGCCTCGGCCCGGGTCGCTGCGCCCGGGATGGCCGCGCCGCCGCCCGGCGCCGCGGCGCGGGTCCCGGCGACCGGCGTGGCCGTGCGGGCGCGGGCAGCGTCGCGCGCCTCGCCGGGTCCGCGGGCTCCCGGCGCGCCCGGCGCCGCGCCCGCGCCCGCACCCGCGCCCGGGTCCGGGATCGCGGCGATCACGTCGGCGGTGCGGACCTCCACCGCCGGCGGGTACGACGCGTCGGGCAGCGGATCCGACGAGCCGCGCGACGCGACGCCCCTCTCGATCGACGAGGCGAGCGGGATCGGCCCGCTGGGCGGCACACGCGGGATCCGCTGCGACGGCCGGCGCACGGCGTCCGGCACCGCGGCGTCGAGCGCGGCGGCGAACTCCTGGGCCGACGCGTAGCGCTCGTCGCGGTCCTTGGCGAGCGCCCTGGCGACCACCGCCTCGAGCTCGCCGAACTCGCCGCCCGGCAGCTTGTCGTCGAGCCGCGGGATCGGCGACTGCAGGTGCATCCGGCAGACCTCGATCGGATCGTCGACCTCGGAGTGGAACGGCTTGTGCGCGGTGAGCAGCTCGAACAGCAGCACGCCGCACGCGTAGAGGTCGGCGCGCGCATCGAGCCCGGTGCCGCGGATCAGCTCGGGAGCCATGTACGCGGGCGTGCCGACCACGACGCCGGTCGTCAGGTTCTGGCCGCTGTCGTGCAAGCGGGCCAGTCCGAAGTCGAGGATCTTGACGTGGTCGCCCAGTCCGGTCTTCTGCGACAGCACCAGGTTCGCCGGCTTGATATCGCGATGGATGATGCCGAGCTCGTGGGCGTGGGCGAGACCGGACAGCACCTGGCGCACGACCTCGACCGCGCGCCCGATCGGCTGCGGCCCGGTCGCGATCACGTCCTTGAGGTTCGGGCCGCTGACGAAGTCCATCACCACGTACGGCCGCTCGTGGTACACGCCGACGTCGAGCACCGAGGCGCAGTGCGGGTGCTCGAGCTTGGCCATCGCCATCGCCTCGATCTCGAAGCGCTTTCGGCCCGACAGCTCGTTGGGCAGCGCGTCGTGCAGGACCTTGACCGCGACGATCCGGCCGAGCTTGACCCGCTCGGCGCGGTACACCGTGCCCATCGCGCCCTGCGCGACCGGCTCGATGACCCGGTACCGGCCGTCGAGGATGGCACCGGTAAGATCGCCTCGTTCCACGGCCCCACGATACCGCAGGTGATATGCAGCAGGGGTGAGAGCTCCGATCCCTGCTCCGTGGGCTTCGTCGCGCCGGCGTCCCGCGCCCGCCGGGCGCACGCGGGCCGTCCCGCCGACCCGGCCATCCGCGCGCCCCGGTGTCCACCGAGCCGCCGGCGCGGGGATGGCTCCAGAGGAGACCGATCTTCCCGTCGGCTGGCGGCTGGCCCGGGCCATTCGCCCCTCCGCGCGTCGCCTCGCGCGGCTCGTGGGCGCCGCCCTCGCGATCGCCGCGCTCGCGGCCGGCGGCCCGGGCTGCCACCGCGACGAGGCCGGCTCCGCCACCCGGCCCGCGGCCGGGGCCTCGAACGCAGGCTCCGCCGCTGCACCCGCGGCGGCCGGGGCCAGCGGCTCGTCCGCATCTCCCGGCTCTGCCGCCGCGGCGCCCTCCGGCCCCGCGCCGCGCGTGGTGTCGCTCACGCCGTCGGCGACCGAGGTCGTCGCCGCGCTCGGCGCCACCGGCCTGCTGGTCGGCGTCGACGACTACTCGACCTACCCGGCCGAGGTGACAGAGCTCCCCCGGGTCGGCAGCTTCCTGGCCCCCAACCTCGAGACCATCGTCAGCCTGCGGCCGAGCCTGGTGATCGTCGACGACGTCCACGGCCAGGTCGCCGGCGCGCTGCACGACGCCGGGATCGCGAGCGTCGCCTGCGCGATCCACGGCCTGCCCGACATCAAGGCCGCGCTGCGCGCGGTCGGCGCGCAGATCGGCAGGGCCGGCGACGCCGATCGCGTGATCGAGGGGATCGACGCCGCGCTCGACCGCGCCGCCGCCCGGCGCCCGGCGAAGCGGCCGCGCGTGCTCGCCGTGATCGACCGCGAGGCCGGCGGCCTGGGCAACCTGGTCACCGCCGGCCCGGGCAGCTGGGTCGACGAACTGCTCGCGGTGGTGGGCGGTGACAACGTGCTGAGCGCCGCCGGGGCCCGCTATCCCAAGATCTCCGCCGAGGAGGTGCTGCGCGCCCGGCCCGAGGTGATCCTCGATCTGTCGTACGCGGCGCGCGACGGCATCGCCGCGTGGGACCCGCTCGCGGTCCCCGCCGTCGCCGCGCATCGCGTCCGCGCGATCACCGATCCGTACCTGCTCGCGCCGTCGCCGCGGGTCGCCGAGGCGCTCGCCGCGCTGGCCCGGGCGATTGATTGATCGATCGACAGGGGACCTTCCCGTGACCCCCCTCTGGGGGATGGCCCGGCACTGCCGGGCCATTCACCCCTCCGCGCGTCGCCTCGCGCGGCATCGTTGACTTCCGCATCTTCCTTCCCGATCGCTGCGGCGCCGCACGTCCTTTCGGTAGCGCGTTTCCGCCGCCGTCGCCAGCCGACTACAATCCCCGCGCATGGCCCACCTCGAGCTCCACGGTGTGTCGATCGCGCTCGGCCACCGCGACGTGGTGCGCGAGGTGAGCGCTCAGGTAGACGCCGGCGAGCTGGTGGTGGTGGTCGGGCCCAACGGCGCGGGCAAGACCACGCTGCTGCGCGCGATCGGCGGGCTGACCCCGCCGCGCGCCGGGACGATCCGCGTGCTCGGCCGCGATCCGCTGCGCGCGCCGCGCCGGGACATCGCGCGCGAGCTGGCCTACCTGCCGCAGCACTACGAGCTCGCGTTCCCGTTCGCCGTCGAGGAGGTCGTGCTGCTCGGACGCTACGCGCGCCAGAACGGGCTCGGGCTGGCCAGCGCCGACGACCTGGCGGCCGCCCGGCAGGCGATGGCGGCGTGCGACGTCGAGCACCTGGCGAGCCAGCGGTTCGACGAGCTGTCGGGCGGCGAGGCGCGCCGGGTGATCGTCGCCCAGGCGCTGTGCCAGGGTGCGCGCTGCCTGCTGCTCGACGAGCCGACCACCGGGCTCGACCCGGCGCACGCGCGGGCGATCTTCGAGCTGATCCGGGCCCAGTGCGCCGCCGGCGCCGCGGCGATCGCGGTGACCCACGACCTCGACCTCGCGCTGCGCCACGGCGGGACGATGTGGCTGGTCACCGACGGCCGGATCGCGGCGCGCGGCGCGCCGGCCGACGTGCTCGCCGCCCCCCAGACCCGCGCTGCGTTCGGCCTCGCGATCCACGTCGGCGAGCTGCCGTCGGGCGCGCGGTTCGCGGTGCCGGCATGAGACCTCCTGTGTCGAGCTTTTTCGCTTCACGCGGCCTCCTGGTCGACGAGGCGAAGGGTGAGCGGGCGAGCGGCGCGATGCCCGGTCGGATCGACCGGAGGGTGCAGCCGTGAGCGGCTTCCTGACCGGGCGCGCCGGCCGGCTGACCCCGCGGCGGCTCGCCGTCGCCCTGGCGATCTGCGCCGCGGTCACCGCCAGCTGCGCGGTGATCGCGCCGCTGGTCGGCATCGTCGTCGACCGCACCGGCTGGCACCTCGGGGTGATGGGGGCCCCGGCGCTCGATCCCGGCTCGCCGGACCACGCGATCCTGTGGGCGCTGCGGGTCCCGCGCGTGCTCGCGGCGCTGGTCGCCGGCGCCGCGCTCGCCGGCGCGGGCTGCGCGCTCCAGGCCCTGCTGCGCAACCCGCTGGCCGAGCCGTTCACGCTCGGGATCTCGTCGGGTGCGTCGCTCGCGGCGGTGCTGGCGATCCGGCTCGGCATCGAGGGCGTGTTCGGGTTCGCCGGGGTCGGCGGCGCGGCGCTGATCGGCGCGGCCGGCACGCTGGTCGTGGTGTGGCGGCTCGCCCGGATCGGCAAGCACCTGCCGCCGGCGACGCTCGTGCTCGCCGGGATCACGATGTCGATGTTCTGCTCCTCGGCGTCGACCCTGGTCCAGTGGACCAGCGACTTCACCGACGTCACCCACATGCTGCAGTGGATGATGGGCGGCATGGAGTCGGTGCGGCTGGTCACGGTGGGCTACGCGGCGCTGCCGATCGGCGTCGCGCTCGCGGTGCTGGTCAGCCAGGCCCGCGCGCTCGACGCGCTGTCCGCCGGGCCCGAGGTCGCGGCGTCGCTCGGCGTCGAGGTCGGCCGGACCCAGAAGCTGCTGTTCGCGACCTCGTCGCTGCTGGTCGGCGCGGCGATCGCGGTCGTCGGGCCGATCGGCTTCATCGGGCTGATCGTGCCGCACGCGCTGCGCGCCCTGATCGCCCCCGATCACCGCCTGCTCATACCGGCGTCGATGTTCGGCGGCGCGGCGGTGCTCACCGTGTGCGACACGCTGGCGCGCACCGCCGTGCCGCTGAACCACCTGCCGACCGGCGCCGTCACCTCGGTGCTCGGCGTGCCGTTCTTCATCGCGATCCTGGTCGGCCAGAAGCAGCGCGCCGCGCTGTGGGGGCGCGGATGAGCGATCCGGCCGTGCTGCGCCACGTGATCGGCGCGATCACTCGGGCGTCGGTCGCGCACGGCGACGCCGCCCGGCGCCGGGTCGCCGCCGCCGGGGCGCCGGTGCTGGAGCGGCTCGCCGCCGCGATCGGCGCCGCGCAGCACACGACCCGGCCGCGGACCGCCCGGCGCACCATCGTGGTGTGCGCCGGCGATCACGGGGTCGGCGACCCCGGCATCGCGCTCGGCCCGGCCCACCCCACGGTGATCGCCGCCCACGCGATCGCCGACGGCAGCGCCGCGCTGGTCCAGCTCGCCCGGGCGAGCCGCGCGCCGATCGTGCTGGTCGACGCCGGCACCCGCGAACCGGCCGAGCTGCCGGCGAGCGCGATCCGGCTCGGCCGCCGGCCCAGCGACGACCTGATGGCCGGCCCGGCGATGACGGTGGTCGACGCCGCGCTCGCCCTGGAGGCCGGGATCGCCCTGGCCGTGGCCCTGATGGACGACAGCGGCGAAGCCGCGGCGCCCGGGCGAAGCGAGCCGGCCGGTGGGGGCCCGGCCGACTTGCCCGGCGCGGCCCAGAGCGGAGTCCCCGGCGGGCTCCCCGGGCGAAGCGAGCCGGCCGGTGGGGGCCCGGCCGACTTGCCCGGCGCGGCCCAGAGCGGAGCCCCCCGCGGGATCCACGTGATCGCGGTCGGCGCGCTGGGCGTCGGCGCTGACGTGGCTTCGGCCGCGCTGCTCGGAGCCGCGACCGGCGCGCCGCCGACCGGGCTGGCGGACCCGCTGGCCGAAGCGGCCGGCGCCCGGGGCGCCGCGCTGGCCGGGGCGAGCGCGCTGGAGCTGCTCGCAGCGTTCGGAGGGCCGGAGACCGGCGTGCTCGCGGGCCTGATGCTGGCCGCGGCATCGATCCATGTCCCGGTCATTCTGGATGGTTATGCCACCGGTGCCGCGGCGCTGATCGCGGTGGCGCTGGCGCCGAGCGCTGCCGGCTACCTGATCGCGGCGCACACCGGGTCGTTCACCCACCCCCGGATCCTCGCCCACCTCGGTCTACATCCGGTGTTCGAGCTCGGCCTCGGCCACGGCGAGGGCACCGGCGCCGCGATGACGCTCGCGTTGATCGATCACATGGCGGCGGTGGCGAGCCGGGGTTAAATCCCGGGATGGCCGAGCGGAGGCGACCGACCGATAGCGTGGAGGTCCGGCGGACGACCGGCTCGAACGAGGTGCTCGATCGACTGTTCGTTTACTCCACGCTGCGGACCGGCCAGACGGCGCGCTCGCTGATCACCAACCACGTGGCGCGCTGCGTGTCGGCCTCGACGCCGGGAGAGATCTACGCCTTCCCGATGGGCTACGCCGGCATGGTCGAGGCCGACGCGCCGTGCCGCGTGATCGGAGAAGTGCTGTGGTTGACCGACCTGCCGGCGACGTTCGGCCTGCTCGACGCCTACGAGGGCGATGACTTCGCCCGCGTGATCAAGCAGGTTGCGCTCGACACCGGCGAGGCGCTGTGGGCGTGGACCTATGTGCTGGCCGATCCCGAGACGGCGCAGCACGGCACGCGGATCGAGCACGGCGACTGGGCGCGCCACGTGCGCGAGCAGCGTTAGGACGTCATCGCTCGTCTCCCGCGCCTCCGGCGGGACCGGCAGGTCCGCGGCGCTGCGATGGCAGACCGAGGGCGCTGCGGTGTCCGCCGGCAGGAGGTCCGCCGCGCGGCCCGACCCGGCGAAGGGGTCGGTGGTCGGCCAGGCGGCAGGACCGGCCGGCATCCGGGTGACCGGCAACCGGGGTAGGTCGGGCGTATCCCGAGGGTTCGTGAGGTCGGGTTCGCTATTCGCTAGATGAAGAAGTGTCCGAGCACGGCCATCGAGAGAGCGGCTAACGCGGCGGCGATCGTGCCGAGCCCGACCTTGCAGCCCTGGTTCGGCAGAGACATTTGTTGTGGCACGGGGTGCACTTTCCCTCTTTGGCGGGCGGAGTCAAGTTCCCGGCCCGCCGTTCCGAATGCTCCAACTTACTTAGCTATATCAACATATTATGGACGATCGCGTGCACCAATTTTTCGTCGGGGCCGCTTGACCCGCGGGCGAGATTGCCGGGGGGGTGCCCCAGCGAACACGCCGATCCTGGTGTGCGGGAGTGGTACAGCGACCGGCGATCAGGAGCCGCGCGCCTGGCGAATCAAACGCAAGTAAGACGCCTGCGCCCGCGCGGCGAGCTCGCCGAGCTCGGTGACCATCTGGTTCGGCGGCGGGCTGCTGACGATGTGGGCGTACACGAGGTTGACCGCGCGCTGCTTGACCAGCACCGGGACGACCAGCACCGCGAACGGCTCGGGGTGGGTCCCGAGCGCCGCCCACAGCTGCTTCTCGACGGGGCGCGCCGCGGACGGCGGCGTGCCGACGAACGGCTGTCCGGCGTCGTGCGCCGACTGCAGCGACGACGCGCCCCCGAGCGGCAGCGACAGCTCCTCGATCGGCCTGCGCAGCGCGGCCGGCGGCGCAACCCATGCGCGCCAGCCCAGGGCGTGGCCGTCGCGGATCAGCAGCACGACCAGCGCGTCACACCGACCCGGGGCGTAGGTGGCGAACGTCTCGGCGATCTGGTCGCGGTTGGTCGCGGCGTCGATCCGCTCACACGCGGTGGCAAAGCTGATCGCCGACGGCACGGCGCCGGCCAGCGGCGCGGGCGACGACGCCCGCCGGCGCCGGGGCTCGAGCGTGAGGGCGGGTGGCATCACCCTACCCATCGCGGGCTGGGTGCGCCGGCGCTCGCCCGGCAGATCGCCGTTGCTCCCGGGCGACCGGCCGGCGCGCACGAACCGGGCCCGGCGCGGCAGCCCGAACAGCTTCTCGAGGTAATACAGCGCCCGCAGCTCGGGGACGACGTACGGGGCGATCTGGGCGCCCAGCCGGTCGGCGACCTGCTCGACGACCCGCGAATCACCGGGCTCGACCAGCGCCACCGCCACGGCGCCGGTGCCCTCTCCGAGGTATCCCAGCGGGATCGCGCGCAACCGGTGCGCGTCCTCGGCGCCGAGCTGCTCGATCAGCCCCGGATCGGCCTGGTCGAGCAGGGTCGGCGTGGCGATCGGCGTGCCGCTGAGCTCTGCGAGATATGCCGAGAGCAGCTCCAGGTCGATGTAGCCGAGCTCGACCAGGTTGGTCCCGAGCCGCCCACCGTACAGCACCTGGTTGCGCAGCGCGGCCTCGAGCTGCGTCAGCCCGATCGCGGCGTTGCGCAGGAGCAGCGTGCCGAGCTTCACGGGAGGCATCCTAACCCGGCGCGCGCATCGCGCTACCCTGGGCGCGCCACCGTACGCCGAGTGCGTCACCGTGCGGCGGGCGCATCACCGCGCGCCCGGGCGCGTCACCGTACGCCGGCGCGTCACCGCACGCCGGACGCGTCACCGTACGCCGGCGCGTCACCGTACGCCGGGGTGCGTCACCGTGCGCCGGACGCATCGCCGTGCGGCGGCGCGTAGCGCGTGGGATCCGGCACGCCCGCCTCGGCGAATCCCTTGCGGCGCAGCGCGCACGCGTCGCACCGCCCGCAGGCCGCACCGCCCTGCGGGTCGTAGCACGAGTGAGTCAGCGCGTAGTCGACGCCGAGCGACTGGCCGAGCGTGATGATCTGCGCCTTGGTCAGGTCGATCAGCGGGGCGTGGACCGCGAAGCCCCCGGATCGGGTCGCAACCTGGGCCAGCGCCGCGAACGCGTGGATGAACGCCGGCCGGCAGTCGGGGTATCCGCTGGCGTCGAGCACGTTGACCCCGATGAACAGGTCGCGGGCACCGATCGACTCGGCCCACGCGAGGGCCAGGGCGAGCAGCACGGTGTTGCGGGCGGGCACGTAGGTCGCGGGGACGTCGCCCGGCGCACCGATCTCGTCGAGCGAGCGGTCCTTGGGCACGGCGATCCCGGCGGTGGTCAGCGCCGACGCTGCGAGCGGGGCGAGCCCGACCTCGACCACGCGGTGCTCGGCCGCCCCGAGCGCTGCCGCGACCCGCGCCGCCGCGGCGAGCTCGACCTCGTGGAGCTGGCCGTAGCGCACGGTCAGCGCATGACACGCGAAGCCCCGCGATCGCGCGAACGCGAGCGCGGTGGTCGAGTCGAGGCCGCCGGACAGCAGGACAACGGCGAGGGGCACACAGCGACTGTAGCGCCGGGACGGTGCGCGAAGAGCCTCGGGGTGCGCGAAGAGCCTCGGGGTGCGCGAAGAACCTTCAGGGGCAACCAGCGCCTGCAGGTGCAGGGCCGCGCGACGCGACGTCCCTACACGATGCTCCGGCGCCAGGGACCGGTGGTGAACGCGGCGACCAGCGCCTCGGCCATCGCCTCATCGCAGTGCCAGTAGCGAAACTGCGGGTCGGCGAACGCCTGGAGCGCGGGCACGACCGCGAGATCGCGGCTGGTGACCCGGCCCAGGCCCATCGACCAGTCGCCGAACGCGCGCTCGGTGGCCGCCTCGTGGATCAGCTGGGCGAGGAAGCGGTGCCGCGGATCGCGTGCGATGGCGTCGTACAGCCGCACCACGTCCTCCGGGAAGCCCTCGACCAGCTGGAACACCGATCCGGTGTCGTACAGCAGCAGGCCGGTGATCCCGTGTTCGGCATTGCGCCGCCGCCACGCCGACAGCATCGCGTCGAGCTCGGCGCGCGAGGGGTAGTCGCACAGCGCGCTGACGTAGCCGATCCGGGCCAGGTGCGGTGTCCGCATTCCGAGTGATGAATCGCTCCCCGGTGAGCGCGGATCGGGCGCTGCCCGGCGTCGTGCGGGGTACGGTCCGGGGTTAGGGGTAGAATCGCCAGGTGCGGCCCGAGCGCTCGATGTCGGCGATGTGGGCGGCACGGGCAGCATGGGGTCCGCGGGCCGCCGTCGCCGGGGCGCTGCTCGCGCTGGTCGCGTGGTCGTTCTGGCAGCGCTGGCGGCTGCTCTCCGCGTCGCCGTTCCCGCTCGGCGTCGACGGCTACTTCTATCCGATCGAGCTGCGCGCGCTGCTGTCGCGCGGCGAGCTCGCCTACCCCGCGTCGCCGCTGGCGTTCTACCTGCTCGCGCCGCTGGCGAAGGCGACCGATCCGATCACCGGCGCCAAGCTCGGCGCGGCGCTGTGGGGCGCGGCGATCGCCGTCCCTGCCTACGGGGTCGGCGCGCGGCTCGGCGGCGGGCGGGGCGCGGGCCTGCTCGCCGCCGCGCTCGCGACCACCAGCGTCGGCTCGGTGTACCTCACCGTGGAGTTCGTCAAGAACGGCATCGGGCTCACCGTCGCGCTCGGCGCGCTGTGGCTGGTGCTCGCCGCCGCCGACCGGCCGACCTGGCCGCGGCTGGCCGCCGCGATCGCCGGCGCCGCCGCCGCGTGGGCCGCGCACAAGATGGCGGCGGCGATGGTCGTGGTCGTCGCGATCCCCGCCGCGATCGCCGCCGGGCGGGCGCACGGCCGGCTGCGCGGGCGCCGGCTGATCTACGTGCTCGCCGCCCTCGTGGCCGTGCTGGTCGCGCTCGCGATCGGCGCGGCGGCCCCCCACCGCTTCCTGTCGATCGGCGACGCCGCCCTGGTGCGCGGGCTGTTCTCGACGACGCCGCGGTGGACGGCGCCGGCGCTGGTGCTGCCATCCGGCGAGCTGTCGGTCGGCCACGACGCGCTGCTCGGGCTGGGCTGCGCGCTCGCCACCGCGATCCTGCTGGCGCGGTCCGGTCGGGCCCACCGCGGCTCGCCGCGGTCCGGCGGCGTCTCGCCGGCCGCCGCCGCGGCCGCGTGGCCGATCCTCGCGCTGGCGATCGCGATCGGCCTGCCGCTGCTCGCGGTCACCGATCGCCAGGGCCTGGGCTTCCGGCTGCGGATCGCCGCGTTCGTGCCGGCGGCGCTGTCGGCGGCCGTGCTGGCGCGCGCCGCGCTCGACCGCTGGGCCCACCGCGATGCGGTGCTCGGCGCGCTCGCGGTCGTGCTGGCGCTGGCCCGCCAGCCCGGCGGCCGGCTCGACGGCGAGATCGTCACCCACCCGGCGCTGGTGACCGCGGCCGAGGCGCTGCGCGGCCGCGTGCCGCCCGGCGCGACGCTGATCGTCCCCGAGCGCCACATCGCGTTCCTGGTCGCCTGGTACACCGGCGCCGACGTCGCGATCCGCCCCGAGGGCGTCCCGCCCGCCCGGCGCTACCGCCTGCTGCCGCTCCACTTCATCGGCGCCGGCTCGCCGCTCGACCGCGCGCTGCTCGCCGCGCGCGCCGAGCCGTCGCTGATCCCGCCGCTCGGCCTCCACCCGGGCCACCCGGACGGGATGGTGCTGGTCGCCGAGCCGACCTGGGACTAGATCGTCGCACGGCTGCCCGCCGCCGACCGTGCGCGCTGCCTGGCCTGGCCCACGCTGTGAGCCCGGCAACCGCGCCGCCGCCGGACCCCGCCGCCGGTGCCGCCCTACTCCGCCTGCGCCGGGATGCACTGGCGCAGCGCCGCGACGTCGGTCGCCGCCTGCATGCAGGCGATCACCTTCGGCGTCTGGCCCTCCGGCGGCGCGGGCTCGCCCGGCTTGATCGGGTCCTTGACGGCGGCGCACTGATCGATGTCCTCGATCGGGACCCTGGCGGCGAGCTCCTTGATCCGCGCCGGATCGGTCTCCGGGCGGTCGCTGCCCGGCCGCGGCGCGATCTGGAGGATGTGCTCGATCAGCTGGCGGCACATCGCCGTGCGCTGCGCGGTCTCCGGCTGGTCCGCCTCCTCGTCGCAGGCTGCCGTGAACACGAGGACCGGGGCGACCACCAGGGCGAGCGCGATGCGGGCGAGCGCGGTGCGCGCGATGAACGTCATGGGCGGCCTCCTTCGGTGGGATCCCGGGGCTTGGGCTCGACGACAGCGCGGGGCAGCTCGGCGGGCTGGTTCGCGTCGCGGCTCAGCATGCGCTTGATCGCCGGCGCGACCGCGAACAGCGCGGCGGCGACGACCAGCGAGCCGATGATCACGACCGAGAACAGGAAGCCGTAGCCGCTCGAGCCGCTGACCTCGGCGGCGCGGCCCGCGAAGTACTCGCCGATCGAGATCCCGAGGAACCACGTGCCCATCACCATGCCGGCGAGCCGCGCCGGGGCCAGCCGCGAGAAGCTCGACAGCCCGACCGGCGACAGGAACAGCTCGGCGCAGGTCGCGACGAAGTAGTAGCCGATCAGGTAGTTCGGGCTGACCGTGCGGTACGGGAACGCGAACAGGTAGGCCGGGTTGACACCGTCGGTCACCGACACCGTCGACAGGCTCGGCAGCAGCACGACGTACGACGCCGCGTTGAGCACCATGGCGATCGCGAACTTCGTGACGGTCGACGGCTCCCGGCCGGTCCGGGCCAGCCGCAGCCACATCCACGCGAACCCCGAGGCGAGCAGCACGACGAACCCCGAGTTGATGAACTGGTACGCGCTGGCCGGGACGTGGATCCCGAGGTAGTCGCGGTGGACCAGGCGCTCGGCGAACAGCGACAGGGTCGACGCGGCCTGCTCGAACAGGCTGAAGAACGCGATGCAGCCGATGAACAGCGGGATCATCGCGATCACGCGCTGGCGCTCACCGGCATCGCGCGCCGTCCGGTAGAACCCGACGAAGATCGCCACCGCGGTGATCAGCAGCGCGACGCCGAACGCGTTGACCAGCACGCCCTTGGTCAGCGGGTGCACGAAGCGGTTGTACGCGAACCCGAGGACCACCAGGCCGACCAGCCCGCCGCCGACCGCGACCAGCGCCTTGCGATCGCGCGCGGCCTTGGCCGGATCGCTCGGCACGGTCGGCCGCAGCCCGGCGTCGCCGAGCTTGCGGGAGCCGAGCGCGTACTGGATCAGGCCGACCGTCATGCCGACCGCCGGCACCGCGAACGCGAACTTCCAGCACAGGTTGGGGTCCATGCCGTGGCTGGCGAGCAGGTGGCGGAAGCCCGGGCTCTGCGCCATCAGCGTCCCGACCAGCGGGGCGAGGCCGGCGCCGATGTTGATCCCCATGTAGTAGATCGTGAACCCGCTGTCGCGCCGGTTGTCCTCGGGGCGGTACAGCTGGCCGACGATCGTCGAGATGTTGGGCTTGAGGAACGCGGTGCCGACCGCGACGACCACCAGGCCGGGATAGAACAGGCCGTCGGATGGCGCCGCGAGCATCGCGTTGCCGAGCACGATGCCCAGGCCACCGACGGTCACCGCCTTGCGCTGGCCGAGGAAGCGATCCGCGATCCAGCCGCCGAGCAGCGACAGCAGGTACCCCGACGACAGGTACAGCGCGAGCACCGCGCCGGCGGCCGCGTCCGACATCCCGCGCCCGCCGAGCGCGACCTCCTTCGTCATGTAGATCGCGAGGAACGCGCGCGCGCCGTAGAACGACAGCCGCTCCCACATCTCGGTGAAGAACAGCGTCGACAGGCCGGACGGGTGCCCGAAGAAGCCGGTGTCCTGATCCCGTGGCATCGCAGCGACACTAGCGCGAACTCGCCGCGCGGTGCGGTGCAAAGCAGCTGCGACTGCACCCGGTCGCAGCGAGGCGGCGCGCGCTCACCGACGCGGTGTGGCGAGGCGCTACAGCAGGTCGACCCACAGCTCGCTGCCGATCAGCGTGATCGGATAGCGCCGGAGCTCCAGGCCCGGGTCGTGCTTGCAGCGCCCGGTGCGCAGATCGAACGCGTAGCCGTGGCCCGGGCAGACGATCGCCCCGCCCGCCAGCTCGCCGCCGGCGAGCGCGACGTCCTCGTGCGGGCACACCCCGGCGACCGCGACCAGCGCGCCGTCGACCCGGGTGACGATCACCGGCCAGGTCACGCCCGGGACGGCGAACGCATGCAGCCCGCCGCCGGCGACCTGATCGAGCGTGCAGACCCGGACGCGGAGCGCCATGTCAGCCGCTCCCGTCGCGGCCGCGCTGCCGCGGATCGAGCCGATCGCGCAGCCCGTCGCCGAGCAGGTTGGCGCCGAGCACGACCCAGGTGATCGCGAGCCCGGGGACCAGCGCGTAGACCCGGACCCACCCGGTGTTCCACAGGAAGTTGCGGGCCTGCTCCAGCATCGCCCCCCAGGTGTAGTCGAGCTGCGGGCCGATCCCGAGGAACGACAGCGACGCCTCGACCAGGATCACCCCGCCGAGCCCGAACGACATCTGGACCAGCGCCGGCGCCATCAGGTTGGGTGCCAGGTGGCGCGCCATGACCCGGCGGTGCGAGGCGCCGAGCGCGACCGCCGCGGTCACGTAGTCGCGATCGCGCAGCGCGAGCACCTGGCCGCGCGCGACCCGGGCGTAGCCGACCCAGCCGTTGGCGCACAGCGCCGCGATCGTGAGCGGGACCCCGGGGTGCGCAACCGTGGCGACGATCGCGATGTTGAGCAGGATGCCGGGGAACGCCATCAGCACGTCGACCACGCGCATCACGACCTCGTCGACCGCGCCGCCGAACCAGCCCGCCGCGGTGCCGATCGCCAGGCCGAGCACCGACGAGATCGCCACGACGATGACCGACAGCTCGAGCGCCGACCGCGCCCCCCACAGCAGCTGGCTCAGCGCGTCGCGCCCGCTGCTGTCGGTGCCCAGCCAGTGCGCCGCCGAGCCGGCCTCGAACTGGTGCGCGAGCTCGACGTGAGGCAGCGCGAGGTCGTACGGGGCGACGATCGGGCCGAGGATCCCGGCGGCCGCGAACACCGCGAGCATCGCCAGGCCGAGCCATGCGCTCGGCGACAGCGTCCGGCCGGCCGGTCGCCGCGGCCGGGCCCGCGCGGGATCCGCCCCTGCCGCCTCCACTAGGCCCTCCGGATCCGCGGGTCGGCGAGCCCGTAGCACAGATCGACCACCAGGTTGACCGCGACGTAGATCGCCGCGATGACCAGCACGGCGCCCTGCACCACGGGGTAGTTGCGCTCGCGGATCGCCTCGATCAGGGTCGAGCCCAGGCCGGGGCGCGAGAACACGTTCTCGATGATGATCGCGCCCGACAGCAGCGAGCCGAACTGCAGGCCTGCGATCGTGATCACCGGCAGCAGCGCGTTGCGCAGCGCGTGGAGCACCAGCACGCGGCACTCGGGCAGGCCCTTGGCACGCGCGGTGCGCACGTAGTCCTCGCCGAGCACCTCGACCATCGCCGACCGCGTCATCCGCGCCAGCATCGCCATCAGGTGGGTGCCGACCGCGAGCGCCGGGAGCGCGATCGCGCGCGGCCCGACCTCGGTCGGCCCGGGGAACCAGCCCAGCGAGACGAACCCCCACAGCAGCAGCAGCGGCGCGAACATCATCTGCGGCACGGCGATCCCGGACAGCGACACCACGGTCGCCGCGGTGTCGAGCCACGACCCGCGCCGGATCGCGGCGGCGACGCCGAGCGGCAGCGCGAGCGCGACCGCGATCAGCATGCCGCACACCGCGAGCGCCAGGGTGTGCGGCATGACCTCGGCGATCCGCGCCGCCACGGTCGGCCCGCCGGGGTCGCCGTTCTTGCACTGGTGGCCGAGCGTGCCGTCGAGCACGTGGCCGAGGAACCCGACGAACTGCGCCGGCAGCGAGCGGTCGAGCCCCATGCAGCGCTCGATCGCCGCCCGCATCCCCGGCGGCGCGTCGCCGCCCGCGAGGTGATCGACCGGGTCGCCCGGCACCAGGTGCAGGAACGAGAACGTCAGCAGCGACGCGCCGAGGATCGCCAGGAGCCCCGAGCCCAGCCGGCGCACCAGGAACGGGCCGATCGTCACGTCGCGATCGTATCGCCGGCCGGCGGGATTAGGGCTTCGCGGCGCAGAACTTCTGCACGTGGCTGGGGTCGATCGCGGTGTTCGCCGCCGGCACCGGCTCGCCGTCGTGCTCCATCATCCGCGCGAGGTCGCGGCACTCGTAGTTGTCGCGGCAGTCGCCGTCGCTGTCGCACGTGCGCATGCAGTAGCGGATCTCCGATGAGCGCGGCACGCAGTTGCCGGCCAGCGAGCACAGCTCGTCGGGCGAGCAGGTCAGCTGCTTGTCACCCGCTGGCACGTCCGAGGCGCACGTCTCCATGGGCGGGTTGGTGAAGCCGCCGGTGAAGAACCGGACGCACACCGCCTCGCTCGGGCAGGTCCCGAAATCGCAGCCCTGGACCGTGCAGTAGCCGTTCGCCGAGTCCCCCGTCGGGTCGGTCCCGCTGCAGTTCCAGCACGCGCAGAGCCGGTCGCCGTTGGGGCTGCAGTCCGTGGAGATCGTGCAGGCGTCGCCGATCTCCTTGCCGCAGCCTCCGAGCAGGGCGGCCGCGGCCCAGAGGGCCACGCCGGCGAACGCGAGCAGAACGTGACGGTACCCCATGGGCGCGCGCATCCTATCGGCGGTTGGGACCCGCGGCAACCGCGCGCGGTTGCCTCGCGCGCGCTGCGACGTTTCCCGTGCAATTGCGCCCACAACGCCGCGGCGTGCGCCCGGACACGACCGCGGAGCCGGCGTCACGCGCCGCGGCCCTGGGACCACGCCCAGTACCGCGCGATGCCGACCTCGGGCCGGGTCGTCGGCTCGTAGCCGAGCAGCACCCGGGCGCGATCGATGCTCGCGTAGGTCACCGGCACGTCGCCGGGCTGGCTCGGCTGCCAGTCGATCACCGCCGGCCGCCCGATCACCCGCTCGAGGATCTCGACCAGCTCGCGCAGCGAGGTCGTGTGGGTGCCGCCGAGGTTGATCAGCTCGTAGCAGCCCGGCGCCACCGCGCCGATCGACGCGACCACGCCGCGGACGATGTCGTCGATGAACGTGTAGTCGCGCCGGGTCGTGCCGTCGCCGAACAGCGCGATCGGCTCGCCGCGCGCGATCGCGCGGGTGAACTTGGCGATCGCCATGTCGGGGCGCTGGCGCGGGCCGTACACCGTGAAGAACCGCAGCGCGTGGACCCCGAGCCCGAACAGGTCGCGATACGTCGACAGCTGGAGCTCGTTCATCCGCTTGGTCGCCGCGTACGGCGACGCCGGCGACAGGCACGGGTCGTCCTCGCGGAACGCGGCGACGTCGCGCAGATCGGCGCCGTGCCGGGCGCCGTACACCGAGCTCGACGACGCGAACACCAGCCGCGAAAGGCCGACCGCGCGCATCCGCTCGACGATCACCCCGGTGCCCTCGATGTTGGTGCGCAGGTAGCGCAGCGGCTCGGCGAGCGACGGCCGGACCCCGGCGAGCGCCGCCAGGTGGCACACGACGTCCACGCCGCCGTCGATCACCCCGGCGACCGCGGCGCGATCGCAGATGTCGGCCTCGACCAGCCGGAACCCGGCCAGCCCGGCGAGCTCGGCGGCGGTCGCGCGCTTGACCTCGGCGGGGTACAGGGTGCCGTCGAACGCGTCGATCCCGGTGACCCGGTGGCCGTCCGCGACCAGCCGCTCGCAGGTGTGCGATCCGATGAACCCGGCAGCCCCCGTGACGACGACGTGCATGGCGTCACTCTCGCGTGGCCGCCCGCCGCCCGCAAGTCAGCCGCCGCGCCGCAGCCCGTGCGCCCCGGCCCCGCCGCGCCGCGTTGCATCCGGCCGCCCGCCGCGCGACAACCGCGGCATGCGCGCCGTCGTCCAGCGAGTCACCCGCGCCCAGGTCACGGTCGACGACCGGATCACCGGCGAGATCGGCCCCGGCCTGCTCGTGCTGCTCGGCGCCGGGGCCGGCGACACCCCGGCCGACCTCGCCTACGTCGTCGACAAGGTCGCCCACCTGCGGATCTTCGCCGACGACGCCGGCAAGATGAACCGCAGCGTGCTCGACGTCGGCGGCGGCGTGCTCGTCGTGTCGCAGTTCACGCTCTACGGCGACGCCCGCCAGGGCCGCCGCCCGGCGTTCACCGGCGCGCTCGAGCCCACGGCCGCCCGCGCGCTGTGCGACCAGGCCGTGGTCGGCTTGCGCGAGGCCGGCGTCGCCCGGGTCGAGACCGGCGAGTTCGCCGCCCACATGGCGGTCGAGCTGGTCAACGACGGCCCGGTGACGATCCTGCTCGATTCGCGCAAGGGATTCTAGCCCCAGGCCCCCGCGGGGGTTACGGTCCGGATGGCGCCTGGCGCGTCCACACGATGAAGGTCAGGTTCTGGGGAGTCCGTGGATCGATCCCCGTACCCGGGCGCATGACCAGCCGGTACGGAGGCAACACGTCGTGTGTCGAGGTCCGGCCGCACGGCGCCTCGCCGATCATCATCGACGCCGGCACCGGCCTGCGCCGGCTCGGCAAGGCGCTCATGGAGGACGGGTTCGCCGACGGCCGCGGCGAGGCCTCGATCCTCATCAGTCACACCCATTGGGATCACGTCCAGGGCCTGCCGTTCTTTTCCCCGCTCTACCGCGCCGGCAACCGGATCCAGATCTTCGCGCGCCAGCGCGACACCCACCTCGAGGCGGTGTTCTCCCAGCAGCACGGCGCGCCGTACTTCCCGGTCCCGCTGTCGGCGATGCACGCCGAGATGTCGTTCCACGCGATCACCGAGGGCGCGCAGTTCGAGCTCGGCGGCGCCCGGATCACCTCGACCCGGCTCAACCACCCGTGGACCGCCCTCGCCTACCGGATCGACGCCGACCACGCCTCGGTCGTCTACTGCTCCGACACCGCCCCGTTCACCGACCTCCTGCTCGGCACCGAGTTCATGGTCCAGCCCCCGGCGCTCGACGGGCCGCTGCCGCCCGACGTCGCCACCGAGCTCGCCCGGATGCGCGCCGCCGTCGTCGCCCTCGCCGCCGGCACCGACCTCCTCATCTACGACACCCAGTTCACCCGCGACGAGTACCTCCTGCGCCCGCACTGGGGCCACTCCCACCCCGACGACGCCCTCGCGATCGCGCGCGACGCCCGCGTCCGCCGGCTGTGCCTGTTCCACCACGCCCCGCTGCGCAGCGACGACGACAACGACGCGATCCTCGCCCGCTACCGCGGCGTCGCCGCCGCCGCCGGCGACCGCTTCGAGGTGCTCAGCGCCCACGAGGGCCTCGAGCTGGCCCTGGGGGACAACCCATGAAGATCCGGTTCTGGGGCGTCCGCGGCTCGATCCCGGCGCCCGGCCCCGACACCATCCGCTACGGCGGCAACACCGCCTGCGTCTCGGTCCACGCCCGCTCCGGCGGCCTGGTCATCATCGACATGGGCACCGGCCTCATGCCCCTGGGCAACGCCCTCATGGCCGGCCCGTTCGGCGCCGGCCGCGGCCGCGCGACCATCCTGCTGTCCCACGCCCACTGGGATCACATCCAGGGCCTGGGCTTCTTCACCCCCGTGTTCGTCGCCGGCAACGCCTTCACCGTCTACGGCCCGGGCGGCTCGTCCGACGTCCTCGAGGACATCCTCGAGGGCCAGATGGACCCCAACTTCTCGCCGCTCCAGACCCTCAAGAACTTCTCCGCCCGGTTCGACGTCCACGCCATCGAGCTCGGCACCCCGCTGTCCGCCGAGGGCCTCACCATCACCGCCCGCGAGCACCCCCACGGCTCCACCACCGCCCTCGCCTTCCGCATCACAGAACCCGCATCCCCCGCCTTCCCCGGCTCCCCCGGCTCCCCCACCACCGGCACCCCCGAGCGCACCTTCGTCTACGCCTCCGACGTCGGCCAGCCCACCGCCGCCGGCCCCGACCCCGCCGCCGTCGCCTTCTACCGCGGCGCCGACGTCCTGCTCCACGACGCCACCTACCGCCCCGCCGATCAAGCCACCCGCCGCAACCGCGGCTTCTCGTCCTACGAGGACGCCGCCGCCGCCGCCGTCGCCTCCGGCGCCCGCCGCCTGGTCACCTTCCACTACGACCAGGACTACACCGACGACGACGTCGACGACCTCGTCGCCAGCTGCCGCCGCGCCCTCGACGCCCGCGGCGGCGCCGCGATCGACCTCGTCCCCGCCCGCGAGGGCGACGAGCTCGAGATCTAGCCCGAGTGCAGATCGCAGGTCAGGGATCACGCCCGGGCGACGGGCCGGGCACGCAGCTTGGTCGCCCCGGTTGCAAGCGAACTACATGCACGCGGCGTCGGTCGGCCGCGCGTTGCACTCGCTGAGCGGGATCGGGAACCGGACGTTGAGCGTGTCCGGCGTCATCTTCCCGGTGTCCTTGTCGACCGTGATGAAGATCGGCAGCTTGGCGACGTCCGGGAACTGCGCCTGGAACCGCCGCACGTCGATCCAGCGGTGGCCGCCCTCGAACAGCAGCGAGAACTCGCGCTCGTGGAGCAGCGCCGCGACGAACGCGGCATCGTCGGTGGGGGCGGCGATCTGCGTGAGCTTGTACACCTGGCGCAGGTTGTTGAGCGCGGCGATCGCCCCGGCGTGGTCGTTGGTGAACCACCGGGCCTCGGCCTCGAGCAGGATCAGCTCCTCGTTGCGGATGAGGGGCACCGAGGACTCGGGGCTGGGGTACAGCTTCCTGAACGTCAGCACCGGGAGCTGCGAGTTGTCCGGGCGCTTCGGCAGGTCCGCGGTCGCGCGCGCGCTGCCGGGCGGGGACGCCGCCACAGCGGTCTTGCGCAGCAGCCGTGGATCGGTCGGGTTGTTCATCGCGTCGTGCTCCGCGTCGGCCTCGATCGACGGGTGGACGAAGAGGTTGGGGTTGATCAGCGCGCTCGGCGTGTCGCCCGGCTTGGTCGAGTAGGCGTAATAGACGCCGTCGTTGACGTCGAGCGTCGCGGGGTTGTCGTCGATGAACGACAGCCCGAGCGCGGTCAGCGCCATCGCGTAGTCCCTGGTGTACGCGGCGACCTGGGCGCGCAGCGCGTGGTTGAAGGTCAGGAACGTGGTCGGCGTGTCGAAGTTCGCGAACCCCCGGCCGAGCGCGAACGGGAACGCGTCGCCGCCGGCCGCCGCGGACGTGAGGTCCTTGACCGCGTCGTCGAGCAGGCCGGCGATCCTGGCGTACTGCATCGCCGTGTCGGTGACGATCGGCGGCAGCTGACCCAGCGGATCGGGGTTGACGTCGAGCACCGCGCCGTTGGCGTCGTGGGTGACGACGACCTCGAGCAGGTCGAGCGCGTTGATCGTCTTCGTGAAGCCGCGGACCGCATCCTTGGCGTCGTCGGACAGGTCGGTGACCTTGTCGAGCGCGCCGAGGATGACGTTGCCGAGCTGGATGTTGGCGTAGGACCCGCCCCAGAATGCGCCGCCGAACGGGCTGCCCGCGCTGAGCTCGCCGACCAGCAGCTCGGTGATGTAGCGCGGGTCGGCGGCGTCGAAGTTGTAGGCTTCGCGGCCGAGGATGCCGAGCTGCACCACGTTGCCGTTCTCGGCGGCCTTGGCGCCGCGGTTGCCGATCAACAGGCCGGTGCACGCGGCGCCGACCGAGATCGCGCTGGGGTGGTTCTTGAGGTCATCGAGGCTCGGATCGTTGAGATCCGGGACGTCGAGATCGCACGCCGCGAGGGCCAGCGGCGCGAGGACGCCGGCGAGGGCCAGGGCTGGAAGTGTGTGGATACGCATGGTGCCTCCTCAGATCCCCGCCGTGATCGAGAGCCAGTAGCTCCGGCTCGGCGGATAGGGTCCGACGTCGTAGTTGCGGCCGATCGGCTGGTTGCCGAAGTTGGACACCTCGGGGTCGAGGCCGCTGTAGCGGGTGAGGGTGAGCAGGTTGCGGCCGCTCACGCTGACCTGCAGCATGCGCAGCGGCGCGAGCTGCGAGATCAGGCGCCTGGGCAGCGTGTAGGCGACCGACAGCTCGCGCAGCTTCACGAACGAGGCGTCCTCGATGTAGGGCCGCGGATCGCCCATGCTCAGCGCGCCGAGCCGCTTGCCCGCCGCGTCGGTGTCCGGCGAGTTGCCGGCGCCGTCGTAGAGCAGCCGCGTCAGGTTGATCACGCTCGAGCCCTGCTGCCAGTCGAGCAGCGCGCTGAACGCGAAGTCGCCGGTGTTGACCACGTTGAGCCAGCCGACCCGGAAGTCGGGCTCGCCGTTGCCGACCTCGGCGAGCGCACCGTTCGGGCCGACCGGGGCGACGATCTGCGTCGCACTCTTGCCCTTCTCGATCCGGTACGCGCCGAGGTTCTCGCCGAAACCGGCGACCGTGATGTCGAACGCCGGGACCGGCAGATCGGTGATGTCCGAGCGGTTGAGCGTGAACGTCGCGCGCGACGTCCAGTCGACGCTCTTGGTGGTAAGCGGCCGGACCTGGAGCGCCGCTTCGAGGCCGAGGTTGCGCAGCGCGCCGCCGTTGAGGAACTGGGTGGTGAACCCGGTCGAGGTCGCCAGCGCGCGCTGGAGCAGCAGGTTCGAGATGCTGCGCTGGTAGCCGGTGATCTCGGTGACGATCCGCTGGTCCTTGGTGGCGGCGTCGACGCCGAGCTCGATCTCGGTCTGGCGCTCGGGCGCGATCTGGGCGTCGCCGATCGAGCCGGCCTGGCCGCGCGTGCCGAACACCAGGCCGGCGTTGCCGTCGATGTTGGTGGTCGCGTTGAGCGGCGTGAACTTCTGGCCGTAGTTCGGGCGGTTGCCGGCCTGGCCGATGGCGCCGCGGACGCGCAGCGATTCGAACTGCTGGGTCAGCGGGCCGGTCTTGTCCTTGGCGCCGATCAGCGAGTACACCGCGGCGAACTTCGGATAGAAGTAGTACTTGGCGGTGTCGCCGTTGAGGCTCGAGCGCTCGGCCAGCAGGCCGCCGAGCACCGAGAGCTGATCGTCGAGGACCGCGAGCTCCTCCTGGGCGTAGAGCCCGGCGTCCTTGGTGCGCAGCCGGTTCTCCGTGGTGTTGACCGCCGCGCCCGAGTCCACGTTCGGCTGGCCCGCGTTGAGGTTCTGGCCGATCACGTAGACCGAGTCGAGATCGACGCTCTCGTAGGTCAGTCCGCTGGACAGCGCGCTGCGGAACTTGCCGCCGGTCGGCCGGTAGGTCCACACCGCGCCGGTCCCGACGTTCCAGTTGAGGTTCGAGGTCGCCGCGCTGATCGACGTGCCGGTCAGCCCATCGGCGGGCTCGAAGATCAGCGCGTTGGGCGACAGGACGTTGTTCCTCTGATCGAAGCTGTCGGCGCCGAAGTTGCCGAGCAGCTTGACCTTGCTGGTGCCGTCGTCGCTGGTGAACGCGTCGACCTGCACGGTCGCGCCGCCGATGATCCGCCACACGTCCTCGCGGTTCTGGAACAGCGCCACGGTCTGCAGCGGGTTGGTGCCCGAGCCGACGCTCGGGTTGACCGGGTACACGCCGTTGGTCGGCTGCAGGTTGAAGAAGCTCGGCGTCGCCGACAGCACGACGTAGTTCGACACCCCGGCGTTGTCGTTGTTGGTCAGGCCGCGATCCGACAGCGAGTGGATCAGGTTGGCGGTGACGCCGAGCCGGACCCGGTCGCCGAACTTGTAGCCGACCGCGATGCGCCCGGTCTGCTTCTGGTAGAACGTGCCCTTGACCACGCCGGGATCGTCGGCGATCAGGGTCGAGCCGTAGTAGTTGCCGTTATCGTTGCCGCCCGACACGCTGCCCAGGGTCTCGAACGAGAACGGGGTCTGCTCGAGCTCGGCCTCGTGGTTGAACGCCCTGCCGCCCGACGCCATGTAGGCCTGGACGAACGGCGACGAGTTGCACTTGTCCGGTGGGTCATCGGAGCTGCAGAACGCCGCCTTGACGTCGTCGATCGTCGCGTAGTGCTTCGCGCCGAGCGTGCTGGACACCTGCGCGACCCCGACGCGCTGGGTGACCTCGGCGTGGTTCTCGCCGTTGCGGCCGCGCTTGGTGGTGATCACCACGACGCCGTTGGCCGCCTTGGAGCCGTACAGCGCCGCGGCCGAGGCGCCCTTGAGCACCTCGATGTTCTCGATGTCGTTGGGGTTGAGGTCGGCGAGCCTGTTGACCGGGTTGTCCTGGTTCGACGAGTTGCCGCCCGCCGCGGCCGCGGTGATCGTGTTGGTGCCCGGCGGGATCGCGCCGTTGGAGATGATCACGCCGTCGATCACGTAGAGCGGCGACGACTGGCCGTTGATCGTCGAGATCCCGCGCAGCCGGAGCTGGGCGCCGCCGCCGGGCGCGCCCGAGTTCGCCTGCAGGTTCGCGCCGGACAGCTTGCCGGTCATCGCCTCGTCGAGCGTCGCCGCCGCCACCCGGTTGAGGTCCTTGCCGTCGATCACCGACGCGCCGTTGGCGAAGTTCTGCTTGACGATCACAGGCGCGCGGCCCTCGATCACGATCTGCTCGCCCTTGGTCAGCGCGAGCGGCACGTCGACCGTGGCCTGGCCGGCCGCGACCTCGAGCTGGCGGGTCTCGTGCTCCGGCGCGGTGACCTCGAGCTTGACCGGGCCGGACGGGAGGTTGTCGATCGTGAACGATCCGTCGGTGTCGCTGAACGCCACCGCGCCGGTGCCGGAGGCCTGGATCTGCGCCGCGACGATCGCCTCCTTCGTCACCGGATCGATCACCCTGCCCTTGACCGTGCGGGTGGTCGGCGCGGCGGGCTGGCTCGACGCGCCCGCGGTGATCGCGACGACCGGCCTGTCACCGGGGACGGTGGCGCTGGTCGGCGGCTGGTTCGGGGCGGTGACGTCGAGCGTGACCTCGCCGAGCGGGGCGCCGGGCAGCGCGAAGCTGCCGTCGGCGGCGGTCACCGCCTGGATCGAGGTGCCATGCACGGTGACCGTCGCGCCGGCGATCGGCGCGTGGCCGGCGTCGCTGACCACGCCGCCGACCAGGCGGGTCTCGGCGGGCGGCGGCGCGGCGGGCGCCGGCTTCACGATCACGACCTGGAGCTGGAGCGGCGTCGCCGCGCCGAGCACCGGGACCTGCTTGGCCGTGAAACCGTCGGCGGAGATCTCGATGATCGCGTTGGTCGTCGCGACGCCGGTCAGCTTGAAGCTGCCGTCGGCCGCGGTGGTCGTCGTCGGACCGCCGCCGGCGACCGCCACCGTGGCGCTGACCACCGGGTTGCCGTCGACGTCGACCACCGCTCCGGTGACGTCGCGGCCCTTGACCGCCGGCGCGCCGTTCGCGGGCTGCGCGTTCTGAGCATGAGCGGGGAACGGAGACAGCCACAATGCAAGTACGCATGTTGCTGCCCCCAACGGATGCGCAAACCATCTCGTAGGCATGGGTCCTCCTGAAGAAGGCGAAGTCACTAGGTGAGGCGCGCGCGATCTAAGCGCTTGTTGCCGAATCCTCACAAGAAAACACCCTGACCTCGGCGTGGCCAGACCGGCAGATTGCGGTCTCAGGCCGTGTCCCAGTCCCGAAATTATGTTCGCTCGATCACATCAGTTGCATGTTTGTAAGCCCGGCCGCGTGCGGGCTCAATGGCCCGAAATATTTCGTGGCGCCCCGTCCGACGGGGCAGATCGACCCGGCGACCGCTGGAGCCGGCGCATCAACCCGCTCGCGTCGACGTCATCCGGGAGTGCTGCGCACGATCGCCGGCGTGATCGCGACGCGGATCGCGAGCGCTCGCGGTGTCAGCGCCGCCAGCCTGCGAGCTCTCACGTCCTGCGCAGCGAGCGAGCTCGCCGGCGAGCTCAAAGACAGCCGCCGCGTGTGAGCGAGCCGTCGCAGATCGCAACGATCCGGATATGGATCACCGTCGTCTGCGGGGCGCGTCCTCTCCCCGACAGCGCCGTGAGCGAGCGTGTATGCGGTCTGCAGAACCCGGTGCCGGCGCCAGGAGCATCGGCCGTGGCATGGGGCTGCGACCGGGGTCAGGTCGCAGCCCGCGCCCGGAGCAGCGCCGTCGTGGGGCGTTGCGGCGTGAGCAATGGCGCCCGCACCCGGGCCGCCGAAGAACCCTCATCTGCGCGCAGGAGCACGCCCGGATGTGCGCTCCGAGGATTCCCGTACAGCGACGCTGCACAGCGCACGCGCCGACATCCGTCGACAGCGTAGGACTTGCCCCCCCGCGGGGCGGCATGGCTAGATCACGATCGAGTGCACGAATTCGCTGTGACCACGGCCAGCTCCGATCGAGCGCGGGTCGCGATCGCGAACCGCCGCGAGGGCGGCGTCGTGTTCTGGCTCGTCCGGATGTACGCGTTCGCGTGCCTGGTGCTCGTCGCCGGTGTCGTGTTCTCCGCGCTCGCGGTCTACAGCTACTTCTCCCTGCATGCTCCCGCCGTCCCCGACCTCCGGATCTACGCGCGGGTCACACCGGCGGTGTCGCGGATGTACGCGGCCGACGGCACGATGCTGGGCGAGTTCGCCAAGGAGTGGCGCGAGATCGTGCCGTTCGAGCGCATGCCGCAGCGCCTGATCGACGCGTTCCTCGCGGTCGAGGACCACGACTTTTACCACCACGGCGGGCTGTACTGGAAAGGCATCGGCCGCGCGGTGTGGACCAACCTCACCGCGGGGGACTTCGCGCAGGGTGGCTCGACGATCACCCAGCAGGTCGCCAAGCAGTTCCTCGGCAGCGAGAAGTCGCTGTCGCGCAAGGGCAAGGAAGCGATCATGGCGCGCCGGCTCGAGGCCCGGTACTCCAAGAACGCGATCCTCGCGGTCTACATGAACCATATCTATCTCGGCGCCGGGGCGTGGGGCGTGGCGGCCGCGGCGCGCCGCTACTTCCAGAAGGACCTCGACCAGCTCACGCTCGCCGAGTGCGCGCTGATCGCCGGGCTCGCCAAGGCGCCGACCGCGTACTCGCCGATCCGGTCGCTCAAGCTCGCGATCGAGCGCCGCAACGTCGTGCTCGACAAGATCGCGCAGTACGGCCTCGAGCCGCCGATGGTGGTCGAGGCCGCCAAGCGCGAGCCGATCCGCCTCGATCTGTACCGCGAGGTGTTTCCCGATCGGATGCCGTACTACGCCGAGCACGTCCGGCGCTACATCGGCGAGCGCTACGGCGGCGACGCGCTCGGCGCCCAGGGCCTGCGGATCGAGACCGCGGCCGATCCGGCCTGGGAGGCCAGCGCGTATGAGAACGCCGATTTCGGTGCCCGCCACCAGGACAAGCGCGAGGGCTGGCGCGGCCCCGAGTGGCGGCTCGACGGCGCAGCGCGCGAGCTGTTCCTCGGCCGCCAGCGCGCGCTGTACGGCAGCGGCCCGCTCGCGCCCGGCAAGCGCTACCTCGCGCTGGTCGACAGGGTCGACAAGGACCACGCCGAGGTGCTGATCGGCGACCGCCGGCTGCAGCTGCCGCTGCGCAACCTGAAGTGGGCGGCGAAGTGGCAGTCCGGCAACGACGAGAACGACGCCGAGATCGACAAGGCGACCGACGCGCTCAAGCCCGGCTTCGTGGTGTGGGTCAGCCGCGAGCTCCGCACGCTGCCCAGGTACCGCGACTGGACGCTCGAGATGAAGAACCCGGCCTGGGTCGCCAGGGACGACCAGTCCGAGTGGGACGCGGCGCACACCGACGTCGTCAAGCTCGACCAGGTCCCGCACCCGCAGACCGCGATCTTCACCGCCGATCACCACACCGGCTACGTGGTGGCGATGGTCGGCGGCTCGGACTACGACCGCTCCGAGTTCAACCGCACCGTGCAGGCCTGCCGCCAGCCGGGTTTGACCTACAAGCCGATCTACTACTCGCTCGGCCTCGACCAGGGCTTCGGGTTCGACACCGTGCTCGACGACGTCAAGGTCGACATCGTCGACCCGGTGACCGGCGAGGTGTGGTCGCCGAACAACCTCGAGGGCACCAGCGACGGCGACGTCACGCTCGAGTACGCCCTGGTGTTCTCCAAGAACATCCCGTCGGTCGATCTGTTTCGCCGGCTCGGCGCGGCCAACGTCGAGAGCTGGGCGCGGCGGCTCGGGATCACCACCAAGATCTTCCCGGACGACGCGCTCGCGCTCGGCGCGTCGTGCTCGCGGCTCGACGAGATGGCGCGCGCGTTCACCGTGTTCGCGCGGCTCGGCGCGTGGTGGCCGCGCCAGGACGGCCGCGAGAAGAGCTGGATCTACGTCCGCCGGATCCTCGATCGCGCCGGCAACGCGGTCGAGGACAACACCGTCGCCGAGGACCCCGCGCTGCCCCCCGCCGACCGGCTCGACCGCGTCGCCGCGCTCGCCGGCATCGCGGCGCCGCAGGCGATCGCGCCGCGCACCGCGTACCTCATGACCAAGCTCCTGGCCCACGAGGTCGAGTACGGGTTCGCCAGCGTGCTGCGCACGACCCAGGTCAACGCCGCCGGCAAGACCGGGACGTCGAGCGCGACGTTCGACAACATGTTCATCGCGTTCACCTCGAAGTTCACCACGCTGGTGTGGATGGGAGACGACAAGCGGCAGCGCGCGCTCGGCAAGACCGACGCCGCGTACATGACGGTCGTGCCGCTGTGGGCGCGCTACATGTACGAGGCCGCGCGGTCGTACCCCAACCCGCAGATCCCGTGGGTCATCCCGCCCGGCGTCAAGCCCGACGACCGCGGCGATCACTCCAAGGGCGTGCATGGCCCGCAGATGGACTTGATCTGGAAGCCACCGCCGAAGAAGACGGCCGAGGATCCCCGCCCGCCGGTGTGATGGCCGCGCGAAGCCCCTGCACGGGGCGCGCTGACACCCCGCCGGGATCGCTCGGTCGGCTAACCGCTGACCGGGGGCGCGCCGAGATCCTCGGGGCCGAAGTGGCTGACCACGCCGCTGGTGATCACCGCGCGGCCCGCGCGGCGCTGCTCGATCTCGGTCAGCCCACCGCACAGCGCGCGGCGACTCGCCTCGTGGGCGTGGCCGCGGTCGACGAACACGATCGCGCCGCCGTCGCGGACCACCCGCGACCAGTCGCGCAGCGCCTCCTCCCAGCCGGGCGCGACCGCGAGGTCGAGGCCGACCAGCGCCGCGAGCGACGCCGGCTCGATCGCCGACAGCTCGCGCGCGGTGCCGCGCAGCTTCTTGGCAGCCCGCGCCGACAGGCCGACCGGGATGACCTCGCGGGTCGCGCCGAGCGCGGAGGCGAGCCGGGCGTTGCCGACCACGGCGATCACCGCCGGCGACCCGGCGCTTGCGGAGCTCTCCGATGTCCCCGGGCTCCCCGAGGTCTCCGGACTCACCGGGCTCCCCGAGGTCTCCGAACTCACCGGGCTCCCCGAGAGCCCGGGGTTCCCGGGGTTCAATATCGAGGCAAGCGCATCGCCGATCGCGACCACCGCAGGCGTGACGAACAGACCAAGCACGCGCCACGCTACAGCCGTTGCTAGCGATCGCGCAAGTAGTCGCAGCGCGGCGCCTCGACCTCGGGCGTGATCCAGCTGACGCCGAGCAGCTCGTCGAGCAGCATCCGGAAGTTCCCGTAGGTCACGACGAAGAAGTCGAGCTTGCGGCCCTTGATCCCGCCGCCGGTGTCGTCGGCGCGGACGCAGCCGTCGTGGATCGAACCGTCGGGCAGCACCATGCCGTCGAACTCGGGGATGTAGAGCGGCTCGCCGAGCGGGACGACGCGTGGATCGACCGCGACCGACTTGAACGGGATCAGCGGGCGCAGGCCGGCGCCGCGGCCGAACGGGAAGTCGGTGACGTCGAGCTGCTCGAAGCAGGTCCCGTAGCCGAACTTGCACGCGCCGGTGTAGTTGACGATCCGATCGTCGCGCATCAGGCCCGAGCCCTCGAGCTTGAGCGAGCACGCGTAGCGCTCGGGAACCCGGCTGAAGAAGTAGCCGTCATTGGTATAGAGCTCGACCCAGCGATGGGCCGGCAGCGAGCACGCGCCGCGGCGCGGGATGCTGTCCGGCGGCGCGTCGTCGTAGTCGGTCTCGCGGGTCAGCCAGTAGAACCGCAGCGCCCACTGCTGGTCGGCGACCATCGGGTAGCCGCAGCACAGCTTGTTCTTGCCGCGGATCACCGCCTTGGGCTGGACCGGCAGGTGTTCCTTGCCGAGCTTGCTGGTGTCGGCGGCTGCCACGGCTGCCCAGGATGCAGATGAGACCAGCACCAGCACTGCCAGGCGCACCGGTCGAGCTTATCAGCTCCGGCCGCGCGCGGTACAACGCCGCCATGGCGATCCGCTCGCTCCGCGACGCCGACGCCTCGTGCGGCGCCAAGGCGCACGGCCTGGCGCGTCTGCTCGCCGCCGGGCTGCCGGTCCCCGATGGCTTCGCGCTCGACACCCAGGTGTTCCGCGACCTCGCCGCGATCGACGAGGTGCTGCCGGATGGGATCGACGAGCGAAGCGAGGCGCCGGGGGCTGGGGACCCCGACGGCTCCGCCGGCGAGCCCGAGAGCACTGTACCCCATGGGATCGGCCACGCACTGGAGGCCGCAGCGCAGCGGATCGCGACGGCAGCGATCCCCGCCACGCTCGAGCGGGAGGTCGCCGAGCGCGCCGCGGCCCTGGGCCGTCTCGCGGTGCGATCGTCGGCGTCGATCGAGGACGGCGCGCTCGGCGCCGCGGCCGGCGTGTTCGCATCGCTGACCGACGTCGCACCCGGCGACGTGTGGCCCGCGATCCGCGCGGTGTGGACCAGCGCGCTCACGCCGCTGGCGGTGGCGTACGCCCGCCGCCGCGCCGGCGTGCCCCCGATCGGCGTGCCCCCGATCGGCGTGATCGTCCAGCGCTTCGTGCCCGGCGCACGCGCGACGGTGTACACGCGGCCGATCGGCGCGCCGCGGGGCGGCGAGCTATGGCTGGCGCGCGGCGAGACGCTCGAGGCGGTGCCCCGCGCCGACGCCGGCGGCCGGCCCGAGGCGGAGCTGGCGCTCGCCGCCGAGGCCGCGATCGACTGCCCCGACGGCGCCGACATCGAGCTGGTGATCGAGGCCACGCCCCCTCGGATCTGGATCGTGCAGGCGCGGCCGATGGTCCACCCGGCCCGACACCGGGCGTGGCCGTCGGGGCTGCCCCCGGCGCCGCCCGTGCATCTCGCGCACCGGGTGCGACCCGCGCCGCCGCCGATCCTGCTCGCCGCGCTGCGGGCGGACGGCCGGCGGTGGACGTGGGACATCGCGCATAACCCCGATCCGCTGTCCCCGGCACAGGCCGGGCTCGTCGAGCGCGTCGATCGCACCGCGTGGTCGCCGTACGCACTGCGGGTGTGCGGCGGCTATCTCTACACCGCGCCGCGCGCGCCGACCCCGCTGCCCCCGCCGCCGGCCGATCGCGCCGAGCTGGCATCGCGGATCGCGGCGATCGAGGCGCACCTGGCGCCGTGCCTCGGCGACGTCGCGACGGTCGCCGAGGCGGTCACAGATGCGGTCGAGCGCTACGTCGCGTTCCTGCAGATCTGGACCTGCGAGCTGTCACCGCTCGTCGCTTCCGCGCGGCGAACGTTGCTCGATCGGCTCGCCGGGGCAGGACATCCGCCGGAGCGGATCCCCGCGATCGCTGCCTCGATGATCGGACCGCGCCGCGTGGCGCGCGATCCGGTGATGTCGCCGGCGTGGGATGTCGCCGTACCAACGTTCGCGGAGGCCTGCACCGCGCCGCCGCCCGAGCGGCCGCTCGCGCCGCCGCCTACACCTCCGGACGACCTGGCCGCCGCGGTCGCGCTCGCCCGCGCCGCCGCCGATGCCGGCGAGCGCGACGATGTCTGGTTCGCCCGTGCCCAGTGGCTGGTGCGCAAGGCGCTGCTGGCGCGGTCCCGCGAGCTCGACTTGCGCGACGATGACATCTTCTGGATCCCGCTCGACGAGGTGGTCGACGATGCGGTAACCTTGCGAACCCTCGATCCCGACGATGTGCATCGCCGTGCGTCGGCCGCGCGCGCCGCGCACGCTCGCGCTGCAGAGTGGGATATGCCGCTCACGGTGCAGCCCGGCGATGCGTGCGGCGAATCACCCCGCTTGGCCACGCTTCGCGGAGTTGGCTTCGGCCCACGCGCGGTGGGTCGCGTCGTCCGTTTCGCCTCGCTCGCCGCGACGCGGCCGGTGTCGCGCGACGAGGTCGTCGTGACCCGCGCCGTGACGCCGGCGCTCGCGATGCGGGTCGACGGCTGCGCGGCACTCGTGAGCGAAACCGGAGGGTTACTCGATCACGGCGCCGCGTTCGCGCGCGAGCTCGGCGTCACGTGCGTCGTCGGCTGCGCCGGCGCGTGGACCGCGCTCGGCGACGGCGCGCAGGTCTCCGTCGATGGAGACGCCGGCCTCGTCACCCGGATTCCGGATCAGACGCCGGGCGCGATGCCAGACGAGTGACCCCCCCGGAGCGGTGCGGAGCTGCAGCGGTGCAGCGCTTCAACCGCGCCAACGTCGCGCAGCGACAACGACTCTTCGCACGGCGACCGCCGCTTACTCTTCCTCTTCCTCTTCGTACTCCGGCTCGTTGGGATCGGTGTCGTCGGGCTCGTCGGGTTTGTCCGCCGGCAGCGGCGTCCCGAGGCCCGCGTTCACTCGCTCCCGCAAGTCTTTCCCGACCTTGAAGAACGGAAGCCGCTTCTCGGCGACGTGAACGGTCTCGCCGGTGCGCGGGTTACGCCCTTCGTAGGCCTTGTACTTGCGAACTGTGAAGCTGCCGAAGCCGCGGATCTCGATGCCCTCCCCGCGCTCCAGTGCCTTCACCATCGAGTCGAAGATCGTGTTGACGATCGCTTCGGCCTTGCCGGCGGGCAGCTTCAACGTTTCAGAGATTTTCTCGATGAGCTCGGACTTGGTCACCCGTAACTCCGCGTAACTAGGACTAGCTAAACAGTCCTGAGAAGCAATAGCAAGCTTAACCACGCGGAATCAGTCACATGCCCGCAGAGCGCGCTGGCACACTTCGTTCGCCATCTCTCTTAAAGGCTCTATATAAAAGGGGGAATTGGTAGGTCTGGCAGCGGTGGCGGGCGTAGAAGTCGATGAGATCCCTCCATCCAATTTCGCCGCGTTCGAGCCCACTTCGCACCGCCTGCGGCAGCGCGAACGCGCAGGGCGCACCGGTCTCCGGCGGCTGGTGGCCGCGCGCGATGCGGGGCTCGATACCGACCGCGGAGGGCGGAACATGGTCCAGGTACCAGGCGGACAGCGGCAGCACCTCGACCGTCTCGACCCGCACGGCGGCCAGCGCGATGCCGGCGTGCCAGGCGCACTCCACCCGGATCTCGCGGCCATTCGGACGGATCGTCATCGCGTTGAACCACCGCGCCGGCGCCGCGTCGCAGCCCGCCGGGACCGCCGTGGTCACCACGTTGTAGGCGACGCTCGATCCGGTCGCGTTCGCGATCTCCAGCGCGAGCGCGTCTTCGATCCGGATCGCGCGAAGCCGGACTCCCGCGATCTCCAGCGGTGGCTGGCCGACCTCCAGCACATGGCGCGCGTCATCGATGCGATACGGCAACTTGCGCGACAGCTCGTCGAGCGCTGGCGCACGGACCCCGGCCTCCGCAGCGTCGCGCGCCACGAAGTCCTGGTACACGACCGGCGACGCCGACGACCTCGTCAACAGCTCGCTCGACGTGCCGTGCGGAACCTCAGGCGGTGGCGGCTTGGGCGGCAATGACACGGGCCCACAGAACCTGACCGCGGCGATCCCGGCAACGAGCGCGATGCCAGCGACCCCGACGCCGATGCGGAACTGCGCGTCCGTGATCGACACTGACTTCACCATACACGCCGCGTCGCTGCATCGCCATGCACAAACCGTGCAGCGCGTGGCGGTTGACTCGCTCGACTCCGTCGGCCCTAATTCATGCAAGGCATGGCCAGGGCGTACCGACACCGCCGATCGCCCACCGTCGGCCGCCGCGCCCTGCCGCTGGTGCTCGCCGCGTCGATCGCGGCCCTCGGCGCATTCGGTGCGCTCGCCGTGCTACGCCCCGCGCCGGCGCACGCCGAGGATCGCGTCGCCGCGCTCGGCCGGATGCTCGGCAGCTCCAGCGAGAAGGTCCGGCTGTCCGCGGTGCTCGCGCTCGCCAAGCTCGGCGAGCCGCGCGTCGCGGCGCCGCTGATCCGCGCGCTCCACGATCCGAGCCCGCGCGTGCGCAGCGTCGCCGCCGCCGCGCTCGGCCAGCTCGACTGCAGCGCGGCGCTGCCGACCCTGCGCGAGCTCGCGCGCAGCGACGAGGATCCCGATGTGCGCAACGCGGCGAGCGCCGCGACGATGAAGATCACCAGCGCCGGTCACGCCGAGCGCGGCCATCCCGCCGATCGCGCCGGAGACGGTGGCGAGCACGCCCGGCGGCCGGCCCCCGGCGGCGAGCGGCCGGCCCACGCGTTCACCGCCGAGCCGCACCCCGAGCTCTACGTGCTGGTCAAGTCGTCGACCGACGAGTCGCCCGGCACCGCCGACGCCGCGACTCGCAAGCAGCACGCCGAGATCATCAAGCGCGCGCTGCTCGACCACCTGCGCGGCGACCCATCCATCACGTCGGTCGCCGGCGAGGCCCGGCGGTGGTCGCTCGACGCGCGCCACCTCGATCTGTCGGTCACCCGGCTCGCCACGACGCGGAGCGGCGACGTCATCGAGGTCGGCGCCGAGCTCCGCATCGCGATCTCCGACGACAGCGGCAAGATGCTGTCGCTGCTGTCCGGCGGCGCCAAGGCCCAGGTATCCGCCGCCAGCTTCGACACCCGGGCCCTGCCGGCGCTGCGCCGCGACGCGCTCGACGGGGCGATGCGCGGCATGTTCGACAAGCTGTTCGCCCAGCTGCGCACCGCGGAGCCTTGACCTCCGGTCGTCGCGTGTCCGGATCGGGCCTGGACCTGCCACCGTGGCGCCCGGTTGTCTCGGCTCTGCCGTGAGGTGCCGCGCGCGAGCCGCCCCGATCGCAACTTCGATCACGCCGCTTGTCGCTGCGCCGCCCCGCGCGAGCCGATAGACTTCGCGCATGCACCGGTGGCTCCTCGCGATCGCGCTGATCGCGACATGGTGCGCACGGGCGCGGGCCGACGACGTCCGTCCGCCCGAGCCCCCGCCGCCCGCGAAGCGCACCGGCGTGGTCACCCGGCCGCCGCGCCTCGTGCAGGCCCAGGCGCCGGACTACCCGCCCGCCGCGCTGGAAGCCGGGCGAGAAGCCCAGGTCAAGGTCCGGATCCACATCGACGCGACCGGCGTGGTCACCGCGGTCGACGTGGTCGAGCCGGTCGGCGACGGCTTCGACGACGCCGCGGTTGCGGCCGCGATGCAGTACGTGTTCGAGCCGGCGGAGATCGACGGCGCGCCGGCGGCGATCGCGGTCGAGACCGCGATCCACTTCACGATCGAGCGCCGCGAGGAGCCCGAACCGCCACCCCCGCCGCCGCCCGAGGCGCACACCGGCCCGCCCGACCACGCCGGTGCGCTCGCCGCACCGGTGTCGCTGCAGGGCACCGCGCTCGAGCGCGGCACGCGGCGCGCGCTCGCCGGCGTCATCGTCTCGATCGCCGAGCTCGGCCTCGACGCGGTCACCGGCGACGACGGCACGTTCTACTTCCACGGCGTGCCCCCCGGCGGCTACAAGGTGCTCGCGGTCGACCCGCGCTACGATCGCCTCGAGCGGCCGATCGTGCTGGCCAGGCAGGAGGCGCTCGAGATCCGGCTGTGGATGCGGCCCAGGGGCGGCAACCCCTACGAGACCGTCGTCGAGGGCGAGCGCGAGGTCCTCGAGGTCACCCGGCGCACGATCCAGCGCCAGCAGATGACCTCGGTGCCCGGCACGTTCGGCGACCCGATCCGCGTGGTCCAGACCCTGCCCGGCATCCAGCGCGCGCCGTTCGGCCTCGGCCTGCTCCTGGTCCGCGGGTCCAACCCCGACGACACCGGGATCTACGTCGACGGCCACGAGGTACCGTCGCTGTTCCACTTCCTCGGCGGCCCGTCGATCTTCAACGCCGAGATGCTCGACTCGCTCGACCTCTACCCCGGCGGGTTCCCGGCGCGGTTCGGCCGCCACCACGGCGGCGCGGTCGCGCTCGAGCTCCGGCCGTCGCAGGGAGGCGGCATCCACGGCTCGGCCAAGATCGACTTCATCGACTCCGGCGGCTACCTGCGCGCGCCGATCACGAACGACCTGTCGATCGCGGTCGCCGGCCGCCGGTCGTACATCGACCTGTTCCTCGGCTTCGTGCTGCCCCAGCCGGCCAAGGGCGGCCAGCGCATCGTCACGCCGGTCTATTACGACTACTCGGCGCGGGTCGACTACAACCTGCACGACAACGGCCGGCTCAGCATGTTCGTGATCGGCTCGTCCGACACGCTGCACGTGCTCAACAAGGACCCCGACGCCGAGCTGTCGACCGACCTCAACACCGCGATCAAGTTCCTCCGCGTGATCGGCAGCTACGAGCGCGTGATCGCCGGCGACCTCAAGCTCACGCTGTCGCCGGCGTGGGGCCGCGACACGGTGACGTTCGCCGGCGCCCAGGCCGAGGCGGCCGGGCCGTTCAGCAGCATCAGCGTGGTCAACGACTCGCTGTCGTACCGCATGCGCGTGCACGGCAAGCTCGCCCCCTCGCTCACCATCGACTCCGGCCTCGACCTGCTGTCGCGGGTCACCCGGTACCAGGCGCTGCTGCCGGTCGACGATCAGCTGATCAACTCGCGGGGCGTCGACATCCCGCCGACCCAGCTGTTCCGCGGCGCGCAGCTGATCGGCCTGGGCGGCTACATCGACCTCGGCGTCGACGTCAGCTCGCGGCTCAAGCTGATCCCGAGCCTGCGGCTCGACGGCTACCTGCTCGACGGCGTCGGCCGCAACTCGATCGACCCGCGGCTGGTCGCGCGCTACCAGCTCTCGCCGACCCTGGCCGTCAAGGCCTACGTCGGCCACTTCAGCCAGCCGCCCCAGCCCGAGGGCTTCGATCGCCGGTTCGGCAACCCGGACCTCGGCATCGAGCACGCCATCCACACCGGGATCGGCTACGAGTGGAAGCCCGACCGGCTGTGGTCGATCGACAGCGAGCTGTACTACGTCAGCCGCTACGACGTCGCGGTGTTCACCGCCGCGGTCGCCCAGAACGCCGACGGCACGTTCAGCAACGTCAACTTCCTCAGCGAGGGCAAGAACCACTCGACCGGCATCGAGCTGCTGATCAAGCGCGAGATCAGCGAGCACACCTACGGCTGGCTGTCCTACACGTACAGCCGCGCGTACCAGCAGACTCACCCCGACAGCGAGGTGGTCCCGACCACGTTCGATCAGCCGCACGTGCTCAACGCCGTCGCGAGCTACAAGCCGGGCGGCGGCTGGGAGCTCGGCGGCCGGTTCCAGCTCGCCAGCGGCCGGCCCGACACCCCGGTGATCGGCG
>JBGQCL010000028.1:0-49504 GCA_041495365.1 Kofleriaceae bacterium | reverse complement strand
CCGGGCGACCCCGTCCTGTGCCGGTACGAACGTAGTGTTGACGGCCGACAAGGCGATCACCGACAGCTCGCCATCTTGGTAGTTCGATTCGGGGTACTGGTCCCGTAGCTTCTCGAACAACAGGGTATCGGGCTCATTCGGAATGAAGTCACGCTTCACGACGTGGCCGATCCGGCTAAGGATCTTCTTGGCTGCCGCGCCGACGCCGGGCTTGCGCGTCGCTTCGTCCCAGACGATGTCCGTGAGGATGAACTCGCAGTTGGTCAACGATGAGATGATGTCGAGGGCGCCAACATCTTGTAACCGGAGCAGCACGTTGGTATCGGGACAAAACTGCCTGCTCACGCTCATAACCTACGGAGCCAGTCGGCGTGATCGGTCTCGATCTCGTCGCCTGCAAGTGCAGCGTCGATTGCTCGTAGCAACCCGTCGGAGCTTCCGGACGTCTGCTCAAAATCCGAAAGTGCAACTTCTCTGCTTACCTGACGTTGCCAGACCTGTACGTCGTGCTCCTCATCGCTTAGGTACTTCAAGTGAAACAGGTGCCAGAGAGATGCGGTCGTGCTGATGCCACAACGCGGCCCGAGCACGCTTGCCGCTTCGAGTGCTTTGGTAGCGGTAGCGAACTGATGATTTGGTACGCCGAACAACTCGCGCACGAGTGATGACGGCGCGAGGAACATGACGGCGAACGCCTTCGCTCGTTGCTCGACGCCTGGATCTGAACCCGAGAATTCCTCGCGCGTTTCATCCGAGTCCGAAATCGTGTCGTTAGGCTCAAGGTCACACACGTGGTGGCAAAGCTCGTGAGCGATCGTGATCCGCAGGACCGGGGTAGGAAGCCGGGTTGAGACGGCAACGAGTCTGCCCTTTGATGAGCGCACCGCAACGCCGCGAAGACGTCCATCGGAGAAGGCGTGCTTCGTGACGAGAACTCCGAGCTTGTCTTCGAGCAGACGTTGCACATTGTGGATGGATTCGGATCCGAGTCCCAGTGCAGTTCGCACCGTGCTTGCGAGGTCGTAGCCGTTTCTCCACGGCTTGGAGCCAGGCTTGGTCAGCTCATAACTGTCAAGCCTAACAACGGGCTTCACCAGATCCGCAAACACCTGGGAGCGGGTCACCTCACGTGCGATCGCAACAACGTCGGTTTCGGAAAGAACCGGAGCGTCTACCGCATGGAAAAACTTTGCTCGATCGAGGGCAGGCTTGGCGGCGTCTGCGTTCGAATTGCTTAGGAACGAGGTTGCTGCGAGTCCCATCGCGCGGGCTAGGCGCATGAGGACGTTCGCCGGAAGGTCACGCCCGCCGGCCTCCAGTTCCTTGAGGTCGTCCTCCGCGATTCCGACTTGCTGCGCGAGCGTTGCGGTCGAGAGCCCGAGCTCTCCACGGCTTCGCTTTATCGCTCGTCCAATTGTCGGGTTCACCATGAAATTCTACGTCCCTTGGGTAAGGGGAGCCAGCGTCGGTCGCCTGGGTTCGGTGCGGCGGGCCATTTTGGCTCGTAGAACGCCGCGGTTACTGCGCCGCGCGCGATCAGCAGTTTCAACAAAAATCACGATGGCTTGGCCCGCCGTCTCGTGCCATGCCGTAGCGCTCGCGTACAGCGGGTGGTGCTCCGCGTGAGAAAGTCGTCGGACGAGTGGTCTCACCTCGGTACCACGCAGAGCCCACGCGGAGTCGCCGCTGGCGGCCGACGAACGTGAAGTCGCCACCGAGCTCCAGGAGGAAGCTCTCGAGGTGCCGGATGAGTGCCTCCTAAACATCCGTCTCCGAGTACTCGTCCTTGAGTCGGAGGAACTCCAGCACGTACGGGTCCTTGATCTCCTCCTCCGGAGAGACCGCGTCGTCGGGCGTGGCCACTCCGCCCTTGCGAAGCATCGCCACCTTGTTTCGAGAGAGCGCCGTGCCGTCGTAGAACTGACTGTCGATCTGCCGGCGAAGCTGCCGCACCGTCCACCCGCCACGCAGCGCCTCGGTCTCGTAGAAGACTCGAGCGTGCTCGGATCGGGTACGCACCAGCAAGACGTAGTGCGACCACGAGAGCCGAAAGCGACCGGTCAGCTCGGCGAGATCAGAAGTCCGAGACAGCGTCTCGGACCTTCGCGTGGCCAAGGATTTCCGAGACGCCTTCTCGGAAATTCCAGACGGGAGGTACGTCAGAAAGAAGGCGCGCATCGTCTCGAGGTTGTCGACGGAGAAGCCGCGCCCGAACCGGGCCGTCAGATCTGCGGACAGCCGCGCCAGCAATTCCTCGCCGTAGCCGGCGCGCGCCCGGCCGCCCTGCTCCTGTTCGACGATGCGCCGGCCGATCAGCCAGTACGTCGCGATCATGACCACGTTCACGGAGCGGGCCGCTGCCGCGCGTCATCGATCACACGGGCGATGTCGGCCAGCAGAACGTCGTAGCCGGCAAGCGTGTCCTGCGGCGACACCTTCGTCAGCCTCTTCACCATTACCGAGCATCACATTGCCTCGGGCATGCCTCGAGAACAAGCCCGATCGGGGCGATGCGAGCAACGCGGTCAAGATCTCCGGCTCGGGCGCCGTCCTTCCATGCGCATGCACGCATCATCGTGCTCCAGCGAGAATCAAGGCTTCCTGCCGTCGGGGGCGAGATCCCTCCAGCGAGGCGATCCCCGATCGCGGCGCTTCCTTGGCGTTTCACAGTCTCGCCGCTCGTGCACGGCTTCGCCTCGCAGCGAGACGCTTATCGTGGACTCGGCTACAGTCAGTGTTCCATCCAGCACGGTCACGGCCGGCGAACGCGCGAGCGCCTGATTGCCACCTCCATCATGATCGACCGCGCCTCACTCACGCTGCACGCCTTGCCGATGCCCACAGCAAGGACTGCGAGGCGAGCGTCGCGAAGAAGCTCGCCGCCAAGGAGGTCGTCAAGCCCAAGATCGCCGAGCTCGTGAAGGTCTTCGCGGCGGTGAAGGGCGTGCTCGATCCGTTCATCACCCCGCTGCCCGTCGATGGGTTCCTCGGCGACGAGCTCGAGAAGCCGGGCAAGGACAAGCTGATCCCGCCGCTCCTGAAGTTCTGCCTCGCGTTCACCGAGGCGATGGTCGAGGCCGCGACGGCGGACCCGAGCAGCCGGCTCAAGCCCGCCGAGAAGGCGAAGCTCGACGGCTCGGCGACCACGAGCGAGGGCGACAAGGACAAGCTGTTCAGCGACTGGAGAAACTTCAAGTTCGAGGACTCGGTCGCCGATGCCGGCAAGCGCGGCGTGCGCTACGCCGGGATGGGCCAGGCCCACCTCGATCACCTCAAGGCGGTCGGTCTTCCGGCGGGCGGTCATCCGTTCGAGATGGACGGCGACGACATCAAGAAGTTCCGGGACCACACCAAGGCGCTGCGCGCCAAGGCCGTCAAGCAGTGATCCGGGGAGTCGCGGCGCTTGCGGCGGTGTGCGCCTGTAGCCATCCCGCCGCGCCCGAGCGCGCCAGCGCATCGTCCGAGAGAGGTCCGACCGTGACATCACCAGGGTTTCCGAACGTTCACGCGCACCTGCGTCTGACCCAGGAACAGCCGGCCGCTCCGCCGCGCATCTGCGAGCTCGAGATCTGGTTGCGCGGCTCGCGGTTTCGCGTTCGCGACCTCGCCGGCCGCCGCTTCGAGGAGATCGATGCCGATCTCGAGGCGCCGCGCGGCCTCGGCGCCCCGGCGCGCTCGATGGAGGACTTCATGGATCGGTCATCGGCTGCGCGCCGTCCGCCCATGCCGCCGACCGAGCTGTACGGCGATCTCGCGACCGGCGATGGCTGGATCCTCCGGGCCGGCACCGCGCCGCGATCCGAGCCGGCGGTCGAACTCGTCCACCTGGCCGAGCAGATCCTCGCGCACGGCAAGGACGCCGGGCTCCGCAAGATCGGCGACGTCACCGTGCTGGGCCGCGCGGCCACAGAATACCGAGGCACGGCGAGCGTGACCGAGGACGGCACGCCGTATCACAACGAGGTCTACCGCGTGATCGCCGCGCCGTACCTGCTGGTCGAGAAGCTCCACGACAGCCAGGTGCCGGGCCTGTCGTACCAGCGCGAGCTGATCTCGCTCGACGAGGGCAGCGTCGGCAACGCCGATCTCGCGCCTCCTGCCGGCACGCGACCACCGTGATCGGCGCCGAGACCAGCAGCCCCGATGCGTATGATCAGATCGCCGGAATTGCGCTCGCCGGCGGACTACGCGATCTGGAACGACCACTCGCTCAACGAGGGCGGCAGCTGGGCCGGCCCGAGCCAGCTCGGCCCGAACCCGGGTCTGTTCATCTAGGCCGTAGCAAGAGCTGGCGCTGGGTGCACCGGCGGGTGATCAGGTAGAACTGACGCGGCAGGACCGGACGAGGCGGCATGCCCGCCTCGCGATCAAGATCCTGGCCAGCGAACGACGACGCGATCTCGCGAAGTTGGAGCTCGAAGTGGCCGGATGCCGGATGCCGGCCAGCATGTCCGAATCCCGGACGAGGTTCAGTGAGGGTCGGGCCCATTGACCTCGGTGGGGCGCCAAAATTAACCCCGGTCGGGTGTCGCCCGGTCTCGCCCGTTCGGGCGGCGGCGACGCCGTCGAAAACGGGGCCGGCCCCCTCGAGCATATCAAGCCCTGACCGCTTCTTCACGCACCTGTGCTGCAAGGACACGCCGGGCTGGGTCGACGAGCCGCCACGGTCGAGCCGGTACAGCTGCTGATCCTTGAGGTCGGCCAACCGCGGCACAGTCTGAACAGCTGCTCGGTGTGGCCGGGTGAGGTCGGCGAGCTGCGCGACGTTGTGGACGTCGCGGTCGCTGGTCTCTCGCTGATCACCGACACAGAGTACCAACCCACGGTGCACACGCAGGTCGAGCTCATGCTGGCGGACGCACGCGACCTGCACGCCGCGGCAGGTCGCCTCGGGGGCGCGGTGATCGCCGGGTTCGACGTCGGCCGCGCTCCGAGTGACAACTTTGCCGGCCAATCAGCACCGAGGTGCCAGACGACCATGTTAAATTCCGCGCCCCAAGTCGTGGGAGGAGGCTGTGATGCAGATGAAACGGAATGTGATGGTGGGTGCGTTCGTGGTACTCGCTGCGGTAGTTGGTGTTGCGTGGGCGAAGGGCGATTGGTCCAGCGCACAGAGCAAGGCCGAGGACATGAAGCGCAAGCAGATGGACCTGCGCAAGCTTACGCCGGACGAACTCCGACGCGTCGTGAAAGCGGTCTGCGAGGTCGACGAGAACGAACGCAAGGACGTGGGCCGCGATGCTGCGGACCGTGTGGCTGACAAGGTCAAGAGCGAGCTGAGCAGCCTCGAACGCATGCGGGACGACGCCTACAAGGCGATCGACGAGGTACTCGCGGACCAAGATCTGAAGTCGAACCACGACGGCGCGAAGCGGCTGCGCGATGAGGTGGCTGACAGGTGGAAGTCGATCGAGACCATGGCGAGGACCGCCATGCGCGGCGGGAACCATCCGCTGGTCTCCTACATGGCGCTCAATGGCATCGAGGAGCACCAGAACTATCAGCGCAACTCGAGTAACTGCCACGCGTACGAGATCGAAACCGGGAGCCGGCGAGCGGACTGTCTCCGCGCCGATGGGGATACCTGCTACGTCATCGAGCTCAAGCCGAACAACTCGCGCGCGCGAGACAAGGGAACGCAGCAAGCACGCGACTCCGCGAGCGATCTCAACAAGGAGCTGGCGAAGATGGCCAAAGGCGAAGGATCGAGCGTCATGCAGGCGCTGATCAGCAAGAGGAGCGACTTCGCCAAGTGCAAGCGCTTCGAGCCCAAGCTCCGGTGCTACACCCTGTGCCCCGAGGTGAATGACGAGGGTGAGTACCGCGAGACCAGTGCTCGTTGGGATGACTGCTGATGGCGACGCTGGCTGCCCGTTTCGACTTCACCGCGGCGCTCGTCCAGGACGCGCAGAGATCCCGCCGCGTTGCTGGCGTCTTGATGTACCCGTGCTTTCGCGACCTGGAACGCGTCAGCGCCCACCATGGAGATCGCTGGGTACAGCACGCCCCCAAGTCGGCTGACGCCATCGTCGCGATCTTGCGAGACCCGAAGAATTCGGCGGTCTCGTTCGACACCAAGCGAGGAAAGGAGCTCGTGGCTGGCGGAGAGATCAAGAACGGAACACGCGAGACCAGCGAGGGTGCAACGCGTTTCTATGGGGTCCTGGAGTTCCCGATGCCCACGGATGTCGAGGCCGCGACCGCCGCGCTGTGCGAGCTGGCAGATGCGCTCGACACCGGGGCCGGGTTCATTGCCGGCGAGCCGGACTATGCGTACGCCCAGAAGGTGGCGCTTGGTGGCTTCAACCCGAAACTTCGTCCTGGGCTATCGACTCGTCGGGCGATCGAGCGCCGCGGTCGCGACTGGCACTACCAGCAGCTGCACAACGAGCTCGCCGGACCAGAATGGGGAACGTTCCTCGGCGCCGAGCACCTGGCGCGGCTCGACATCGAGCGCGTGCGGGCCTCCGGCGTGTTCGAGCGCGTGGTGCTCGTGTCTCCGCGTCTCGCCTACCTGCAGGTCACGGCCGATCCTGCCGACGACCTGTGCGACGACTTCGAGGTGAAGCTTCAGGCCACGCGTGCAGTGCTGGCACCGATCCTGATGGACCTCAGCGACGTAAATCTCGACTGACAGGTCGGCGAGCTGGCGCCGGCGACCGCCCGGCGGCGATCCGGAGTCCCGGCCGGCACCCTGGCGCCGCGCACGGGCGTGGCGCTACTGGCCCGGCAGCTTCAGGTCGTGCTCCTTCATCACGGCCTGGTTCTTCTCGTCGGCTCGCTTGAGCGCCGGGCGGGCGTTGATCTTCTCGAGGTACGCCGCGATCTCCGGCGTCGGCTTCATCATGCCGAACATGGTCATGAAGCGGACGGTGCCGCCGAAGATCACGTCGGCCATCGAGAACATCTCGCCAAGCAGGAACGGCCCCCCGGCGACCGCGCCGCTGACCGCGGCGATCATCGCATCGTAGTCGCCCCAGCCGGCCTGGCTCGGCTTGAACTCCCACTTCTGGGCGCGGGCCATCGACCCGGGCTCGATCACCGAGGGCGCGAACAGGGACCATCGCAGGTACGTGCCGCGGCGCGGATCGTCGACCGCGGGGGCGAGCCGGCCGAGCGCGTAGCGATCCGCGAGGTAGAGGTTGATCGCGGCGCTCTCCGTGAGGACGGCATCACCGTCGGTCAGTGCGGGCAGCTTGCCCATCGGGTTCAACGCCAGGAACTCGGGTGCCTTGTGGGCGCCCTTCATGAGGTCGACGAACTTCAGCTCGTAGGGCTGGCCGACCTCCTCGAGTGCCCAGACCACGCCGGCGGCGCGCGAGAACGGATGATGATAGAGGGTGATCATGAGGTGGAAGTTGTACCCCGTCCGCTGACAGACGCCTGTCAGTTGACGTGCCAGGTCGGCCTAGCACCGCCGTGGCGCGCGGCGCCGGCACAGCCGCGGCGCCCCGCCACGCGCACACGCCCGACCGCCGCGGCGCGGCTCGACGAGCACGGTCGCCCCGGCGGGGGCCCGGCGACTACAGGCGCGCCATCGCAGCGGCCATGCTCTTGCGCAGGCGCTCGAGCGACTTGGCGAGCATGCCGAGCTCGTCTCGGGTTTTCACCTTCGGAATCGGGGTCTCGAGCTCGCCCATGCTCATCGCCTCGGCCGCGTGGGTCATGTCGACGATCGGGCGGACCAGCAACTTCGAGGCCGACACCGCGATCAGCACGACCACGAAGATCGCGCCGCCGAGCAGCCACAGACCGAGCGACAGGGTCTGGCGCTGTGGCGCCAGCAGCTCGGCCGTGTTCTGCTGCGCGACGACGGCCCAGTGGAAGCGATTGCCCTGGACGTAGCCCATCGCCTCGGCGCCGTCGGAGGTGAACGACGCCAGGTGTGGCTTGCCGTCGGCGGCAAACGCGCCGATCAGCGGATGGTCGTCGAGATGGCGCTGGGTCAGCACGTACTCGTCGCGCGGGTGCGCGATCACCTTGCCGGTCTCGTCGACCAGGAACGCGAAGCCGGTCTCACCATTGTGCCAGGTGACGACGATCCGCGAGATGTCCTCGACGTTCATCGCCGCCGCGAGCACACCGACCACCGCGTTGTCGGCGCGGATCGGCACCGCCATCACCAGCGCCGGCTTCTTCGAGGTCTTGCCGATCACGGTCTCCCACGCGATGTTGCGGCCCTTCTGGACCACGTCCTTGAAGTACTGGCGGTCGGTGTAGCTCGCGAGCGGCTGGGCATCGCTGCGCGCCACGTTCAGCCCGCCCGGCGCGATCGTGTGCGCCAGGTACATCCACGGGTACTGCCTGGCGAGCGCGACGAGCACCTTGGTCTGGTCATCGCGCTGCATCGAGGTCATCGACGGCAGGCTCGCCAAGGTCTCGAGCGCGCGGACGTTCTTGTCGACCCACTCGTCGACCTGCGCGGTGAGCCGCTCGGCGTCGGCCTGCAGCGACTTGCTGGCCTCGGCGCGGAGCCGATCGCCCTGCTGGTTCAGGGTGATCGCGCCGAACAGGATCAGCGGAAACAACCCGACGATGATCATCTCGCTGGTGACCTTCGCGGTCATGCCGAACCGGAACCGCTGCCTGCGGGGCGGGTCGGTGAGCAACGCACCATCATCGGACGGGGATGCGATCGGGGAGAGCTCCTGCATGCCGGCACTGTTCGTCCGCATCTGTGCACGCACGAGGCCAGGCCACCCCAGGCGTACCGGCGCGCGCCCCCACCGGCACCCCGGATTTGCGAACCGCTTGCGCCGGGCGCGGCGCGGTGGCCGGAGGTACACCGGCGCCGGAGGGTCAGCAGGGCTATCGCACGCTGCTGCCGCGGTAGTCTCCGATCGCGTTGCCGAGCGCGCGAAGCACTTGCGCCGCGAGCGCGGAGTGATCCTCGGAGCCGCCGGCCATCGCATAGATCTCGCCGTCGAGGAACTCGTGCTTGGTGCTGGACTCCAGCTCCAGGGCGGCGTAGTCCGCGTAGGTGTAGCGATGGTGTCCGCGGGCGAGGCCCATGACACTTCTTACCATGGCGCTGCTTGCTCGAGAGCCCGCAGCACCCGCGGTCAGAACAGCCGGCCCTGGGCGCTGCCGGGGCCGCCGGACGGCGCCTTGCTCGGCGCGACCAGGCCCATGTGCGCAAAGCCGGCGGCGGTGGCGACCCGGCCGCGCGGCGTGCGCGCGATGAAGCCGACCTGGAGCAGGAACGGCTCGACGACCTCCTCCAGCGTGCCGCGCTCCTCGGACAGCGACGCGGCGACCGCCTCGATCCCGACCGGGCCGCCGTCGAACCGCTCGCAGATCACCGACAGGTAGCCGCGGTCGAGCGCGTCGAGCCCGGCGTGGTCGACCGCGAGCCGGTCGAGCGATGACGACGCGATGTCGCCGTCGACCGCGCCGTCGCGCTCCACGGTGGCGAAGTCGCGGACCCGGCGCAGCAGGCGGTTGGCGATCCGCGGCGTGCCGCGCGACCGGCGCGCGATCTCGGTGGCGCCGGCGTCGTCGATCGGCACGCCGATCAGCAGCGCCGAGCGCTTGACGATCGCCTTCATGTCGGGAAGGTCGTAGTAGCGCAGCTGCCAGTGGAACCCGAAGCGGTCGAGCAGCGGCGCGGACAAAAGGCCCATCCGCGTGGTCGCGCCGAGCAGCGTGAACCGCGGCAGCTGCATGGTCACCGCCTTGGCGTGGGCGCCCTCGCCGATGAACAGGTCGAACCGGAAGTCCTCCATCGCCGGGTAGAGGTTCTCCTCGACGACCGGCGCGAGCCGGTGGATCTCGTCGATGAACAGCGCGTCGTTCTCGCCGAGCGAGGTCAGCAGCGACGCGAGCATGCCCTTGTGGTCGATCGCGGGGCCGCTCGACACGTGGAGGTTGACGCCGAGCTCGTTGGCGATCACGTGGGCGAGCGTGGTCTTGCCCAGGCCGGGCGGGCCGGCGAACAGGAAGTGATCGAGGGCCCAGCCGTTCTGCTTGGCGGCGAGCACCGAGATCTTGAGGTTGTCGATCAGCTCGCGCTGGCCGATGTAGTCGTCGAACGTGCGCGGCCGCAGCGCGGCCTGCCAGGCCTTCTCGCCGACGCGCTCGGCGGCGGTGATCTCGCGGGCGGCATCGGGCGCCGGCTCGCTGGCCTGGTCGATATGTTTCTTGCGTGCCAAGTTCAATGGGGCCGTCGATTGTCATCGACGGAAACGGGATCGATGCAGGTTCAATGGGGCCGTCGATCTTCATCGACGGAAGCGGCGGATCGATTTCAAGCTAGCTCGGAGGATGTTATCGGCTTCGAGGATCGCGGGGGAGTCTCATCGGGGCATATTACGCAGCGCCTGGCGCAGCAGCGATTCCAGCGACGCGTTGTCGCCCACCTGCAGCTCGCTCACCGCCGCCTCGGCCTCGGCCGGCCGCCAGCCCATCGAGACCAGCGCGGTCATGACCTCGCCGACCAGCGGGCTGCGCAGCGGCGCTCCGGATCGCGGCCGCGCCGCGCCCGCCGGGATCGCAACCGGCCGGACGCCGCCGTCGGCCGTTGCACTCCACGACAGCAGCAGCACCTCGCACTTGTCGCGCAGCTCGACGACGAGCAGCTCGGCGGTCTTCTTGCCGATGCCCTTGATCCGGGTGAGCCCGACGACGTCGTCGCGCGCGATCAGGCTCGCGATGTCGCGCGGGGTGGACCCCGACAGGATCGCGATCGCGGTGCTCGGACCGACGTTCTTGACCGTGATCAGCAGATCGAACAGGCCGCGCTCCTGCGGGTCGATGAAGCCGAACAGCGCGATCTCGGTCTCGCGGACCTGGGTGAACACGCGCAGCACGACGCGCTCACCGCTGGCCGGCAGCGCCGCCAGGGTGTACGCGGAGCACGTCACCTCGTAGCCGACCCCGCCGCAGTCGACCACGACGTGCTCGTCGTCGCGGATCAGCGTGCCCTCGAGCCGCGCGATCACGGCCGCACCACCGCCGGCACGAACCGGACCGCGGTCGGGCGCAGCCGCCGTCCGTGGGTGATCGCGACCGCCAGCGCGTCGGTCGCGTCGGCGCGCGGCAGGCTGCGCAGCCCGATCAGCGCCTGCACCATCCGCGCGATCTGGGTCTTGTCGGCCCGCCCCGACCCCGACACCGCCTTCTTGACCAGCGCGGGCGCGTACGACGCCACCGACAGTCCGGCGAGGCCGACGACGGCGAGCGCCATGCCGCGGGCCTGGGCGAGCGCGATCGCCGAGCGCGGGTTCTGGTGGCTGAACACGTCCTCGATCGCGACGACGTCCGGCCGGAGCTCCGAGAGCACCTCGCGCAGGCCGCGCGCGAGCTCGCCGAGCCGGTCCTCCATGGCGTGATCCTCGGGCGCGGTCAGCAGGCCGCACTCGACGTACGCCAGCTCGCCGCCGCGCTGGTCGATCGCGCCGTAACCGCAGATGCGGCTGCCGGGATCGATGCCGAGGATTCGCACCGATCCACCCTACTCCGGGGGTCCGACAGGGGCCGCTTTCGGGCGCGGGGGCCTCGGTGACGCACGCGGCGCTCGTGGCTGTGCTCGTCGCGGCGACGTCGCCACGCCGGTGCTGTCGCGGCGGTGGCGGTGGCGGTGATCGAGCTCGCGGCCGACGTCGCCCCGGCGCATCACGGCGAACCGTGACCCGGTGTGTACGCCCGCAGACCGCGGCCACGGGCGGGAATGGTTCGTAAACACTTGAATTCCCACGCGCTCATGGCGAGCGTGGCACACCGCATGGATGCGCTGCAAGGTCGTTTGCTGGCCCTGCCGTCGTCGAGCTTTCGCTCGCTACTTCGGTGCCGGGGTTCGTGCCATCAGCGTGTCCATCTTGGTGCCCAGATCGGCGATCTGCTTGTCGCGGGTCGCGAGCGCGGCGGCGTGATCCTTCTGCACCGCCTGGAGCTGGGTGCCGAGCTGGGTGATCGCGGCGTCGCGCTTGGCGAGCTCCGCGACCAGGACCGTGTTGCCGGACGACAGGTTCGCCTCGGGCGCCGGCTTCACGACGCGATAGCCCACCACGCGGTCCCGGGTATCGGTGACCAGGACGACGTTGGAGCCGGGATCGAGCACGGCAGGCGCCGCGAGCGCGTCGGTCAGCTGGGTCCCGGACGTCGCCACCTCCTTCGACAGCACCGTCACCTTCTTGTCGGTGAGCAGCCTGGTCGCGTTCGCCGATGACTGGTTGGCCACGTCGGTGAGGCTGGCCTTCCCGGTGGCCGGGGCCGGCGGGGCCGGCGGCGTCGAGGTCGCGCCGGACAGCAGCGTCTTGAGGAACGAACCGGCCAGGCCGAGCTTGCCCAGCACCTGGGTGGACAGCAGGTTGGCCAGGTCGAGCGCCTGCACCGACTGCAGTCCGTTCCACGCCGAGCTCGACGAGACGACATCGCTCCTGGTCGTCGCGTCCGGGGCATTCACCGTCGAGAAGAACTGCTGGATGATCTGGCAGCAGGCATCGCCGATCAGCTTCCTGACCACCGGCAGGACCGGCACGATCGACAGCCAGTGCTCCACGGCCGGGAACGAGTGGACATAGCGCCGGCGCGAGAAGTTGCAGATGTTGAACACCTGCTGGTCCTGGATGTCGATCCGCGCGAGGTAGAGCGTCTTCAGCGTGTCGTCGGGGCACTGCACCAGGAAGTGGTCGCAGACGCAGTCCTTGAGGTACTGTGCGAAGCGCCCGAACAGGTCGATGAACGCCTCGAGCACACCGTTGTGATACGTGGCCAGCGCCGCCAGGTTCACCGCCGGCGGGTTCTGGCCGAGGTAGGCGGCCGGGATGTTGTTGATCGTCCCGCTCAGCGCGTTGAGCACGTACACGCCGCCGGTGAGCCTGGTCTTGCCGTCGACCGACGTGAACACCGCGCTCGGGTTGTAGGCGATCGCGGCCGGCCACAGCTGCGCGGGGTGGGTGACCGGATCGAGAACCGCGGCGGTGAGCGGGAGCAGCTTGATCAGGAATGCATCGAACGACGCGATCATCACGCGCTGTGTCAGATCGTTGTACGCCAGCCGATAACTGGTGTTGTCGGCGCTGCCCTGCGTGCCATTGGGCTGCGTGAAGCCGAGATCGATGGTCGCCTCGGGCGGCGGAACAGACGCGGTGGGGGCGGCGGCCGCGTCGAACCGGACCAGCTGCTTCGAGGTCTGCGCGCCGGTCGGGTTGGCGACCACGAACAGCTTGGCGATCCTGCCGTCCGGGGTGGTCCCGACGCAGATGTCGTCGACGCCCTGCGGATTCGACGCGGGCAGGGCGTACTCGAACACCGCGGCCGCGTTGCTCAGATCGATCCGGCGGACGTGGACGTAGTTCGGCGGCGACGATCCCGCCGCGTACACGGTGCAGAACGCATAGGCCTTGCGCTGGTCGCCGGTGCCGATCGTCGCGACCTCGAGATGTCCGGTCGCAAGGAATGAGGCCACCAGCGGCTGGGCGGGTTTCAGCCCGCTGGTGTCGAAGGTGAACAGTCCGAACCCCCGGGCCGTGGCACACAGCTTCTTCGGATCGAGCGGCGACAGCTTCAGCGTGACCAGCGGCTGGTCGCACAGCGTGGTCACCTGGCCCCACTTGACGTTCGCCGGATCGGTGATGTCCGCCACGCAGAACAGCGAATCATTCTGGTTCAGGATCGCGATCGCGTACATCGTCTTCGCGTCGGGCGAGAACGCCACGTCGGTCACCGTCGCGCCCGAGGTCGGGAACGCGGTCGAGCCGAGCAGCTTCTCCTTCGCGACGTCCGAGCTCTCGAACACCGGGTTGCCCTTGGCATCGGTCGTCGGCACGCGATATTCGACGTCGAAGAGGTTGATGATGCTCGACTGGTTCGCCGCGACGACCTTGCCCGAGACCATGACCGCCAGCGCGCCGTTCGGCGTGATCCGCATCCGGCTCGGCAGGCTCAGGCCCTGCAGGACCTTGCCGAAGATCGTGGACGGCCGCGGATCCGGGGTCGGCGTCCGGAAGATGCTGTCGTAGGTCGGGAACGCCCGGCCGTCGAACATCGCGCAGAACGTCTTGCTCTGCAGCAGCCCGCGGAGCTTGTCGTAGAAGTCGTGGAGGATCTGGTTCTCCTTGGGCGAGATGTAGACGTGCGGTCCGTTCTGCGGGAACAGCAGCTGGGACAGCACGTTGATGAACGAGATGACGTGTTCCCAGGTCTGATCGTCCTGACCGATGAACTCGTCGTGAAACGCGACCTGCAGCGGGACGATGCAATCCTGCCAGACGTCCCACCAGAAGGTGGACTGGAACGCGCTGGCCCAGGTGTTCGAGCCCGGATCGTAGAGCTCGATGCGATAGCGGTCCTGCGCGGTCGCCCCCTGCTGGATCGACAGCGAGATCGAGCCGTCCACGAGCTTGGTCGGATCCTTGGGATCGATCAGCAGCTTCGTGCTCCGCAGCATGTCGAGCACGTGGAGCTGGTCGCCGATCGGGTTGGCCTGCGCGTCGCTGGTCTCGACGACGATGTCGCGGCCGCGCGAATCGATCGCATAGCCGTTCTTCACGGTCACGACATCGTGAATCACCGCGCCGTCCTTGGCGGTATCCGGCCCGCACTGGACCTGGAGCCCGCACACGATGCCCCAGCCGTGGAGGTGCTGGTTGTGGAACGTCAAGCTGCGCTCGTGACACAGGACGTCGAGCGCCTGGTGCACCGTCCTGGCGTTGATCAGGAGATCGCAGTCGCTGTCGAGCGACACGTCGTCGGCGGTGATGTCGTTGAGTGGTGGGAACAGCTGCCGGCAGTCGGCGAGGGTGGTGACGGCCGTGCTGCCTTGCAGCGCGGTGGTCGCGATCGCCAGGCGGGCGAAGTGATGCAGCGGGCCCTTGCGGAGCTGGGGAACCGGCCCGCCCGCGTCGCGCGGCCACTCGACGTCGCCGGTGATGGTTCGCGCCGGGACCACCCAGTAGTCGCTGGAGCTGTACGTGCCGTCCTCGAACTTGACCTGCACGCCGTCCTCGAGGCGGAGGAAGCCATCGTCGACAGCCGGGTTGGACTTGACCGCCAGCGCGCCGGCCGAGTCCCAGCGGCGGACCTTCGGGTTGGCCGGATACCTGGTCAGATCGAGCGTCCCGGTGGAGGTGTCGAGGGTCAGCTGCTTGCCCTCGGCCTTGCTGAGCCGGATCAGCGTCCCGGGGATCCCCGCGAGCTCGCTGACATCGTCGGTGACCTCGACCCAGTCGCCGCTCGAGAACCCGAGTGCCTGGTCGCGCGGCGCCGCGGCGAGGGTCAGCACCGTACCGACCTGGCCGGTGATCCGGGCGACCACGGCGGCGTTGTCGCGGCTCCACTTGAAGGTGGCCTTGCCGTCGGTGAGGCTGCCGGGAGCGTGGATCTCGACCCGGTAGAGCTGGTTCTCGAGCCGGCGAAACCCGGAGCTGGCCGGGACCACGCACGGGTTGTCGGTCGTGACGTCGCGCTTGGCCCGAGCGGACAGCCGGCCGGTCGGCGCGGTGGTGACCTTGTCGAACTCGGGGAGCGCCGAGGCGCAGCTGAACGGGCCGGCCCCGGTGAGCGGCAGGACCTTGAGCTGCCACACGATCCGCGTCCGGGTCGAGGTATCGGCGCCGCCGAGGGCGACCTCGCGGATGTCCGGATCATCGAGCGCCGTGACCGAGCGCTCCCACGCGTCGAGGTAGATCAGCGCACTCCCGATCGCGAACAGCGGCGACGGCAGCGTGACCTCGAGGTCGGGCTGGGTGCCGTAGGTCGCCAGGACGCGGAGCTGCGCGCCTGCGCCGAGCGCCTTGACCTCGTCGGTGAAGGTCACCACGCCGGTCGTCGTGTCGACCGCGGTGATCCGGGTATCGATCGGTGCCTGGCCCGCGACGGAGGCTTCGACCCAGAGGTCCTTCGCCAGGCTGCGCGCAACCCACCGGGGCACCGCCGCCTGCCTGGCGGCGGGCCCGTAGCTCAGCAGCGGTGCCGACGGGGCCTCGAGCTCGCACAGGATGCCGTCGACGTAGAACTTGCCCGGCGTGACCAACAGGTCGGCGCCGCCCGGCGCGAGCACGACCTGGAACCCCGGCTCCTGCTTGGGGGTGCCGGTCCGTCCGATCGTGTCGCGGGCCGTCGTGCGGGTGTGGTGGAGGTTGATGGCGACCTGCTCGTTCCAGTCCGCATCGACCTGGATCCGGCCTTGTTCGAGGCGAACGCTGGAGTAGTGGCGCTGGGAACGGAACGTGTCGCGAGAGATATCGACCTTCATGAAGGCTCCTAGGTCACCAGGAACAGGCCGGCCTCGAGGCCGAACCGCAGGTACTCGTCGACCGCGGCGCGGAGGTTGGCCTGGCGCTGGGGTTGATGCAGGAACTGGAATGCGCCCATCTCGCTCTCGTCTTCCGCGCCGGCGGTGATCTCGGGCGCGCACCCGATCGCGAGCTGGGCGTAGCCGGGATCGCCGTGGCGCTCCGACGTGAACGACGGCTCGACGCGATCGAGGATCGCGCGCTGCGCCGCCTGCCGGTCCACCGGGTCGGCGATCGCGAGCGTGTCCTTGAGCGCGAGGGTCGGCTGGCAACGATAGGCGCGCGGCACCTTCGACCCGTCGGGGAGGAAGCTGAACCGGCAGCAGCCGTCCTGGGTGTGGCCGACCGTCACCGTCCCGGTGAACAGCGCGTCGCTGGCGCGGGTGAGCACGGTGAGCTCGCTGCGGCCGAACACGGTGCAGCGGTCGATCGTCGCGGTGCCGGCGACGAGTGCGGGCCCGGCACCGCCGGTGCCGTCGATGATCGAGTCGGCGACTGCGATCACCGATCCGGAGACGACGTTCGAGGCGGGGTCCTCGACCGGGAGCCGGATCGCGCCGAGGATCGAGCGCCGGATGTCGAGGTGGAGCGTGCCCTGGATCTCGGTGGCGGTCAGGCTGGGACTGCCGGGGAGCGCCGGGGCCACGCCGGGCGTCTGCGCGCGGCCGGGGACCAGCGTCGCATCGGCGATCTGCAGGGTCGCGTCACCGCTGCCCGCGATGTCGAGCCCGCCGGTGAGCGCGATCCCGTCGAGCCGCAGCGTGGTGCCGGCCGGGAGCGTGATCGTCCAGGACTTCGAGGGATCCGCGGCGGCGATCAGCGGGCGGTGGTCGGCCGCGGCGCGGAGCTCGAGGGCGAGCCCGGCCGGGACCGCGAGCGCCGCGGGGACGTCGTAGGTCAGCGAGTCCTGGATCTCGACCAGCGCCGCGGTCGGCCGGTCTGCGGCCCAGCGCGCGAGCTGGACGCCGAGCGCCCCGCCGCCGCCCGACACGATGTAGAGCGCGCGGTTGCCGAGCTCGGTCAGCGTCCGGCGGAACGTGCCGCCGCCGATCGGCCCGCTGAACCCGTACGACAGGCTCGCACGCACCGCCGCCGGGTCGGTCCCCACCGGGAACGCGATCCGCCCGGTCTCGGGATCGAGCGCGACGCGGATCGGCAAGTCGATGGTGGTGCCGTCCGCGCGGGTGTACGTGCGCTGCGCCGGCGGAGCCTTCCACTCGGTGAGGTCGCAGATCGCGATCTGCGCCGGCGGGATCGACGCGGTCTCCGACGCGATGCGGATGACCACCGCCGGGTCGTCCCCCAGGTAGCTCGACGGCGGCGGCTTGCCGGTGTCGGCCAGCCCCTGGCGCACCACCTCGAGATCGGCGTGGAACGCGAGGCGGCGCAGCGGCCCCGGCACGTCGGGTTCGCGGTTGAGGGCGGTGAAGCTCGCGGTGCTCCGGCCGTGGTTGAACAGCGGCAGGTCGGCGCCGAGCGGGTTGAGCCGGAACCGCCCGGGGCCACCGGCGTCCTTCGTCGCCGAGACGCCCTCGAGCGCGAGCGGCGAGAGCCGCCACAGGAACAGTCCGATCGACGGCACGTTGTACTTGCCGCCGCGGTCCGCGCCCCGGACCTCGAGCGTGTGGCTGGCGGTATCGAACGGTCCGTCGATCAGCTCGAGCGGACCGGGGTCACGCACGTCGACCGTGCGCAGGTTGGTCGGTCGCACGTGGTTGACGTGCTGCGTGGTCGCCAGCCACTGGAAGAACTCGACCGCAACGCACGGCCAGCCGGCGACGTCCTGCGCCAGCTTCTCGAGCAGCGCGTACGTCCCCTTGCGGCGCCGGTATCCGAGCGTGTTGGCGACGTAGCCGCGCGGGGTGAACAGCGCGGTCTGCTGCGCGTCCCTGGCGGCGGTGCGCAGCTGCCGGACGTCCAGCAGGTCACCGATGTACGGGACCACCCACTCGTCGCAGGTCTCGATGAACCAGTTGTCGTACAGCTTCGCGATGTCGGCCTCGATCGCGGTCACCTGGGTCTCGATCAGCCCGAGCAGCGCGCGCAGCGGCCAGCCTCGCGCCGCGTCGCGCGTGCGATAGATCGTCGGGAGCAGGCCGTACAGGGTCTCGCCGGTGAACTCGCTCATGACTCGATCTCCGTGAGCGCGATGCCGGTCGTGCTGACCAGCAGCAGCTCGGCCGGCCGGATCCATGGCGTACCCGCGGCGGTCGCCCAGCCCGCGCCGGCGGCCACCAGCACGCCACCGTCGGGCAAGGCCGGCGAGTCGGCGTCGCCCAGCCGGCGCAGCCGGGTGAACACCACGCCGGGGACGTGCTGGATCGCGAGGATCGCCTCGGCCTCGGTGACGTGCTGGCCCAGCTCGCACGCCGCGAAGCCGAACGCGGTGGCCAGGGCGTCGGTGACCTGGGCGAGCACCAGCGACGAATCGAACGCCGGATCGACCTGCAGCTCGGCCTCGATGCGGAACCGGCGCTCGATGAACGTGCGCAGGGTCCGTGACGCGGGATCGATCCCGCCGATCTGGACCTCGTCGGTGCCGTCGCTCAGGGTCTGGAGCGCGGTGACCAGGTTCCCGTACTGCGGCAGGCCGGGATCGAGCTGCTTGCCGCCCGCGTCGGTCACCGACAGGAACACGATCCGCCGCTCGCCGCTCCAGATCGCCTGCGCGCTTGCCTTGCCGATGCCGGCGAACCCGCGCGCGAAGTCCTCGAAGTCCTGGAGCGACACGATGCGATCGAGCGTGAGCACGGTGAGCGGCGCGTTGTGCCGCGCATCGGCGAGCTGCTCGGGTGCGGCGCCGCCGCTGGCCGCGATCGGGTTCACCGCCGAGCGGACGCCGAGCGGTGAGTTGAGCAGGAGCGACAGCGTGCGCGCCCGGACGTTGCCGGCCGGGCCGATGCCGGTGCGATACGTCGCCACGACGTTCTCCTGACCGCTGGGCAGCCGGGTCCCGTGGATCGCGTCGCCGAACTCGATCGTGGTCGAGCCATCGTCGCCCTGGCGCAAGACGTAGCTCTGGCTGCGCGGCGATTGCTCGAACAGCGAGGGCACCTCGGTCCACGAGATGCCGTTGACCTTGACGTCGAGCGTGCTCTCGGCGCCGCGCGGGTTGCTGGCCGGGGTGTAGGTCAGCGGCTTCTTGCGTAGCACGAAGCTCTGGTTGGCTTGCGCGCCGTCCCCCGAGCCGAGGATCTCGGCCGCCACGGTCTCGCCGTGGCTCGCGAGGATGACGTTCGCGCTGATCGTGCAGCCGGCGCGGACGTAGCGATACGTCAACGCTTGCTGGAGCTGCAGCGTGGTGCGCCCGGCGGCATGCACGATGCGCTTCACGATCGCGACCTCCCAGCGCGCGACGCCGGTCGACGGCGTGGCCGCGTCACCGGCCTCGATGCCACTCACCATGATCGGCTGGCCGACCGCGAGACCGAGCACCATGCGATCGAGCGTGATCGCGCTGGCGCCGGTCGTCCTGGTCTGGCCCTTGGCGTCGGTGACCGTGTCCTGGATCGGCGCGACGAGCGGCAGCGCCGCGAGCGCTTGCGGCCTGGCCAGCACGAACGCCACCGTGTTGCGCAGCGTGAGCGTGTCGGGCTTGTCGGGCGGATCGTGGAGCGCCACGCCGTCGAGCGAGCGCGTCGACGCGGCGGTGGAGGTCGGAGCCGCCACCGAGGCCACGTCGAGCCCGCTGGTCTTGGCGCTCAGCGCGAAGTCGGCGCGCGAACCGCCGGACACCGCCGTGATCGCGTAGCTGCGATAGCCGGGCGGGCCCTGGAACACGGTCCACGAGTCGCGCGTCAGCTCCTGGACCTCCTGGTCGAGGAACGCGTCGTGGCCCGCGGTCGCCGAAAGGTGATCGTCGGCGACGGTCACCGCCACCGGCTTCCCGTCCTTCCCGACCTGCGCCGCCATCACTTCACCTCCTCGCGAAGCAACCTGGCGGGCCTGGGCGTGACGTCCGTGGTGCCGTCACGCCAGATCGAGATCGGCGGGGGGGTGTCCCAGTCCTTGGGGAAGCCCCTGGGGGGGGTGTCCGGATCGGAGATCGGCAGCGTCGCGTAGGCCGGTGCCGACGCGCCGAAGAAGCCGACGCGCTGGCGAAACGAGTACACCTTGGCGTCGGGTAGGTCGGCGGCGAGCAGGGTCTGGACCTGGGTGAGCAGCGTCGCGGCGTCCCACTTCTGCACCGCCAGGAACGCCTGGAGGTCGGCCTCGTCCCACTCGTGCTCGAGGATGAACGTCTTGACGTTCGCGAGGGTCTGGGCCACTGGCTCGTGGCTCACGACCCCGGGTGGCAGTGGCCGCGGCTTGCGCTCGAGCACGATGCCGGCGCCCCCGCCGTCCTGGCCGGACAGCGCGAGCACGAGCACCCGCTCGAGCTCGACCTTCGTCCGGGCGCTGGCGCCCTCGTCGGTGACCGTCCGGATCGTCACCGGCAGCGCGTGCCCGCCTTGCACGACCAGGAGCGGATCGCCGGCCTTGAGGTTGAGGCCGGTGCCGGCGAGGTAGATCGTGTTCGTGGCCTGGCCGTCGACCTCGAGCCGCTGGCCGCGGATCTCCAGGCGCTGGACCTGGGTCTGGAGCGGCGCGAGCGCGTTCCACTCGGCGCGCACGGTCGACGCGGTCACGGTCTCGAACATCTGGGGCTGCTCGCCGGGCCCCGGCACGCTCTGGACCTTGGTCCCCGCCGCCACCGTCGCCTGCTTGGGGGCGCTCGGCGAGTCGTCGACCGTGAACGCGAGGTAGGTCTCGGCCGCGACACCCGGGTTGAGCTCGTAGCCGATCTCGCGGGCGAGCTCGAGCACCGAGCGGCGCTCGGTCGCGGTGCGCAGGTAGCCCTCGTTCGCGATCCGCTCCTGATAGAACGTGAGCACATCGCACACCACGGCGAACGAGTCGAGCAGCGCGAGCGATGGATCGTCGGTGCCGCGCGCGGTCAGCGCCGCGAGCGGCCGGAACACGGCGCCGCTGTCGTCGGTGACCTCGTACCCCGGCAGGCGATCGATCAGCCTGCGCAAGAACGTCGCGTGGGTGCCGAGCCGGTAGTGGATGGCGGGCAGTCCGGGGCGGTTCGCGGCGGTGCTCGCCGCGGGGGGGCACGCGCAGGGTTGCCGTGCACAGCAGCCGCATACGTCGAGTGTCGTGCCCGTGGTCATGACCCCCCCATCATCGTGAAGTCGATCCGGCCGTTCTCCGGGAAGCTGGGATCGTTGTCGAGCCGCGCGACCTCGAGCCGCGCCATGTCGATCTTGCCGGCGACGAGATCGGCGTCCGAAGCGTCCTCCCAGAACCGGCGGAACACGGTCTTGCCGGGCGACGGGTCGACCCACATCACGCCGGGTACCTCCATCGCGGCGGCGACGATCCGGCTCAGGTACACCGGCTGTCCGAACGTGAAGTTGTCGGGATGGAAGAAGCCCCGGGTGCCGTCCGGCAGGTCGCGGCTGCTGAACCGGTCGAGCAGCGCCCGCCGCACGTCCGCGCGGTAGCTGCGAGGGTCGACGCAGACCGCGAGCACGATCTCGAGCGGCACGAACACCGGCTGCTCGATCTCGAGGTCCTGGGCGGCGAGCCGGAACTGCTCGAGGAACGCGCGCAGCCTGGTCTCGAACGGCCCGTCGATCGGGGCGCCGCCGCGCCGATCGATGCTGAGGAAGATCGTGTACCAGCTCCCGGTCCAGCGCCGCGTGGCGACCGCCCTGGACACCTCGGGGTGGCGCTCGGCCATCGCGGCGTAGTCGTCGACCGTGACCGCGCGCTCCTGGGTGCGGAACGCCTGCGGCGCATAGAGCTTGACCTCGTCGATCGACTCCGGGTCCTTGCCGCCTGCCGCCGCGATCGGATTGCGCACCAGGGTGATGAGATCGAACGCCGTGCCCACCGCCGGATCGAACACCGCGTGTGCGATCGCCTCGGCCCCGACGTTGCCCGCGGCGCCGTTGCCGACCCGGTAGGTCGCGCGCGGCTGCACCGCCGGATCGGGCGTGCCGTCACCGCCGAGCGGCGTGGGATCGGGCTGGCGGCCGAGCGTGCCATCGCCGAACCGCAGGAAGGTCGATCCGTCGGTCTCGGTCTCGGCCACGAAGTTGTGGTCGAACGGATTGGCCTCCAGCAGGTCGCGCAGCGGCGTCCAGGTCACGCCGACCTCCTGGGGAAACCGCAGCCGTACGGCGGGCTGCACGTCGCTCGGCTGCCACCGCAGGGCGCTCGCCGCCGGACCGCGCGGATCGTAGGACGCCGCCTGCGTCACCGGGCCCGACGCGAGTCGCGGCCGGTACGCGGTACCGGCGGTGACCACCGGCAGCACCTCGCCGTTCAGCGTCAGGCCGTGATCTGCGAGCACGGCGTTGCCCCACGCGACCGCCGCCGGTCCGAACGAGAACGTCTCGCCGAGCTCGAACCTCGGCGTGAACGTGGCCGCGATGCCGGTCGCGGGATCGGTGTAGCTGCCCGCCGCCGGCGCCCCGGCGACGAACGTGCCCGCCAGGCCACCGTCGTTCGACCAGCGCAGCGCGGTCGCCTGGCCGGCGTGGTCGATCGCGTCGATCCGGATGACGATCGGCAGCGCCGGGGTCCGGCTGAGCGTGACCCGGCCGTCGTGATCTCGCGCGAGCGGCTCGATCCGCCACAGGCAGAGCGGGAACTGCAGCGCGTCGTCGTCGTCCCACGACACCTCGAGCAGCCGCTGCGGAGTCACCCCGTCGGGCTCCAGGAACAGCGGATCGACCGCCGCGGCGACCGTCTCGATCCGCACCGCCTGGCGATGGCTCGGATCGGCATCCTCGGGCAGCGCGGTGTCCGGCGACAGCACCTCGCCGAGGACGATCACCGCACCCGGCTCGAGTCCGGACAGCCGGCCGCCGGTGTTGTCGAGCGTGGCCCGGGTGGCCCCCCTGGGCAGGCAGCAGCGCTCGTCGCCCCAGGTGTAGAGCGCGATCTGGTTGAGCCCCGGATCGAGCGTCAGATCGTCGAGCGGCTCGAAGCAGGTCGCCCCGGCGCTGGTCGCGACGGCCGTGGCGTCGGTCGAGCGCGCCACGATCGGCAGCCTGGCGACGCGGGTGAACAGCCTCACCGCGTCGCGCGCCAGCGTCACGCCGGCGGGGCCGCGCCAGGTGACCGCGATCCACGCGCGAGCATTCGCACCGTCGTCGATCAGGTAGTCGAGCAGCCGCGCGTGGCGCCGGACCGAGACCCGGGTGCGCGCCGTGCCGAGGTACGCCTCGGTCGCGACCGCATCCTGGAAGTAGCTCAGGTGATCGGCCGCGTACGCGATGAGCTCGACCAGCATGACCCCGACGTCGGCGGGGTGGCGCTCGCTCCACCCGGGCATGATCGACGACAGCCGCTCGAGCATGAGCCGGCGAAAGCTGCTCCAGTCCTTCGCCAGGTAGTCGATCTCGGGCTCGACCGCGGTCAGCGGCGGGCAGGCGGCGTCGCCGGGGCAGTCGAAGTCGCTCGGACACTCGACCTTGAAGAACAGCTCCACGGTCGACAGCTTCGGATCGAAGCTGTCCGGCGGCCGGGCGTCGACCGGCGAGCGGACCAGCGCGAGCTGGTACGTCGAGTGGTCGCCGCTCGACGTCGTGCGCACCACCAGCACGCGCTCGCGATCCGGGAGCGCGTCGAGCAAGGCCTGCTCGTCGGGATGCAGCGTCCCGGGCGGGAACGCGCCGTAGCGGTACGCCCATTCGACCCCGACGGTGACGCGCGCACCGCCGGTGATCGCGACGTTGGAGCGGTCGAGCGCGACGCTCGACTTCTTGAACAGGTGGACGAGCAGCGTCTGCTGCCGCGGGCTATCCGGACTGGTCCTGGCCCAGCTGTCGACGACCTCGAGGTAGTCGATGCCGTTCGCGGTCGCCGACGCGATCACCGCATCGCGGCGCTTGCCGGTCTCGCAACGGAACTGGGTGCCGGCCAGCACGTCACACGTCCCGCTGGAAGTTCGCGACCTGGGGCTGCTGCGTCTGGCGAATGACGTAGCGCAGCGTGACCTCGAGCGTCGCGTCGGTGTTCACGATGTCGAGCCCCTGGATCTGGATCAGATCGCCGAGCCATTGCTGCAGCGCGCCCGGCACGGTCGCATGGAGCGCGGCCGCCTGGGCGTCGCCGTTGGGCGCGAACACGGTCTTGAGCAAGCCGGAGCCGAACGTCGGGCGGTTGACGCGCTCGCCCGGCGAGGTGAACAGCACCTGCTCGATCAGATCGCGGATGTGGTCCTCCAGCGAGACGGTCGCGGTACGGCCGTCGTCGCCGAAGTGCAACGGATGATCGATCTGCATGCTACGTCCCCTTCACTCTCGGTTGCGTGACCTTGATCTGGGGTGGGCCTTGCGGCGCCTGCGCGGGGTTCTGACACAGACCCTGCGAGTCCTTGAGCAGCACCGGCTGACCCATGACCTTGACCCGCGTCGCCGGCACCATCCACTTCACCGTGAGGCACGGCGACGGGTTGGGCCCGGTGACGAACGGGCAGCCCGCGATCAGGCATTGATCGTTCTGCAACGCGACGAACTGGCCCGATACCTTGACGCGCACGTTGGTGCTGACGACCTGGCCCGGGGCCTGATGCGGACACTGGATCAACGCGCCGACGTGCACGACCTCGCCCGGCATCAGATCACCTCCAGCGCGGTGTCGAACACCTTGAGGCCGTCGGGGCCGAGCTTGATCGTCCGGCCCGCGCCGAACGTGATCTCGATCCCGAGCTGCGTCATCTTGATCAGCTGGCCGCTCGCGGTCTGCAGCGTGATCCCGCCGGTCACCGGGGTATCGTCCATGATGAACACCGTGCCGCCTTCGGTCTTGAGCATCAGCTTCTTCCACGGCACCGGCGCGTACACGTCCGACGGCACCTGGGCGATCGAGCCCCACCACGCGCCGCTGTAGATCGGATAGTCCGGGTCGCCGTGCTCGAACTCGATCCAGACGCCGGCGCCCACCTTGGGCAGGCAGAACATCCCCATCCCGTCGCCGCCGAACGGCATGCACGGGGTGGCCCAGCCGCTCTCCAGCGAACCGAGCACATCGGGCACGGTCGCCTTGATTCGACCGAGGAACATCTCGTCGTTGTTCTTGGTCACGATGCCACGGTACTTGCCGTAGAACCGGCGCCCGCCGGGTGGATCGCTGCTGCAGTCGCCGGTTTCGGCTGTCATCATCCGGGTACCACCACCGGGAGCATCGCGCCGGTGCCTTCTCGCGTTGCGAGGAACTGCTGGGTGTAGCTGTGGTGAGGCTCGATCGTGTGGGTCACGCGCCGGACGTAGTAGTTGCCGTCGTGGGTGCGCCCGGCCCCGGCGATGCCGACCAGCCGGCGGGCGCGCAGGGCCGCGCCGTAGCGCACGCAATCGATCTCGCCGGTGCACGACACCGCGTCGGGCGCGTTGGACGCTGCCGCCGCGGAGGCCGCGACCGCCCCTGCGGGGCTCGCGTTCCCCGTGCAGCGCAGGCGCGTCGTACGCCGCGCCTGGGCGGGCGAGCTCGACAGCGGCGGCAGGTTCAACGACGGCAGGGATGGGATGTCGATCGCCTGCATGCTCAGCGGCTCGACGAAGCTGCCCTTCGGCTGCACCGGCGCGAGCGAGTCGTTGGTGAAGCTCAGCGACTTCAGGTTGGTGCTGTGGCCCATGTCGATCATCAGCGCCGGTTGCGGCACCCCGATCCGCGTCTCCGGCCCGAAGTACGCGAGGTTCGCGCCCAGCACGATCGGCTCGACGAAGAAGATGTAGCCGTTGCGCCGCGCCAGCCGGTTGAGGAACTGCAGATCGGTCTCCGCCTGCCGCGGAATCCGGAACAGCTCGATCGGGACGTCGGACGTCGGCACCGGCGTCGGGACCAGGCCGTACTGCGAGTAGTTCGCGAGCACGGTGGTCGCGATCATGAAGTCCGGCATGTTCGGGAACGTCGCGTCCTTGTCTTCGAGATCCATCATCACGCGCACGTCGCGGCCGCGGACGACGAGCTGCGACGTGCCCGGTTGATCGCTCGGCATGATCTCGTGCTCGGTGATGATGCCGTCGATCAGGAACTCGGGCACCACGCCGAGGATGACCGCGATCGACACGCGATTGAACACGTCGACGGCACCGCTCTGCAGCAGGGTGAAGTCGGCCGAGAGATCCTTGCCGAGCGCGAAGGTCAGCTCGAAGCCATCCTGGGCCCGCGAGTCGTTGGTGACCGTCACGCGCAGCAGCGCGTCCGACGCCTCGAGCGGCAGCGGGACCGGGATCGTGGGCCCGATCCACACCAGCACGCGTATGCCGAGCAGGCTGGTCAGCATGGCATCACGTGAGCGAGAACCCGATCCGCAGGACCCGGCCCACCACGTCGGTGAGATCGGTCGGCCGCATGGCGTCGTTGCCGTCGCAGATCCGCCAGAACTGGGTCGGATCGCCGACGAAGCGCGCGGTGATGTTGTCGAGCCGGTCGTCGCCGGTGACGGTGTAGTCCACGATGGTGGCGAGCGAGCGCGGCGGCTGGATGAACCGCCGGCGCACGTACTTGATCTGGCGCGCCGTGCCGTCGTCGGCAACGACCTGCAGCACGACCTGGTCGAGATTGACGTAGCGGCTCTTCGGATCGAACATCGTCATCCTCCGGCGGAGAACGAGAACGACGCGGCGGCGGCGATGCTGCCGACGCCGTTGATCGTCGCCATGGCTTCCTTGAGAACCTGGTGGACCATGAAGATCGCGCCCCCGACGCTGGTCAGTCCGAGGTCGCGGTAGTTGAGGACCCGCATCTGCAGGCCGACCCTGGCGCGAATCGGATTGAGGTTGGTGTCGAACTCCTCCTCGGTGATGGAGAAGCTCTCCATGCGCACCGGCACGACGCGCGCGAGGCCCCAGACGAACAGCGTCAGCGGCGCCTCCGGGGGGACGACCTCGATGATGCCGAGCGCCGCCATGATCTCGTTGCCGATCACCAGCGCCGACTTGGGATAGACCAGCATCTCGAGCGAGGCCAGCACCGGGTGGATGCCCATCACGGTCTCCGGGAACGACCCGGTCTCGAGCTGATCGGTCGCGTCGATCTCGATGTCGGCGCTGATCGACTCGGTGGGCGGCCCGGTCAGCCGCAGCGCCTCGACCTGTGCGCTCTGGCCGGAGGGGCCACCGCCGATCGTGTTCGGCGTGATCGTGCGGCGCAGGTTCTCCGGGTTGTATTGAAAGATCACCAGGCTGGCGAGCGGGTTGAACGGATCGAGCCCGATGATCGCTCCCTTGAGCAGCTTGGGTGAGATCGGTGACTGTCCCATGTCGGCCTCCTAGCGCTTGCCCACGCCGCGAACGCTGCGCTGGACCGAGCTGCTCACCGCCCGGCCGAGCTGTCCCGGAGTCGGCACCGGCGGCAAGGGCAGCGTGCCGCCGTCGACTCGATCGACCGCGCCCGACCGGAGCGGGGCGCCGCCTGCCACCAGCCGGGTGAGCTCGCGCTCGATCGCGCGGCCCACGGCCTGGCCGTCGATGCCGTCGAACCCGTCGAGCGTGAGCCGATCGATATGGATCTTCACGCGCCTCACGTCCAGCCTCCGATCTCCTCGGCGCTGGGTTGTCGGCCGAGCTTCATGCATTCGGTGCGCGCCGCCTGCACCAGGTGCTTCATCATCACCGGCTCGCTCGCGGCGGCCGCGAGGAACGCGGCGTTGAGCGCGATGTTGCGGATGTTGCCGCCCGCGACGTGGAGCCGTCCCAGGCGGTCCGCGTCGAGCCCCCGGGTCGGCGTCGCCTTCGGGAACACGCGGCGCTAGATCTCCGCGCGATGGACGGTGTCGGGGAACGGGAACTGGACGACGAACCGGATCCGGCGCAGGAACGCGGGATCGAGCGCGTCCTTCATGTTCGTGGTGAGCACCGCCAGGCCGCGGTACTGCTCCATGCGCTGGAGCAGGTAGCTGACCTCGATGTTGGCATAGCGGTCGTGGCTGTCCTTGACCTCGCTGCGCTTGCCGAACAGCGCATCGGCCTCGTCGAACAGCAGCAGCACGCCGCCGGTCTCGGCCGCATCGAACACGCGCCGCAGGTTCTTCTCGGTCTCGCCGATGTACTTGCTGACCACCTGGCTGAGGTCGATGCGATACAGGTCGACGCTGAGCTCGCGGGCGATCACCTCGGCCGCCATGGTCTTGCCGGTGCCGCTCACGCCGGTGAACAGCGCGCTGGTCCCGTTGCCGCGCGCGCTGCGCGCCGCGAAGCCCCAGTCCTCGTAGACCGTCGCACGGTGGCGGCCATGCAGGGCCAGCTCGCGCAGCACCGCGAGCTGGGCCTCGGGCAGGACCAGGTCGTCCCAGGTCGCGATCGGCTCGATGCGCTGGGCGAGCTCGTCGAGCAGCGGCCGGGCCTGGGTGCGGCACGCGTCCCACAGCGCCGCGCCCAGATCGCGGTCGCCGCTGGTGTCCCGGACCTGCGCGCCGGCGGTGCGGATCGCACCGAACCCGAGCGAGAACTGCGACGCAACGCGGGTGAGCTGGCCGTCGAGCTGGTCGGCGATCGGGCCGAGCACGTCGCGCCACAGCTGCAGCTGCTCCCCGACGCCGGGCGACGGCACGTCGAACCGGACGAGCTGGCGCCGCGACACCCGCATCGGCTCGCGGCAACCCGCGAACACCGGCACGTGGAGCGCCTCGACGAACGCGGCTGCCGTGCGCTGGGTCTCGGCGTCGTCGCGGTCCTCGAAGTCGATGTAGAGCGCGCCGACCGTCAGCCCGGCCTCGCGCTCGCAGAGCCGCATCACGCGTTCGCGGTCGGCCGGCACCGCCGGGATATCACTCGCGCGCATCCGCAACAGTTGCAGGCCGAGCTGCTGCGCGCCCGCCGCAGCCAGACCGGCCATCGCTGGATACTCGCGCCCGCACAGCTGGACGATCGGCTGGGACGACCGGGCAGGGGCCCACACACGCGCGATCTTCGCCAGCAGCACGCGGTGCGACTCGGGTAGCTCGTGCGGATCGACCGGAGGTACGACGTCGACGATGCCGAACAGCTGCTCGTCGAAGCAGCTCACGCCTGCGAGGTGGTGGAGCACGCGCTCGTCGATCGACAGCGCGGCGTGCATCAGCCGATCGCTGCTGCCGAGCTCGATCAGTCCAAACCGGCGCAGCGGCCCCGCGGGGATGACCGCGCGCCACTGCGGATCCGGCAGCGCGTTGAATGCCATGCTGAACGTGAAGCTGCGCCGGCCGTCACCCGACAGCTGGATGACCAGCTGTGCGAGCTCGGCATCGAGCTCGAGCCCCGCGCACGCGACCAGGATGTCGCGCTCGAACGGCAGCAGATCGAACGTGGCGCACAGCGATGCCAGGAGCGAACCGTCCGCGGGCGGCTCGTGATCGAGCGCCGGTGGTGCGGCCGGCGGCTCTCCCCCGGCGCGAGCGGCGGCGTGGCGCGCGATCGCGGTCCGGACGCCGGTGATCGCGGTCCACAGATCGCGCCGGCTGTCGTGACTCCAGATGGTGCCGCCGGCGGTCATGGCGTGATGGTCACCTGCGCGGCTGGATCGAACACGAGCGCCGTCGCGGCGTAGTCGGCGACCACGAAGCTGTCGACGCCGTCGGCGCGTACGCGAAGGGTGCTCGCGCCCAGTGGCGCCGGCTTGAGCGCGAACACGAGGGTCGCGGTCTTGCCGGTCCGCGGCTCGGAGCGGACCTCGAGATCACCGACCAGCAGCGATACCGCCTGATCGATCCACACCTGCGGGCTCACGGTGAGCGTGAGCGTCGCGTTGCCCGAGCCATCGACCTTGATCGGATTCGCGGGTGCGATCGTCAGGATCCGCGGGACGATCGAGAACGCGAGCGAGTTCGACACCCGCTCGGAGTCGCCCGGTCGGGTCACGCCGACCGCCACCGTGTAGAACCCGGCCGGCAGATCGGTCTGGTTGTCGGGCAGCTCGAACTGGACCTGGGTGTCCGTCCCACCCGGCAGCGGCGTGAGCAGGACCGGCGCCGCCAGCCACCGGCCGAGCAGGCGCACGTTGACCGTCGCGCCGGCGAGGTTGTTGCCCACGAGCGTGACGATGTCTCCCGGCGGCGCACCCGATCGCAGCCGTGCGCCGGGCTGGCGCGACGGCAGGATCGGCTGCGTCAGCGTCGGATAGGGCCGCTGGGTGGTCGGCAGCACCACGACGCCCTCGTCGTGGGGACCGCGCCGGAGCACCGGCAGCGGCGTGCGCCGGGGCTGGGTGCTGTCGATCAGCACGACCGAGATCTCGTAGGCCGTCGACACCCGGTAGTTGGTCTGGAACGCGGTCCACAGCTTCGAGAGCTCCTCGGTCGAGATGTGGAACGGGGTGGCGCGTACGCGCTCGATCTGGCGATAGAGGTCGTTTCCCGGGAGCGCGGCCTGGATGTCGGCCGGCATGAACAGCGGCCGATCCTGCAGCAGGCTCATCGCGCGACCGAGCAGGCGATGGGCCAGGAGGTCGTCGTCCTGCCGTCCGTAGGCGGTGATGAGGTAATACAGCCGGAGCGCGACCGGAGGCTGGCGAGCGGTGTCGCCATTGCCCGTGCCGTAGGCGGGTGTGTTGCGCAGCTGCGCGTCGGGGCCGAGCTGGTAGAGAAAGATGTTGAGCTGGTTCTTGCCCTCGGGGTCGCGCGCCTTGTCGAGCGCCTTCGTGGTGACGACGGTATCCGCAAGATCGGTATCGGTCGTGGGATCACCGGGCAGCGGCGCTCGGACCTTGAGCAGCAGATCGTGCAGCGTCGCGGTCGCGGCGGCGATGGCGTACGTGTTGCTCATCGCGGGCGCCCGATCGGTCGGCGGAGGTACTCGGCGAGCGAGATCGATGGCTCGCGGCGCGCCGGCGCTGCGGGCGGCGGTGGCGCGGCGGCGCGAACGTCGATGTGACCGATCGTGATGTGGACCTCGTCCGACCGGGGGGGCGAGGTCTGCGGGCGGGGCGGCTGCGAGAGCGCGCGGCCGACCGCGGCGATCGCCTCGCGGAGCTCGAACCGGGGAGCTGCCCTCATCACGTGTGTGGCGGCTGGCGCGGCGGCGCGGGTCGCGACCTCGGAGCGATCGGCCGCGATCAGCGCCGCGGGCGAGTCGCTCGGCGCGGTGTGCTCCGTCCCCCGGGTGGCGTCGGGCCGCGTCGCGTCGAGCACGGTGGGGCGCGGTGTCGGCTCGCCGGACCGGGGTGTCCAGCGCGCGGAGGCCGGGTCGCGCTCGTCGGTGGCCGGAATCGCCACCGCGGAGGGCGCGGCCGCTTCCAGTGCTTGCTGGAGATCGACCAGCGGTCGCGCGCTGGTCGTGCTGCGAGCCCCGAGCGGGGAGGCGGGCGGCACGGTCGGCGCCGGAGCAGACGGCCGGACGACGATCGCATCCGGCACGGTCAGCGGCTCGATCGTCGACGCGCGTGTCGCTTCCCGCTCGGCGACGCCGCGCGTTGCCTCGGGCGCGGACACCGTCGCGGACGGCGGCACGGCACCCTCGCGCACGGCCCTCGCATCGAGCGGCGCTGGCGTCGCGGTCTCGGGGGCGGACCGCGCGGATCGCGCAGCCTCCTGCGATCTCACTGGCACCAGCGTCGGCGGCGCCGGGGCGCGGGTCGGGTCGCTGGGGTGCGGTCCGGGTTGCGCCGGGGCACCTCCGGCGTCGACCGTGTGCGTCGTCGCACGCGGCTCCGCTCCGGGCGGCTGCATCACCTCGCCGGACGCGAACGGCTGGGGGGAGAGCTGCGGTGGCGCGGCCGACCTCACGAGCGGCACGCGCCCGGATGCCCTGTCGATCATCCGGGAGAAGAAGTCAGGCATGGCCAACCATCTGCAGGTACAGCCGCCGCCGCGCCGCGGTCATTGCCAGGATGTCTGCTTCGGCCCACTTGTACGCGAGCGCGAGCGCGTGGACCTGTGCGACGAGATCGTGCGCCGCCGCGGTGACCTCGGAGAACATCAGCTCGCCGATGTCGAGCACGGGCTTCCAGCCCTGCTCGCACACCGCACACGTCAGTCCGAGCTGGATCTCGGCCTGGGGGTCGGCGGTCTCGACGGCCGCGGCCAGCTGCTCGAGCGTCGCGTCGTCGAGCGGCGCCGGTCCGGTGATCACGCAGCGCTCGGCGAGCGTCTGTCGCGCATGCCCGGCATCCGGGATGGCGAGCGCGCACGCGAGATCGACGCTCGTCGGCAGCCGGAACTGGATCGTGACCCCGCCGGCCTCGGTCTCGAACGGCCCGCTCGCGGGGGCGTGGACGACATCGCGCAGCCCGATCTCGAACTCGTTGACCTCGCCGCAGCCCGGACAGCGCGCCTGCAGGGCGAGGCGTCCGCCGAACAGTCGCTCGCGCAGCTCGAACAGCAGCCGGTCGCGCGCTCCGATCGGCAGCTGCGCGAGCTCGTCGTGCGAGCGCTCCGGGTATCCGGCGGCGAGCAACGTGAGCGCCCGATCGATCGGGTGCTGATCGCGCGCGGCCTCCCAGGCGTCGACGATGGTCTTGCCGTCGAGATCGGGCATGGGCCGGCTCAGGTCGGCGGGATCGTGAACGTCGGCTCGAGCGGCTCGGCGACCTCGAGATCGCGCTCCCAGCCCTCGTTCTCGAGCTTGATGTGCTGGATCAGCACCGCGTTCGCGTTCGCGTCGAGATCGGCCTGCGCCTGGTACTCCGACACCCAGCAGCGATACACCTTGTACGCCAGCGCGAGCTGCCCGGCCTCGTTGTAGACCTCGATGATCAGGTCCTTGCGGAAGTCCTGCAGCGACGACTCCGCACCGAGGCCGGCCCCCCAGACCCAGACCTTGTTCGCCCACTTCTCGAACTCGGTGTCGTGGGTGACCCCGCGCTCGAGCGTGATCGCATCGTACTCGGTCTTGCCCGGCGACTTCGCCGGCGTGGACGGATCACCGCCCTTGCGATGCTTGACCACCTCGGTGGTCCGCTTCAGCATCCCGACCTTGCTGATCCCGGCCACGTACTTGCCGTCCCACTTCACCCGGAACTTGAAGTTCTTGTACGGGTCCGTGCGCCAGACCTTGTTGACTGTGAACTCCGCCATCGTCGTCTCCTTAGGTCCCCAGCTGCCCGGCCAGCTGCTGCATGTGGATGATCACGAACTCCGCCGGCTTGAGCGGCGCGAAGCCCACGATGATGTTGACGATCCCGTTGTTGATGTCGGCCTGCGTCGTCGTCTCCGAGTCGCACTTCACGAAGTACGCGTCGCGCGCCGACTGGCCCTGGAACGCGCCCTGCCGGAACAGCTGCTGCATGAACGCGGTGATGTTGAGCCGGATCGCGGCCCACAGCGGCTCGTCATTCGGCTCGAACACCACCCACTGCGTGCCGCGAAACAGGCTCTCCTCCACGAACAATGCCATTCGTCGCACCGGGATGTACTTCCACTCGGAGGTGAGCACGTCGGCGCCCGCGAGCGTGCGCGACCCCCACACCACCCGTCCGATGATCGGGAAGGATCGCAGGCAGTTGACGCCGATCTGGTTCAGCGCGCCGCACTCGGGGTCGCTGAGTGACACCGAGAACTGCGGAACGCCGACCAGCGCCGCCTCGGTGCCGGCCGGCGCCTTCCACACGCCGCGCGTCGCGTCGGTGCGGGCGAAGATCCCGGCGATCGCTCCGGACGGCACGAACGTGTCCAGTTTTCCGGTCAGAGGATTCACCTCCTTGATCCGGGGGAAGAACAGCGCGGAGTGCTGAAAGCCCGGGCCCGCGCCGGTGAACGAGGTCGCGCCGGTCGAGGCCAGCGCCTGCGTGGTCCACCCCTCCGGGGGGTCGACGATCAGGAATGCACGGCGTTTCTGACAGTACGCCGCCGCGGTCTCGTAGTCGGATTCGGCGATGTCGCCGCCGGTGGTCATCTTGTAAGGCGGAATGACGAGCAGGTTGAACAGGTCGATGTTGTCGAGCGCGTTCAGCCCCTTCTTCGGACCGGCGGAGAAGATCTGGGTCGCGTCGACAGCGTCGCCATCGTTCCCGCCGCTCGCCGCGACGGGCGTTGCGGGCGGGGTCGCGGTCGGCCTCGCGGTCGGCGCGGTCGAGACCGTCACGAACTGCGACGTCCCGTCGACCACGGACTTCACGTAGCGCGGGTTCGATTGATCGAACGAGACATTCAGGAACTTCTCGCTCGCTCCCGTCGTCTTGTCCGTGATCGTCAGATTGAAGACCGTCAGCGGTGGTTCGCCAGCGCCCGGGGTCTTGAAGCCGTCGAGGTCGATCGACGCGATCAGGCTGTTGCCCCAGGTACCCGGGCTCGTCGCGGTGAGCGTCACTGCGCCGGTGCCGGAGCCGAGGGCGATGGTCGCGGCAGTGGCATTGCTTGCCGCGATACGCACGATGATCGCCTGGCCTCCACCGTTCCGGAAGAAGTCGTTGACGGCGAAGCTCATCGGGCTCGACATCGACAGACCGCCGCGATCCTGCGGACTTGCGAACTGCCGCTGGTAGTCGGCAAAGCTGAAGATGGTCGTCGGCTGATCCAGCGGCCCACGAGTCGCGGGGCCGATGAACGCGGTGATCGACGTCGCCACCCCCGTGATGGTATGGACGCTGCTCGGTACTTCGTCAATATAGACGCCTGGATACGAGACTTGGACAGTCATTGACGCTCCTTGGCTACGATCGCTTGCAGCAGACACTCATCAACGATGGCGGCGCCGCGCTGCGAAGGCCCCCTATCCCCGTGCAAGATTCCCCGACACGGATTCAACAACACGAGCCCGCGATTCGTCAAGCTCGATGGACTGCGAAATGCGGATTTGCAGAGGCGCCGAAGGAGGTCGTGTTGGAGCTGCGTGTCTGAATCGAAGATTTCAGGACAAGCGGAATTGTCCGTGGTCCACGGCAAACCGTGCCACAGTCGGGGATGGAGGTCGGCCTGCCACTCATCGCGGTAGGTCACTTCAGTCATCCGGAATCAGGCAGTACTCGTGATCGGACCGATCAGCGCCAACCACTCCGCACGGCGAACCTGCTGTGCGGATTCGTTGTCGAGTGCGGTCCGGCCTTCCAGCAACGGCACCGCATCGTGCTCGCCGGGCTCTGCTTGCCCCCGCCAGATCCGCACAGCCTCGGGATCGTCGCGCTCCCAGTCGGCCGCGGCGCTATGATACTCTTCGAGGTCGAAGGGGGTGGGCGTGACTCGGACAAGAACCACGCTGGCGCCCGGCGGGCGCGAGTTCCTACCGCGCCGTCGCCATGCCACTCGGTGGTACGACCCAGGCGCTATCGATTGCCCCCGATTGCGCGCGTGCGATCGGCTTCAGCCGGGTGATCCTGGACGCCGCCACGCAGCGCGCCGACGTCGCCGCGGCACTTGCCGGGTCGACGGCGGCGTCGCCATCGGCGCCTGACTGGAGCGGCATCAAGGGCCAGCTCCTGCCGCTGCCGCCGCGCGGGCAGCTGATCTCCGGACCGACGCCGACCACCGGCGGTCCGCCCTACAACATCAATGATTGTTGCTCGAGCACGGCGAAGGGGGGCTTCCCCTCCAAGGTGTCGACCATCTCCGCCGCGGTCGCTGCTGCGCAGCCTGAGCTGGCCAAGGCATCGGTGGCGAAATCGTGGGCCGGTATCAAATGGAAGCCCGCGGCGGAGAAGAGCCTGCTCGTGTTCTGCTGCTTCTTCGACCTCGGCATCGACGGCTACTTCTTCGGCCAGGGGAACGCAGGCAGTTCGACGGCGCTGTCCGTCGACGCGCACCACTATTTCGTCGCCGAGATCGCGGGTGAACTGTTCAAGTAGTCCGGCGTCCAGGGCGACGCAGGTCCGGGTCACGAGCGGGTGATGCAGCTGCCTGCCGGTTCCGGCAGCCCGAGCAGCTCCTGGGTGCGACTTGCCCCGCGTTTCGTCCGGATCCGGGGGTGAAACGTTTCGGCGCCGCGTTGGACGCAGCGCGGCAGGCTTGCGTCGAGGTGCGGTCACCCCGAGGAAGCGAGGTGGGGCATGCTGTGAATCCATGCGCGGCTGGTCGTGCGGATGCGCACATGTCGGGGGCCAGAAGGTGTACACATTGCTTCACCGCCACTTCGCAATTTCATGGCGTGGCCCGTGCTACCTGGAGATCGACGATGTCCGACCCGGCCGTGCATGACCTCGCGCACCCCCCCAAGGCACCGGCCCACGCGTCCTTGAGCACCGGTCCACGCGCGCGGCGCGGGTCGCGATGGGGCTGGTGGGTAGTCGCGGTGACCGCGGTCGGCGTGATGGGGTGGTACCTGCGATCGCGCCGTCCCGAGAGGCCGGAGCGGCCGGCGTCGCTCGCCGGCGGCTCGGGAGCCGACCGGGCCGAGCACGCCGCGGGCGGCGGGGGCGGGGGCGGGGGCGGGGGCGGGCGGCGCGGCGGAGGCGATGGCAGCGACCCCGAGGGCCGGGTCGTCACGGTGCAGGTCGCCCCGGTCGAGCGCAAGGACCTGCCGATCTGGCTCGAGGGGCTGGGCACGGTCGCCGCCATGCAGCAGGTCACCGTGCGGCCCCAGGTCGACGGCCGGCTGGAGAAGGTGCTGTTCGTCGAGGGCCAGCCGGTCAAGAAGGGCGAGGTGCTGGCCCAGATCGATCCGCGGCCGTTCCTGGTCGCGTTGCACCAGGCCGAGGGCGCGCTGGCCCGCGACAGGGCGCAGCTCGAGACCAACCAGTCCAACCTCAAGCGCTACGAGGGGCTCAAGGCGCAGAACCTGGTCGCCGGCCAGCAGGTCGAGGAGATCGCCGGGCAGGTCGGCCAGTTCGTGGGCTCGGTGAAGATCGACCAGTCCCAGATCGAGAACGCCCAGCTCCAGCTCGACTACGCGCAGATCAAGTCGCCGATCGACGGCATCGCCGGGGTCCGCCAGGTCGACGCCGGCAACATCATCCACCAGACCGATCCCAGCGGCCTGGTCGTGATCGCGGCGATCGATCCGGCCGCGGTGTTCTTCACCCTGCCGCAGGATCAGCTCGCTGCGGTCGCCCAGGCGCTCGCCCGCGGCGAGGTCCCGGTCGAGGCCTACAGCCGCGATGGCACGACCCGGCTGGCGACCGGCAAGCTCGCGGTGCTCGACAACCAGATCAACCAGGCCACCGCCACGCTGCGGCTCAAGGCGCTGATGCCCAACGCCGATCGCGGGCTGTGGCCCAACGCGTTCGTCAAGGCGCGCATGCTGGTCGAGACCCGCAAGGACGCGATCGTCATCCCGGCGGTCGCCGTCCAGCGCGGGCCGCAGGGCACCTTCGTCTACACCGTCGGCCCCGACCACGTCGCGCAGATGAAGCCGGTGACGATCGCGCTGACGACCGGCGACATCGCGGTCATCGGCAAGGGCCTCGACGGCGGCGAGCAGGTGATCATCGAGGGCCAGAACCAGGTCCGGCCCGGCGGGCGGGTCGCGCCGAGCGGGGCGAACGGTCCCGGCGGCGCGCCTGGCGCACCCGGCCGGGGCCCGGGCAGCGATCGCGGCCGCGGCAAGCGCGGCGAGGCCAACGCCGACGAAGTGCAAGCGCCCGACGCCGCGCCACCGGCGGGCGGACGCCCGGGCGGAGCGCACGGGGCCGCCGCGCCGGCCGGTGCCGCGGCCCAGCGGCCGCCGGTGACCGGCAAGGCGGAGTCGCCACGCGGTCCGGCAGCGGGGCCGACCGCGTCGAACCGGCCCGCGGCGCCGTGAGCATCTCCGAGCCGTTCATCCGGCGGCCGGTCGCGACCACGCTGCTGATGTTCGGCCTGATGCTCGCGGGCCTGACCGGCTACCGCACGCTGCCGGTCGCCGCGCTGCCCCAGGTCGACTATCCGACGATCGTGGTGGCGACCCAGCTGCCCGGCGCGTCGGCCGAGACCATGGCGTCGGCCGTGACCACGCCGCTCGAGCGCCAGTTGGGCCAGATGCCGTCGCTCGCGCAGATGACGTCGGTGTCGAGCTTCGGCAGCTCGCAGATCACGCTGCAGTTCACGCTCGACCGCGACATCGACGCCGCCCAGCAGGACGTCCAGGCCGCGATCAACGCGGCGTCGAACCTGTTGCCGCGGACCCTGCCGGCGCCGCCGACCTACTCGAAGAGCAACCCCGCCGACCAGCCGATCCTGACCCTGTCGGTGTCGTCGGACACCCTGCCGCTCGCCGAGGTCGACGACTTCGCGGACTCGGTGCTGGCCCAGAAGATCTCGCAGGTCTCGGGGGTCGGCCTGGTGACGATCGGCGGCGGTCAGAAGCCGGCGGTGCGGGTCCAGGTCGATCCGGTCGCGCTCGCCGGCACCGGCCTGACCATCGAGGACATCCGGCTCGCGATCGCCGCCGCCAACGTCAACCAGCCCAAGGGCAACCTCGACGGCGCGCGCCAGGACTGGGCGCTCGCGACCAACGACCAGCTCGCCAGCGCGGCGAGCTTCCGGCCGCTGATCATCGCGTACAGGAGCGGCGCGCCGGTCCGGCTGTCCGAGGTCGCCACCGTGATCGACGGCGTCGAGAACGCCCAGCTCGCCGGCTGGGCCGGGACGACCGCGGCCGGCCGCGCGGCGAGCCAGCTCGCGGACCCGCGCGCTCCGGGGTCTCGCGCCGCGCCGGCGCCGGGCGGCCAGCTGCGGCGCGCGATCATCGTCAACGTCCAGCGCCAGCCCGGCGCCAACATCATCGAGGTCACCGATCACATCAAGAAGCTGTTGCCCCAGCTGCGCGCGTCGATGCCGCAGGCGATCGACGTCGGGATCCTCGCCGACCGCACCGAGACCGTGCGCGCGTCGGTCAACGACGTCCAGTTCACCCTGCTGCTCACGATCGGCCTCGTGGTCGCCGTGATCTACCTGTTCCTCGGCAGCCTGCGCGCGACGTTCATCCCCGGCGTCGCCGTGCCGCTGTCGCTGATCGGCACGTTCGGCGTGATGAAGCTGTGGGGGTTCTCGCTCGACAACCTGTCGCTGATGGCGCTGACGATCTCGACCGGGTTCGTGGTCGACGACGCGATCGTCATGGTCGAGAACGTGTCGCGGTTCATCGAGCACGGCGACCGGCCGTTCGACGCCGCGCTCAAGGGCGCCAAGCAGATCGGGTTCACGATCGTGTCGCTGACCGTGTCGCTGGTCGCCGTGCTGATCCCGCTGTTGTTCATGGGCGGCCTGGTCGGCCGGCTGTTCAACGAGTTCGCGATGACCCTCGCGATCGCGATCGTGCTGTCCGCGATCCTGTCGCTGACCCTGACCGCGATGATGTGCGCGTGGATCCTGCGGCCGCACGCCGAGCAGCACCCGGGCGCGATCGCGCGAGGGTTCGAGCGCGGGTTCGCCGGGCTCGGCCGGTTCTACGACCGCACGCTGCAGGTCGTGCTCCGCCACCAGACCACCACGCTGCTGGTCACGCTCGCGACCCTGGCGGTCACCGTCGGCCTCGCGTTCCACGTCCCCAAGGGGTTCTTCCCGGTCGAGGATACCGGGATGATCGTCGGGGTCACCGAGGCGGCGCCCGACGTGTCGTTCGGCACGATGATGGCGCTGCAGCAGCGCGCGGCCGAGGCGGTGCTCGATGACCCCGACGTCGCCACGGTGTCGTCGTTCATCGGCGCCGACGGCACCAACCCGACCCAGAACAGCGGCCGGCTGTCGATCACGCTGACCCCGCGCGACGACCGCGACGCCGACGTCACCGAGGTGATCGCGCGGCTGCAGGACCGGCTCGGCCGTGTTCAGGGGGTCGAGGTGTACCTCCAGCCGGTCCAGGACCTCACGGTCGACGCGCGGATCGCCCGCACCCAGTACCAGTACACGATCGAGGATCCGGACCCCGGCGAGCTCTCGGCGTGGGCGCCCCGCATGCTCGATGCGATGCGCCGGCTCCCGGAGCTGCGCGACGTCGCGTCCGACCAGCAGACCGCGGGGCTCGAGCTCCACCTCGCGGTCGATCGCGACAGCGCGTCGCGGCTCGGGATCACGGCGCAGGCACTCGACGACACGCTGTACGACGCGTTCGGCCAGCGCATCGTGTCGACCACGTTCACCCAGCTCAACCAGTACCGGATCATCCTCGAGCTCCGGCCCGAGGACCGCCAGAACATCGACTCGCTCGACCGGATCTACGTGCGGTCGGGGACCGGCGCCGCGATCCCGCTGTCGGCGTTCGCCAGGCTGGAGACCCGCAGCACCGCGCTGGCGATCGACCACCAGGGCCAGTTCCCGTCGGTCACGCTGTCGTTCAACACCGCGGCCGGGGTGTCGCTCGGCGAGGCGATCGCCGCGATCGACGCCGGCTCGGCGCAGCTCGACCCGCCGCCCGCGATGCGCGGCGAGTTCCAGGGCGCGGCCGCGGTGTTCCGCGAGTCGCTGGCGTCCGAGCCGCTGCTGATCCTCGCCGCGCTGATCACCGTGTACATCGTGCTCGGTGTGCTGTACGAGAGCTACATCCACCCGATCACGATCCTGTCGACCCTGCCGTCGGCGGGCGTCGGCGCGATCCTCGCGCTCGAGCTGACCGGCAAGCCGTTCGACGTGATCTCGCTGATCGGCATCGTGCTGCTGATCGGCATCGTCAAGAAGAACGCGATCATGATGATCGACTTCGCGCTCGAGGCCGAGCGCGACCAGCACCTGTCGCCCGAGCAGTCGATCTACCAGGCCTGCCTGCTGCGGTTCCGTCCGATCATGATGACCACCATGGCGGCGCTGCTCGGCGGCCTGCCGCTCGCGCTCGGCTCGGGCACCGGCGCGGAGCTGCGCCGGCCGCTCGGCATCACGATCGTCGGCGGCCTGCTCGTGTCGCAGATCCTGACCCTGTACACCACGCCGGTGATCTATCTGCTGATGGACCGGATCGCGCGCCGGTTCTCGCGCCACCGCGGCACGCCGGACGCGATGCCGGAAGGGCAAGGTGCTGGATGAATCTCTCGGCGCCGTTCATCCGCCGGCCCAAGGCGACCTCGCTGCTCGCCGCCGCGCTGCTGCTCGCGGGCGCCGCGGCATTCACCCAGCTGCCGGTGTCGCCGCTGCCCAGGGTCGACTACCCGACGATCAACGTGAGCGCGAACCTCCCGGGCGCGAGCCCGGTCACGATGGCGACCGCGGTCGCGATGCCGCTCGAGCGCCGGTTCGGCCGGATCGCCGGGGTCAGCGAGATCACGTCGCAGAGCTCGCTCGGCACCGCGAGCGTCACGGTGCAGTTCGACATGGACCGCGACGTCGAGGGCGCGGCGCGCGACGTCCAGGCCGCGATCAACGCCGCGGGCGGCGACCTGCCGGCCAACCTCCCGAACCGGCCCAACTACCGCAAGGTCAACCCGTCCGACGCGCCGATCCTCATCATCTCGCTGCGCTCGAAGTCGCTGCCGCTGCCGGCCGTGTTCGAGGCCGCCAACACCGTGATGGCCCAGAAGCTCGCGCAGGTGCCCGGGGTCGGCCAGGTCGGGGTCGGCGGCGGCGTCCAGCCCGCCGTGCGCGTCCAGGTCGATCCCGCCGTGCTCGCCGGGCTCGGCATCGGCCTCGAGGACGTGCGCAACGCGCTGACCAGCGCGACGTCGAACCAGCCCAAGGGCGCGGTCGGTGCCCAGCAGTGGCACACGATCGGCGTCGACGATCAGCTGCTCGACGCCGCGGCCTGGAAGAACGTGATCATCCACTGGGCCGAGCCCGGCGGCGCGCCGGCGATCGATCCGACGGCGGCGGCCGCGGGGGCGACCGGGGCGCCGGCGATCGCGGCCGTCAACAGCACGTTCTCGGCCGGCTCGGGCACGGGCTCGGCGGCCGTGGCGCGCGGCGACGTCGGCGCCGCGATCCGGCTGGGCGACATCGCGACCGTCAAGGACGACGTCGAGAACCAGCGGGTCGCCGGGTGGTTCGACGGCGAGCGCACCGTGATGGCGTACGTCAAGCGCCAGCCCGGGGCGAACATCCTCGACGTGATCGACCGGATCAAGGCGCTGCTGCCCCAGCTCATCCACGAGATCTCGCCGGCGATCGACGTCCAGATCGCGATCGATCGGTCGATGTCGATCCGCCAGTCGGTCCACGACGTCGAGCGCTCGCTGATGATCAGCATCCTGCTGGTCGTGGTGGTCGTGTTCGCGTTCCTGCGCAGCGCGCGGGCGACCGCGATCCCGAGCGTCGCGGTGCCGCTGTCGCTGATCGCCACGTTCGGCGTGATGTACCTGTGCGGGTTCAGCATCGACAACCTGTCGCTGATGGCGCTGACCATCGCGACCGGGTTCGTGGTCGACGACGCGATCGTGGTCACCGAGAACGTGACCCGCCACATCGAGCAGGGCGCGTCGCCGCGCGCGGCCGCGCTCGCCGGGGCCCGCCAGGTCGGGTTCACGATCATCAGCATCACCGCGTCGCTGCTCGCGGTGTTCATCCCGCTGCTGTTCATGGGCGGCATCGTCGGCCGGCTGTTCCGCGAGTTCGCGGTCACGCTCGCGATCGCGATCTCGCTGTCCGCGGTGATCTCGCTGACCCTGACCCCGATGATGACCAGCGAGCTGCTGCGGCCGCACCGGGTCGCCGGAGGATTCGGGCGCTGGCTCGAGCGCGGACTGCACGGTCTGACCACCGGCTACGGCCACGCGCTGCGGTTCGTGCTGCGCCACCAGCGGCTGATCGGGCTGGTCACGATCGCCACGATCCTCACCACCGGGTGGCTGTACACCAAGGTCCCGTCCGGGCTGTTCCCGCAGCAGGACACCGGCCAGCTGATGGGGTCGTCGCTCGGCCCGCAGGACATCTCGTACCCGGCGATGAAGGCCCGCCAGGAGCAGCTCAACGAGATCGTGATGCACGACCCCGATGTCGCGCACGTGGTGTCCAACCTCGGCGGCTGGGGCTCGAGCACCGGCAACCAGGGCAACATGTTCATCCAGCTGAGGCCGCTGCCCGAGCGCAAGTCGACCGCCGACGAGGTGATCGCGCGGCTGCGGCCCAAGCTCGCGCGGGTCCAGGGCATCAGCCTGTTCCTGCAGGCGACCCAGGATGTCCGGGTCGGCGGCCGCGGCGCGCGCACCCAGTACCAGTACACGCTGCAGGACGCCAACCTGGCCGAGCTCGACGAGTGGATCCCCCGGATCTCGGCCGCGCTGCGCAAGCTGCCCGAGCTCAAGGACGTCAACAGCGATCAGCAGAACGCCGGGCTGCAGCTCACCGTCGACATCGATCGCGACACCGCGGCGCGGTTCGGGATCTCGACCGCGACGATCGACAACACGCTGTACGACGCGTTCGGCCAGCGCCAGGTCGCGGTGTTCTACACCCAGGTCAACCAGTACCGTGTGGTGCTCGAGGCCGCGCCCACGATCGGCGCCGACCCGTCGGCGATCGACCGGATCTTCGTGCCGGCGCCGGGTGGCCAGCAGGTCCCGCTGTCGACCCTGGTCAAGCTGTCCGAGACCACGGTGCCGCTGTCGATCAGCCACCAGGGCCAGTTTCCGGCGACGACGATCGCGTTCAACCTCGCGCCCGGCGTCGCGCTCGGTCAGGCCACCGTGGCGGTCGAGCGCGCCGCGGCGCAGATCGGCATGCCGGCGAGCATCCACGGTCAGTTCGCGGGCACCGCCCAGGCGTTCAAGGACTCGCTGGCGACCCAGAAGTACCTGATCACGATCGCGCTGCTCGCGGTGTACATCGTGCTCGGCGTGCTCTACGAGAGCCTGATCCACCCGATCACGATCATGTCGACCATCCCGTCCGCCGGGCTCGGCGCGCTGCTCGCCCTGCTGGCGTTCGGCTCCGACCTCAACCTGATCGCGATGGTCGGCATCATCCTGCTGATCGGCATCGTCAAGAAGAACGCGATCCTGATGGTCGACTTCGCGCTCGAGCAGGAGCGCGAGGGCAAGCCGCCGATCGAGGCGATCTACCAGGCCTGCTTGCTGCGGTTCCGGCCGATCCTGATGACCACGCTCGCCGCGCTGTTCGCCGCGCTGCCGCTCGCGCTCGGCCACGGCACCGGCAGCGAGCTGCGCCGCCCGCTGGGCATCGCGGTCGTCGGCGGGCTGATGGTCTCGCAGATCCTGACCCTGTTCACGACACCGGTGACCTACCTGGCGATGGGCCGGTTCGCCGCGTGGTTGCGCCGCGTGTTCGGGCGCCCGCCCCGCGACGTCGGCTCGGCGATCGTGCCGCCCCAGGCCGGCCGATCGCGGTGATGCAGGGCAGGGTCCCACCTTCACCGCAGCCGGGCATCGCCACGGCCGATATCGCACCTCCGCGCTGAGGCTAGCTGTCCGGACAGCGGACAATCGAGCTCGAATCGTGGCACTATCTCGTCAGATGCTGTGATGTCCACCTGCGAGATTCCCTGGGGCATGAACGCTGCAGGTCGCGGGGACCCATGACTCGATCCGCGATCACGGATCGCTTCACGCCCGGCGCGCGGATCGGCGACTACGTCGTCGAGCGCGAGGTCGCGTACGAGGCCGCGGCGATCGTCTACTTCGCGACCCACGTGGTGTTGCCGCGCCAGGCGCACGTCAAGGTCAGCCACCCCGGCTTGCGCCCTGCCGCGGTCCAGCTGCTGCGCGAGGCCTGCATCCTCGAGGCGCTGTCACATCCCGGCGCGCCGCGCGTCTACGAGTGCGGCGTGCTCCCCGATCGCCGGCCGTGGAGCTCGATCGAGCGGCTGCCGGGCGTCGCGCTCGATCGCTTCGTCGGCGATCGCCCGGCCGCGCTGTCCGACGTGGTCGTCGCGCTGCGCGATGTCGCCGACGTCCTGCGCCACGCCCACGAGCGCGGCATCGTGCATCGCCGGTTGACGGCGAGCGCGATCATCCGCACCGAGCGCCGGCGCAGCATCTACGCGATCGAGGACTGGGCCGATGCGCGCACGCTCGACGCCAAGGCAGACGCCGCCGTCGACTCGAGGGATGACATCCTCGCGCTGGGCGCCATCGTATTCCGCGCGCTCACCGCGCGAGATCCGGAGGCCGGTGTCTCCGTCGCAACTCACTGTTCATCAGCTCCCACTGAACTGATCGGCCTGATCGATCAGATGCTCGCCGAGCCCGACCGTCGCCCGACCGCGGACGAGGTCTATGATCGAGGGCTCTGGCTGTGCGAGACCCTCGAAGCCTCGCCGCTGTTCGAGCGGCCGCGCTGGACCCCACCACGTGGCTTTGTTTCTGAACCTGCTTCGACCAATGAATCTGGAGGGTTCTCTGTTCGGATTACCCGAGATCCGTCGCGCTAGACCGCGCTCACGATCCGTGCGGCAGATCGCGAAAAATCTGTTCCACATGGGGGGACATTTCGGTAATCTAATACACAGGCCATGATGCAGGTGTTGGATGCAGGGTTCAGCCCTGACGACCGCATCGGTAACTACCGTGTGGAGCACGAGCTCGGCCCCACCGGGTCCGGCGTCCTGCTCCAGGCGCGGCACCAGGTCTTGCCGCGGCGGGCGATCATCAAGGTGGTGCATGCAGCCTTTGCCGGGGAATCACCGTACCTGATTCAGACGCTGCGGGAGGCGTGCATCCTCGAAGCGATCAGCCACCCCGGCGTTCCGATCGTGTACGAATCTGGGCTGTTACAAGATCGCCGGCCGTGGTTCGCCTTCGAGCTGATCCACGGACCGACGCTGGACGATCTGCTCGTGCCCCGCGCCCTCCCGGCCCGCGAGGTCGCCCGCGTGATGCGCGATCTCGCCGATATCCTGGAGCAGGCGCACCGCCGCGGCGTCATCCACCGCGGCCTGCGGCCCGACCGGGTCGTGATGACCAGCCAGCGGCGGTACCCGCTGTGCATTCCGGATTGGAGCGAGGCGATCGCGCACGATGCCAGTGCCAGCGTGCCGCCGCCCGACGGCAGCCGCGCCTACATGGCTCCCGAGCTCGTCCACCAGGACGCGGGGGGCGCCGAGCGCGTCGACGACCGTGCCGACATGTTCGCGCTTGGCGCGATCGCGTACCGCGCGCTGACCGGCACACTGCCGTTCAACCCCGTCGCCACGAACGTTCCGTATCTCGCGGCACGCACCCGCCGGCCCGATACGCCCCGCGAGCTGGCGGCGATCATCGATTCTCTGCTGTCGTTCGACCGCTTCGATCGGCCGAGCGCTTCCGAGGTGCGCATCGAGCTCGACTGGTTGCTCGGCAGCTTGCCCGAGCTGCGGCAACATGCTGCGCCCCGCGAGCCCAAGCCCGAGCCTGAGCCCGAGGAGGACGTCGAGGCCAAGGGCAGCGCCCCGCCGGTCGCGTCGAGCCCGAACGCCGACGTCTCGCTCGGGCCTCCGCGCGTGCGCCGGCCGCGCTGGACTCCGACGGTTCACTACGTCGAGACCACCGATGTCGACATCATCATCGACGACGATGTCCCGGCGGGTTGAGCGCTAGGGACAGCTGGACCGGGTCAACGTGCCCGAGGTCTCGAGACCCCGAGGCCGCTGGGCTGTGCCGTCACAGTGTTGGAAGAGGCACACTCACTGCACTGTAGGTTCAGTAATGAACCATGCGTCGTTGGGGGCCCCGGGACTACGGATCGCCGACTACTGGCTCCACGAACAGCTCCCCGCCCGCGGCACCGAGGTCGCCTATCGCGCGACGCATCGCGTGCTTCCCCGCGCTGCCCGCGTCGCGATCCTGAAGCCCGAGCACGTCGGCGTCCGCCCCGCCGAGATCCAGCTGATGCGTGAGGCCTGCGTGGTGGAGACCTTGCACCACGCGGGCGTGCCGCGCGTGTACGAGTGCGGCACGCTCGACCGCCGGCCGTGGGTTGCGACCGAGCAGATCACCGGCACCTCGATCGAGGAGGCTGCCGCCCGACGGCCGCTGTCGACCGGCGACGCCATCGCCGTCGTCCGCGATGCCGCCGCGATCCTCTCCCACGCTCACCGCCGCGGCGTCATCCACAGCGGCATCACACCGCGGACGATCCTGCGCACCCCGCAGCGCAGCTTCCCGGTGTGCATCCTCGACTGGGGCAACGCAGCGATCTACGGCACCGCGCTGCCGCGGTCCGACGACCCGGCCGCCCGGTTCTACCGCGCGCCCGAGGTCACCGGCGGCGATCGCGGCAGCTCGGCCGCCGACGTGTTCGGGCTCGGCGCGGCGATGTTCGAGGCCGCGACCCTGGTCCTGCCCGACCCGGTCGAGAAGTTTCCCGGCATGCCGCCGGCGTTCCACCAGCTGCTCGCCCGGATGCTCGCGCCCGCGGCCGAGGACCGGCCGACCGCCGAGGCCGTGCACGCCGAAGCCGCCCGGCTCGCCGAGCTGTTCAGCGACGCCGATGCCGCGATCGAGGAGGTCGAGGTCGAGCTCGTCGACATCTCGCGCGCCCAGGGCGAGATGTACAACCTCGGGTGGATGCCGCCCGAGCGCGTCCCGCGCGCCAGCCAGACCATGGCCACGCCGCGCCGCCGCAAGAACTCGTGACCGCGACCCGTGCGTCGAGCGCGGTGCGCGCCGGCGGTGTCGCGATGCGGCCGCGCTCACCGAGGATCGGCGGGCGAATGGGATCGCACCGGGCCGCGGGTGCCGTCGGGTCGCCGTGAGCGCGCGTCCCAAGCTTTGCGCGGCCGGTGTGTCCAACCAGGACATCGCACCGGAGCCACCGATGATCGAGCCCACCCACTGGATCCGCGAATCGCACCGCACCATCGAGGTCACACGACCCGGCGATCTCGACGTCCTCCCGGACGCCGCGTTCGAGCTCGCGCGCGCGCCCGACGGCCTGCCGCTCGTGATGCATGTCCACCGCTCGGTCGACGTCCGCGGCCCGGTCCTCCGTGCGCTCGACGTCGATGCGCCGCGCGAGGGCAGCGAGACGCGGGGCAGAGGTCCCGGTGGGATCGATCGCGAGCTGGACAGCGCGCTGGCCGAGCTGCAGCGCGTCACCCGGTCGTGCAGCGTCACCCGCCGGATCGTGCGGGTCGGCCCGCGCGCGTACTACGAGACCGTCGGCTCGACCGCCGGCCACTTCGGCGCCACGCTGCTCGCCCGCATGCTGGGCGCGGTCAGTCCGCTGGTCCTGCCCGACGACGTCGTGGCATCGCGCGAGCCGTCGCGGTTCGAGAACAGTGTCGTGTTCGCGGCCGACGAGCTCGACGATTCGGCGGACGAGGCCGCGTCGACGCCGGTCCGCACGGCCCCCGCTCCGTCGGCGGCGGTCACCTTCGGCCGCGACGGCCGGCTATGGATCGGCGTGACCCCGGAGACCGTGAACCTGGCGGTCCCCACCGGCGACGACGCCCAGGCCCGCCAGGCCAGCGGACGGCCGCTCGTGTTCGAGACCTTGCTCGCCGTGCGCTCGGCGCGCTGGCACATCCGCGAGCGCAAGGCAGATCCCGGCCGCACGATCGAGGGCCGGCTGTCGGACCTCGACGACTACCGCCACGCCCTGGCCCGCGCAGAGCGGCTGTCGTGGTCGGTGTCGCGCGCCGACGCGGCCCAGCTCGTCGCCGAGCTCGCGCGCACCGTCGACCGCGACTGGCACGCGCGCGGCCGCGTCCACGCCGATCTCAAGCCGGGCAACGCCCTGCTCCAGCACACCGAGATCCGCGCGTTCGATGCGCTCGACGTCCGCGCCGGCGCGGTCGCCGCCGGCATGACCGAGGGCTGGGCGGCCCCGGAGCAGATCCTCGCCCAGCCGCTGGGCTTCGCGACCGACGTGTTCGCGCTCGCCCTGATGGCCGCCGCCGCGCTGTCCGCCGTGGTGTTCGGCGAGGAGCACACGATGATCGTGCCCGCGGTCGGCCGCGGCCGCCGGCGGCTCCGGATGATCAAGCACCCCGACGTCTGGCTCGATCCGCAGCTGGTCTCGCTCCCGCTCGAGGCCCGACTCGCGTGGCGCACGCTGCTCACCCGGTGCCTTGCCTTCGAGCCCGCGCGCCGGCCGCAGCGCGGCGCCGAGCTCGCCGACCAGCTCGACGACCTGCTGCGCCGCTGGGAGCTCCCCGGCCGGCTCACCGTCGCGTGCGGCCCCGGCCAGCTCGAGTACCTCGCCGGCACCCGCGATCCGATCTGGATCCTGCACGACGGCGGCTGAGGCTGCCGCTGTCGGGGCCGCTTCCGCTTCCGCCGACCGCTGCCGGTGCCGCATCGGCTGCCGGTGCCGCATCGGCTGCCGGTGCCGCTACGGCTGCCGGTGCCGGCTTTGCCCCAAAGCCAGCGCGAGAACGTGCTGAGGAGAGCCCTTGCGCTTCCCGGTGTTCGTTATAATATATGCTCAATCAAGATGACGGCGTCACCCCAACCCGCGGCCCGGCATCGCCCCCGTCAGCTCGGTCTCGAGTTCCGGACCTGGGGTGGCAAGCGTGCCGGCGCGGGCCGCAAGCCCCGCGGTGCGCGCGCCGGCGTGGTTCATCGCTCACGCGGCGAATGGACCCGCCCGATGCCGCTCCACGTCACCTTGCGCATGGCGCCGCACGTCTACAACCTGCGCAGCCGGCGCTCGT
>JBGQCL010000027.1:0-49647 GCA_041495365.1 Kofleriaceae bacterium | reverse complement strand
TCACTTGAGCGTTGCTCACTGGTCGCACGGGTGCCGGGCCTCCACCTCCGGGAGACCATGGCCCTCTGACCGCCAGCTACGCCGTCGAGGATGGGGCGATGTAATTGTCGTCGCTGGGGAGATCTAGTTGTCGCTCAGCAGTAGTAGCCGTAGTGGCCCTTGAGCTTCTTCACCAGCATGCGGTGTTGCGTGTCCAGCGGGTCGTGCCGGTGCCATCGGCACCACTCGCTGAATCGGCGTAGCGTGCGGCTGAGCCGATCCTTGGCCGTCTTCTGCATCGGGAACCACCTCTTGACGAGGGGCTGACCCTTCGGCGGAGGCTTTCGGGACAGTCCCCAGTAGTGGGTGAACCCCAGGAAGTTGAACGTCCCGGGGTGATCGCCGTCGTTGCCAACGCGATCAGGCCTCGGGAACGGCACCATCCGGGTCTTGTCGGGATGCAGGGTCAGGCCGTACTTGCCGAATCGCTTCGGCAGGACCGCCAGGAACCGCTCGGCATCTCGCTTGCTCTCGAACAGCACGATAAAGTCGTCCGCGAACCGGAACAGCTCAGCGTGACCCGCGAGGGCCGGCTGAACGTCCCGGACGAACCACTCGTCGAGCACCTCGTGCAAGTAGATGTTCGCCAGGAGGGGCGAGATCACCCCTCCCTGCGGTGTCCCTTCGTCGGAGTATGAGAGCACGAGCCCCTCGAGAACCCCGGCGTTCAACCACTTTCCGATCAGACGCAGCAACACTCCGTCACCTATCCGTCGGCGAAGGATCTCCCGAAGGTGGGAGTGTCCGACGGTGTCGAAAAACTTTCGGATGTCGACCTCGACGATCCATCCCCCAGCCATCCGCCACGCCGCGTTCTGGACCGCGCGCAGCGCTTGATGTGCCGATCGACCCGGACGGAAGCCATACGAGAAGTCGTAGAACTCCTGCTCGTAGACCTCGCCGATCACCATCGCCACCGCGCGCTGCAGGACCTTGTCCTCGAAGGTCGGGATGCCAATGGGACGGGTTTCCTTCCCATTGCCCTTCGGGATGTGCACCCGTCGCACTGGTGGTGCTCGGTATCGCCCGGACTTCGCGCGGTCGAGGAGCGACTGGAGGTTGGCCTCCAGTCGCTCCGCGTACGATGCCGCGCTCTGTCCGTCGACGCCGCGTGCGCCATCCTTCCGCGTGCGGCGGTAGGCCTCGCGTAGCCAGTCCACGTCGATGTGGTGCGCCAGCGTTAGCAGGCTGACGCCTCGTTTCTCCTTCGCCGTTTTCGCTATTCGTTCGAGCTTGGTTGAGATGTCCAGCGAGCTCTGAGTCTCGGTCATCGTTTCCCTCCAACGAGTCTGTTCTCCGGCGCGCTCCTTTGCTCGGCGGGGTCCCCTGGAGCGGGTTCCCCCACGTCACAGCTCTTACTGCGCGCTCCGACCTCTCGACGCCCGGCCGGCTCGATTTCTCTTGCCGTTCCGTTCCTGTCCGCGACAGGAGCGCCGAGACTCCATCCCAGGTTCCTGGGCGACCCTTGCGTACATGCCCCGACTCAGAATCCCGGTGGGGGAAACAGCTGAGACCGCGGCGCTCGGCATTGCCGGACGCGCATCGCTGCTTCCTATCGCCTTCGACCCGGTCCGGGGTCTCGGCACCCATTTTATCGGTAATTTCGGGACCTACCTCGCGGCCTGCACGCTCGCTGTCTACGCTTCGAGATCACGGTCACCCGTGTACTTCCTTACGATCTCGCAAGACTCGCTTCCGGCGTGGCGGTCTCCGTCGTCGCCGGTGGGACTTTCACCCCGGGTCACTTACCGAAGTTTCAGGTCTGCTACATGCCTTCCTCTCCGGCCAGGCTTTTCCTGGCGCAAGGACCGCCTACCGTAAACTCCCGCGACGTTGCTCCTCGTGGCGCGCGCCCGCGGAGCTGGCGCTGCGGCGGCGCGCGCCTCGCCAGGCGCGCGGGCGCGCTGGCCTACGGGCGCTCGGTCCAGGACGCTTTCCGCGCGCGCCGGTGCGCAACCGTCATCGCCGGCGCCGGCGGTCGCAGCGCATCGACCGCCGCCGGTCGCGGCGATCGAGCGTGGCGTCGACATCGTGCTGAATCGCGATCTGCTCCGTGGCGACGACGATGCCGCGAACCCCGACGCCCACCCAAGCGCTGCCGCTCGCGCGACGAACGAGGTGATAAGGGGGGTCGACGCCGGCCCCGATGGCATCGTCGTGCTCCGCTACGAGTTCCTCCACGTCGCGCCGGGCCAGCCGGTGCCGTCGAACTGAGCGCTACCGCGCTACCACGACGGAGACCACACCCATACGACCCGGCCCTTCGGTAGACCGTCGCCATACGGGCTCGTCGTAGAAGTGCGCGCCGAAGCTCCTAGGATACAGCCCCGGCCAGCACGGCACGCGGCGGTAGACACCTTCACGGGTGGAGATCGCTCACTCGATGTGGGCGGAGGACTTTCTTGGCGCTTGGGCTCGCCGCGAAGCAGTTCGGTGCGGGAACGAGGTTCCGACTGCTAGCGTTTGAAGACGAAGACCTCGACCTCGGCGAGCGCGGCGGCGGCGGGTCGCTGGCGCGGGCCCGCGCCGGGCGCCGCAGCGGCGGGCGAGGACGTCGAGCTCGGCCGGGCGGCGAGCTACTGGCGCTCACGCTGACGGGCGCACGGTGCGGCCGGCGGCGGTGGGTGAGGGGTCGAGTTCGGCGAGCGCCGTAGCAGCCGGCGAGCGCCGCGGCGGGCCGGAGCGCGACCAGCGGAGCGAGGACCTCGAGCTTGGCGATCGGGCGCCACGGCGGTGAAGCTCGCCGCTCAGCCGGGCGCCGGCAACCTCGCCGCGCCCACCAGCGAGCTCCAGGGTTCATTACGTTGCTCGCGAGAGAGTTGGGCTATTCGGCGCTGCTCGACGATGCCACGAGGGCGAGACCGATCACTTACGTCACGCTCGCCCTGCATGATCCCTGCTCGCCAACCGCGCCGCACCCCGCCTCAAGCCCCTCGATCCTCGATCCAGGGGTCCCAGGAGCAACGGCGCGGGAGTTTACTGTAGGCGGTCCGACCTCCGCAGAACTGCGCGGAAGGCGAGGATCAGGGGACGCACGTTTGCCGAACCTCGCGGCACTGACAGCCGATGACCTCGCCGGCGAGCGCGGCGGTCGAGTTTCACGCGGGGGGTGCTGTCGGCAGCGAGTGGGCGCGGCACTGCGGCCGAGTCGAGCACCAGCACGGCGGCGACTGGCCGGGGCGCCGAGCTCCAGCACCAGGTCGGTGGTGGTGGCCGCGACCAGGTCGACGCCGACGATCCCCCGGGGCCGGGCTCGTGGCCGGCGACCAAGTCGACGCCGCCGATCGCCGCGCCGGCGATGTTCACCGCGCCGGCGCGCGCGGCGGCGGCCTGGCTCCGGGGAATGCGCGTTGCCCCTGCCCTGCTGCTTCGCCGCATCGGCTCGGAGGTCGGACAACTTACCGTAAGATCCCGCCCCGTTGCTCCTGGGACCCCGAGCTGGCCATGGAGGAGCATCAAGGCTGCGCCGGCGCCTCGTGTGCCGAACAGCCAGGCCGAAAACCCAAAACCCGGCGTCTAGCCGGGTCCTGAGCAGCCACCGTTGGGTGACCTCGTGGGCTATGCCCAAGAGCTACAGTACGCTTTGGATCCGACATTTCAACCCCCGGGTGAGATCCCTGTTGCGCCGGCACCTGAATAAGTCGTAATTTCAGTAGGTTATCATCTACAAGTCCGTGCCAAGGTTTGCACCGTGAAGGTTACCTTTCCGGAATTTCCGGATCGCGCGCGCCGACGGGGCCCTGCAGCTCCCAGCAGCTGTACTTGATCCCGCAGGTCGGGATCTCCTCTGGAAGGAGCTTGCAGTCTACAAGGGACCCTGCCGTCCGCAGCGCCACGTAGGGCTTGTTGTCCGGCTTGTACCCGCCGATGCACATCGGCCACAGGCAGATGTCGGCGATCTGCATCGGCGGTGAGGACTTGTTCTTGGTCTGGAACTCGTACAGCGTCTCGGCGAACACCTGCGCAGCGAGCGGCGAGTAGCTCGCAGATGTATCCCCGTCGAACGGCGGCCCCTTGCCGCGCAGTACGTTGTAGTAATTGAGTAGGAGGGCGTCGACAGTCTTGTCGCTTCGCTCGACGTTGACGCGGAGCCGGCACCCGAGCTTCTGGGCGTACTTCACAGATCTCTCGACGACGATCGAGAACGCCGTCTTGCAGAGCAGCCAGCGGCTGTCGCCGTACTTCGCGAGGTAGCGCTCGTTGTATCCCGGCCGATCGATCACGCAGGCGATCGCCGTCAGCTGGGGATGCGTGGCGAGTCTCTCAATGTCGTCGTAGAATTCGGCGAGCTGCTCGGGGGGACACCCGCGCATCCAGCGGAAGCCTTTGTTCTGCGATCGGATCTCGGCCGAGTGGAGCGGCTTCTCCATTCCGAACGGCTTCCACTTTGTGTACAGCGCTGCATGCTCTGTGCGAAACGCCTCTTCATCGGCCTCGCGGATCATCCCCCCACCGATCCCGAACCAGTCGTGACCATGGGCGGGTAGCGCGTCAGCTGGGTTGCGGTCCGGGTTCCTCGTCCCGGAATCGTCGAGGTATAGGTTCAGTACGTCCGCCACGCACGCCGACGGTAACGCCCCACAACGATTTGCGCCACGCGACGAGCGTGACGAAAGCGCCGTGGCGCCTTCGCCGTGCTGCTCGTCATCGCCCTCGCCGACCAGGGCGCCGCCGCGGCGCCGCCGACCGCCGCCGCCCAGCCCGCCCGCGACCGCGCCGCGACCAGCGCGACGCGTGATGGCGCCAGGGGGGAGCACCCCGCGTTCGCCGACTCAGCGCGTGGCCATCGTGACCAGGTAATCGCGCATCGCCCGGCGCTCGCCGCCGTCGACGTGCGCGCGCCGCGACATCTCGTCGATCATCCGCGGCCACTCGTCGGAGCCGTGCTCGGCCGGCTGCGGCGTGCGGTGGCAGCTGCTGCACTTCGCCGCGACCAGCGAGCGGCCCTGCTGGAGCTCGGCGAGCGCGACTCCGGACCGCGCTGCGTCCACGGGGGTCGCGACCGGCAGCGCGCCGCCGCAGCCGGCGCCAAGCCCGACGACGACAGCCACGAGGCAGGCGACCACAGCACAGGACATCGTCACGAGTTGAAATTAACTTTCAATTTCTTCCGCGTCAAGTACGGAAACCTGACAGGGGAGGACCGCGCAGCGATTTCTACATGGAAATCGAGCCCTTACGGAAGTCGGTCTTGCGCAGGTGGACGTTGATGCAGACCGGGCGCCCGGTGCGCGCGATCGCCTTGGCCTCGGCGAGCACGCTGTCGACCCGCGCGCCCTCGGCGAGCGCCAGGCCGACGCCGCCGTAGCCCTCGGCGACCTTGTGGTAGTCGGTCCGGCGCAGGTCGCAGCCCAGCGTGGTGCCGAGCACCTCGACCTGCTCGCGGGCGATCTGCGCCCACGACGCGTCGTTGCCGATCACCGCGATCGGCGCGACGCCGTGGCGCACGTAGCTGTCGAACTCGGCGAGGGTGTACGCCGACGAGCCGTCGCCCCACAGCAGCCACACCTCCTTGCCGGGGCGGACCATCGCCGCACCCAGCGCGAAGCCGCCGCCGACCCCGAGCGTACCGAACGCGCCCGGGTCGAGCCACGACAGCGGCGCGCGCGGCCGGACGATGTAGCTCGCGGTCGCGACGAAGTCGCCGCCGTCGACCACCAGCACCGCGTCGTCGGCCATCGCCTCCTCGAGGCGGAGGAAGAAGTGGAGCGGATCGACCAGCTCGCCGGCCGGCTGGGCCCTGGCCGCGATCTCGGCGTCGCGCGCGCGCTCCTGGGCGCGCAGCTCGTCGAGCCAGCCCCGCCAGCGGTCGCCCGCCGAGCTGATCCGGTCGGCGAGCGCGGTCACGAACTCGCCGGCGTGCATCTCGACCGCGATGTCGGGCTTGCGGTTCTTGCGCAGCTCCTGGGGTGAGAGGTTGGCCGCGATCAGCGTCGCGTCGCGGTTCAGGCCGCGGCCGTAGCCGAGCCGGAAGTCGAACGGGAAGCCGCACACCACGATCGCGTCGGCGCGCTTGAGCGCGGCGCCGCGGTTGTGGCGCAGCTGGAGTTCGTGGCTGCGGCCGAGCAGGCCGCGCGCCATGCCGCCGAGGAACACCGGCGCGCCGAGCATGCCGAGCGAGCGCGCCATCCGGCCGGGGTCCTTGACGCCGACCAGCGCCTGGCTGCCGATCACGAACACCGGCCGCTGCGCGGACTTGATCGCCTCGGCCGCGCGCTCGACGCCGGCGTCGCCGAACAGGCTCGGCAGCTTGACCGGCACGTGGACCTCGGGCATCATCGGCGCGCGGAACTGGCGGTACAGGTGACCCCGGATGTAGAGCTCGACCGCCTTGCCGCCGATCCCCTTGGCCTTGCCGAGCCCCGCCTCGCGGGCGTACCATTCGCGCACCGTCGCCTCGGGATACAAGAGGTCGACCGGGACCTCGACGAACACCGGCCCCGGCACGCCCTCGGTCGCGAGCTGACAGGCGCGCTCGATCACCGAGGCCAGCGCCGGCACGGTCTTGACCGCGGTCGCCCACTTGGTCAGCGGCTTCATCACCGCCATCTGATCGATGTCCTGCAGCGAGCCGCGGCCCTTGAGCAGGGTCGCGGTCGCACCGCCGAGCAGCAGCACCGGCGACTGCGCCATCTGCGCGTTCTTGACCGCGGTGACCGCGTTGGTCACCCCCGGGCCCGCGGTCACCGCCGCGACGCCGACCGTGCCGGTCATCCGGGCGACCGCGTCGGCGGCGAACACCGCGTTGGCCTCGTCGCGCACATCGACGACGCGCAGCCCCCGCGCCTGCGCGCCGGTCAGGATCGGCGAGATGTGGCCGCCGCACAGCGTGAACAGGTGGGTCACGCCGTGGCGGGCCAGAACGTCCGCGATGATGTCTCCGCCGTGGGTCATGGCGAGCAGCATCGCGCGCCCCAGCCGCGGTTTGGAAGGGCGCGACCGCGCTACGTGGCCGGGATACAATGTCCCCGCGTGCCGAACCTCGCGTCCTTGGCCTCCGATCCCGCGCAGGCGTCGAACCTCATTCTGTATGCGATCCCGGCGTTCGTGATCGCGGTCGTCGCCGAGTCCCTGTGGGCGCGCCGCCACCGCGATGACGCCCAGATCCGCGGCTACGAGCTGCGCGACTCCGCGGCGTCGATGACGATGGGCCTGCTCAACGTCGTCGTGTCGGGGTTCACCAAGCTGCTCTCGATCCCGTTCTTCGCCTGGCTCTACCAGCACCGCATCGCCGACATCGGCACGGCGTGGTGGACCTGGATCGTGCTCTTGCTCGGCGAGGACCTCTGTTACTACTGGTTCCACCGCGTCCACCACGAGGTCCGCCTGCTGTGGGCGTGCCACGTCAACCATCACTCGAGCCAGCGCTTCAACCTGTCGACCGCCCTGCGCCAGCCGCTGCTCACCCCGCTGAGCGGCCCGATCTTCTGGGCGCCGCTGCCGCTGATCGGGTTCCCGCCGTGGATGGTGCTGACCGCCCAGGCGTGGTCGCTGTTCTACCAGTTCTGGATCCACACCGAGGCGGTCGATCGCCTCGGCCCGCTCGAGTGGTTCATGAACACCCCGTCCCACCACCGCGTGCATCACGGCAAGAACGCGCCGTACCTCGACAAGAACCACGGCGGCGTCTTCATCATCTGGGATCGCCTGTTCGGCACGTTCGCGCCGGAGACCGAGCACGTGGCGTATGGCCTGACCAAGGACATCCAGACCTTCAACCCGCTGCGGATCGGATTTCACGAGTTCGCCGCGATCGGCCGCGATGTCGTCCGCGCGCCCGGCCTCGGTGCCAAGCTCGGCTACCTGCTCGCCCCGCCGGGCTGGAGCCACGACGGCTCCTCGCAGACCGCGACCCAGCTGCAGCGCCGACGCGCGCCGCAGTGACCCGCTGCCGGTGCCCGGGGTGGTAGCACCGCGGTTTGCACTACGAGCGCACCCCGCCACATCTTCCCTCGCGACCGGTGGCGATCGCTGCACGACGCCTCGCTCGGGTTTCGCGGTGTTACATCCTGGGCACGTGGGTCCCCAGGTGGGGTGTGAAACCTCATGCGCAATGTAGGTACACGTTTGTCCCCAGGTAATGATCCCGAATAGATAGCTCGATTTTCAGGGGGCTTCCACCCGGCATGCACGTTGCTGATTGTCCGCCGCATGCTGGGTAGCGTTCCTTCTGTTCAGAAGAACCTCGGTACCCCCCTGCAGTCGCGCAAGGCGATGCTCGAGACCCTGTGCCGCCACCTCGACATGGTGCGGCTGTCGGCGGCCGGCGCCCTGATGATCGCGCTGGTCAGCTGCACCGGCCTGGTCGATGGCGGAAGCGACGGCATGACGTCCCAGCAGCGGGACGCGATCCAGAAGTGGGTGACGAGCGCCATGCCGGTGCTGAGCCAGGACTGCGTGACCTGCCACAACGGTTCGCGCGCCAGCGTCGGCTTCCTGGTCGGCGGCGACGCCATCTCGATGCACGACACGGTGATGGCGTTCCAGCCCCCGGTGGTCAACCTCGACGCCTCGAGCAGCTCGCAGATCGTCACCAAGGGCCTGCACGAGGGCCCGCAGCTCACCGCCGATGAGTCGGCCAAGCTCCTCGACTGGTTGTTCGCCGAGCGCGCCGCGGCCAACCACAATCCGGACGACCCGGTCCAGCTGCTCGCCACCAAGCCGTTCGCGATCCAGCTGTGCACGGGCGGCGACCCCGACAACGCGGCCGGCACCTGCCCGACCAACCACGTCTCGCTGGTCGGCCTCCCGACCGACGGCACCCTGCTCGCGGGCGCGGAGATCGCGTTCACCGCGCAGGCGCTGGGGCAGAGCATCTACCTCACCAACCTGGTCGGCACCGGCGGCACCTCGGGCTTCTACCTCGAGCACCTGCTGTTCGTGTCGCTGCCCGCCAAGGTCGATCCATTCCCCGACCAGATCGACCGCTACTACAACCTCAAGCTCAACGTCGGTCCGGGCAAGACCAGCTCGATCAACGGCGGCACCGAGGACTTCGTCGGCTTCGCCCCGACCGACATGGTCGAGCTCCACTTCAAGCTGCTGACCGCGTTCAAGCCGGACGCGTCCGGCACCAAGCCGGATGGCTGCAAGGTGCTGCCGACGTTCAAGACCAGCGCGCAGCCCTCGCTGCGCGACGTCGTGGCGGGCGCCACCAACAGCTGCGCCAGCTGCCACGCAGGCAGCAACGCCGGTGCGACCGGGGCGATGGACCTGAGCAAGATCGCGGCGACCACCGACGCCGACATCGCGCTCGCCTGCAACCAGGTCCGGTCGCGAATCAACTTCCAGACCACCGATCAGAGCGGGTTCTACCTCGCTCCCAATCCTGGCAGCACCACCAACCACCCGTTCAAGTTCACAGCTGCGCAGTTCACCACGTTCAAGACCGCGGTGGACATGTGGGTAAAAGCCGAACAGACCGCCCCCTAAGGAGCCCCATGAAGAGGATCTCAATTCTGCTCTTGGCCGCGACATCTTTCGCGGTCCCGGCATGCAGCAGCGATGTCACCCCCAGCGGGGGCGACGACGGCTCGGGCTCAGGCTCGGGCTCGGGTTCGGGCTCCAACCAGGGGTCCGGATCCGGCTCTGCAGACCAGTGGGACACCATCCTGGCCAACCGGGTCACCGACTACAACGCGGCGCTGAAGATCGCCGCGCTGCGGTTGATCGGCGACCTGCCGTCGATGGCGGAGATCAACGAGATCGCCACCGCGACCGGGGATGCGCAGAAGACCGCGTACCAGAACCGGATCACGCAGTACATGACCCGGCCGGAGTTCGCGAACCAGATGTTCCTGTTCTTCCGCGACACGTTCAAGACCGGCGGCATGACCGCGGCGTTCGACCCGGTCAACGACACGGCCGCGGCGTTTGCCGCCGAGATCGCTGTCACCAACGACAGCTACATGAACCTGTTCACCAAGGCGTCCGCAAACTGCCCGACGTTCGCTCCGGCGACCGGCACGTTCACCGACGCCGAGTGCACCAACGGCGGTCCCAAGGCGGGCGTGCTCACCGACCCCGGCCTGATGAAGCAGTTCTTCTCGAACCTGGCGATGCGCCGCGTCCGGTTCGTCCAGGAGACGTTCGACTGCCTGCGCTTCCCGGTCGAGATCTCGACGACGCCGACCGACGTCGGCGGCTCGGCGCCCTACATCGGCGTGTGGCCGTTCAGCAGCATCGGCAGCCCGCAGAACAGCGGTGGCCGCGTCAACTTCCAGGACGTGGCGGCCGCGGTCTGCGCCAACTGCCACGAGACGCTCAACCACATCGCTCCGCTGCTGTCCTACTACGACGCCACGGGCACCTACAAGACGACGATCCAGGTGCCGGTCCCGCTGCCGATGAACCCGCTCGCGCAGATGAACGACTGGCTGCCGAGCACCGAGACCACGGCGTGGCGCTACCAGAAGCCGGCCGCCGACATCCCTGCGCTCGGTCTGCAGATGGCCGCCGACCCCGGCGTCGCCCAGTGCGGTGTCACGCGGTTCTGGCTGTTCGCGATGGGCAAGGAAGATCCCGTCGAGCAGCTCGTCTCCGTACCGCCCAACACGTTCAAGGCGCAGCTCGACGCGTTCACCAAAAACGGCTTCAAGGTGAAGGATCTGCTGTTCTCGATCTTCACCGCCGACGCCTTCATCCGGTTCTGAGGAGATGCCAATGACCCGCTTTGGACAAACCCTCACCATTCTGTTCGGCGCGTCGCTCGGGGTGGCCGCGTGCACCGATAGCATCGACACCAACCCCACTCCGACCGATCCGTCGCAGTCCGGCAGCACCGCGGGCAGCGACACCAACACCTTCGATCACGACAACGACGGCATCTCGGTGTGGGACCTGATCGACCGGCTCACCAAGGAGGGGCCGCCCAGCTTCTCGGCGCAAGTCCACGGCTGCACCAAGCCGCGCGTCGCCACGCTGGGTCACATCCTCACGTCGGTCGGCATCAACGCCGCCAACACGGCGCCCGCGTCGGCCGGCCAGCTCTACACCTCGGGCGCCGCGGCGCTGGGCGGGCCGAACTTCGGCGCCCGCGTCAAGGAGGACCTCGCGGTCACGATCTCGGGTGCGTCGCGCGAGTTCGACATCTTCGCGGCGGGCGCCCAGGAGATCATCACCAGCGTGCCGACCCTGGCGCGCTGCAAGGACGCCAGCGGCGCGGCCGCGCAGCTGTTCGACACCAGCACCCCACCGAAGTGCCAGGCGAGCGGCCTCACCTGCATCCTCGGCGTGCCGGCGACGCAGGCCCACCTCGACCTGTGCAATCTCACCATCACCCGCGCGTCCACCCCCCAGATCGGTCAGCGCATGGCTATCGCGGTCATGATGGCTGCGGCCTACACCTGCGAGTGAGGAACACTACCATGGCCAAGTCCCACACTTCCAAGCGTGACGAGAAGCATGAGCTGACGCGCCGTGCTCTGATCAAGTGGAGCGTCGCGACCGGTGCGGCCCTCGGTGTGTCGCGCAGCAAGATCTACGAGATCCTGGAGCGCACCGCAGGCAAGGGCATCGCGTTCGCGGCGGCCGCGCAGCCGATCAACCGGACGTTCGACATCGAGTTCGGCAACGGCGGCCTGGCGTACATGACGCAGTTCTGGCCGTACCCGAACGTCGCGCCCACCGCGACCCCGACCAACCAGGTGGCGTGGGGCTACCCCGGCCAGCAGACGCTCGTGCAGGGCACCCCTCGCCCGCTGATGGTCGGCCCCGACACGCCGTGGACCAACCTGCCGGCCAACAAGCAGGTCAGCGTGTTCGTGTGCGGCGCCAACAATACCCACACCATCCAGGCGCCGTCGACCAACACGATCGCCGGCAACAGCTTGCTCGCCAGCAACGCCGCCCTGCAGGCCGCGCTGCCCGCGGTGGTCCCGACGGTCACCGTCGGCCGGAACATCACGATCGGCACCGCGCCCGGCGTGACGACCGCGGCCAACGTGACCGACGCGGCAGGCGTCAGCGGCCTGTTCAACAGCGTCGCGTCGCGCGCCGGCGGCTTGCTCGCCAACTCGAACGACGCCGACCTGTACAGCGCGCACTTCAAGGCGTTCTACCAGCTCAATCGCGCGGCCAACCGCCCGACCACCACCATCGGGTACAACACGGCGACCGGCGCGGCGCAGTTCCTCGGCACCAACCTGTCGTCGAAGCTGACGGTGACCCAGGCCGACCTCGACCGCTACGGCATCACCGGCAACACGCGCACCAACGTGTCCGATCTCGGCAAGACGATGATCGTCGCGGTCAAGGCGTTCCAGCACGGCCTGACCAACGGATTCGTCACCCCGGCGATGACCGTCGACCCGCACGGCCACTTCGACACCAACGACGGCCCGTTGATCATGCCGCAGCTCAAGGGGATCTTCAACGGCTTCATGGCCGACCTGCAGGCCACGCTCGACGACAACACCCAGAGGCCGCTCGCCGACAACGTCGTGATCACGATGAAGGGCGATACCCCCAAGGACGTGTTCCAGAAGGGCGGCTGGTCGGACAGCACGAAGGGCAACCACAACGTCGTGTACATCTACAGCGCGGGTCAGCTGTACCCCGGCTGGTTCGGCGACATCAGCGCCACCGGCACGGTGCAAGGCGTCGGCGCCGACGGCAAGCTGACCACGTACAACGGCGCGATGACCGCCAACTACGCGCTGGCCTCGGTGCTGTACGCGGTCGCGCAGGCCGACGATCGCGCGATCCAGGGCCTTGCCGGCGGTGTCTCGGTGGCCAACGTGTTCGGATATTCCAAGACCAGCTAGGCGATCGCCGCCGGATCTCGACGGACGCCGCCGGGCTCGCTCGGCGGCCTCGTCACGTTGTGTGGACCGGCGGCCGGCCGACGAGCGCGTGCTAGGCTACCGGCGTGCGCGCGCTGATCCTGGTCCTGCTGCTCGCGGCGAGCTGCGGCCGCTGCGACGCCGAGGGGCCTTCTGGCTCCGGCGGCCCCGGCGCGGGGGGGGCGGCGACCAGCGACTACGCGCGCGAGCAGGCCAGGTTCGACGCCGAGCGGCGACCCGAGAAGGTCGTCGAGGCGCTGGGCATCGGCCCGGGCTCCCGGGTCGCCGACGTCGGCGCCGGCTCGGGCCTGCTGACCGTGCACCTCGCGCGCGCGGTCCGGCCCGGCGGCCGGGTGGTCGCCACCGACATCGACAACGCGGTGCTCGACCTGCTGCAGTCGCGGCTCGCCGCCGCCGGCCTCGCCGACGTGGTCGATCGCAAGATGGTCTCCGCCGAGCACCCGGAGCTGGAGCCGCCCGCGAGCTACGACGCGATCCTGCTCGCCGAGGTCGATCATTACTTCTCCGACGAGGTCGCCTGGCTCAAGGAGGCGACCCGGGCGCTCAAGCCGGGCGGCCGGATCGTGATCTCCAACCGGATCCACCACCGCCCGCGCTCGCTGGCGGCGGCCCAGCGCGCCGGGCTCAAGCTGGTGTCCGAGTCCACGCCGGTGCCGACCCACTTCATCGCGGTGTTCATCCCCGGGCCCGGCGGAGCCAGCGGCGCTGGCGCGCCCGGCTCGCCCCGGGCCGTGATCACCGGAGGTCCCCGAGGTAGAGGTAAATGATGCGTCACTCCGTCCCGTCGCCGGTGCTCGGCCCGGTATCGCTGGTGCTGGGCCTCGTCGTGCTGCCCGGCTGTCCCGACCAGCCCAGGCCCGGCCCGGACGCCGCTCCTGCCAACCCCACGACGCTGTGGCTGTCGCCGATCGGCAGCGACGAGACCCGCGTCCAGCTGGTCGACAAGGCGCCGCCACCGTTTTGAGCGCCCGGCGTGGGGCCGGTCGGGTCCCATCTCGATGCCGCGTTCTCGCTGCGCGCCGCCGTCCCGGCCGGCACGTACCACGTCGAGTGCGACTCGGTGATCACCGCGTCGATCGACGTCACGCTCTCGCTGATCTGGCGGCGCGGCGCGGCCGACATGATGCTCGCACAGTGGATGAAGCACTGGGACCTGGTGGTCGGCAACTTCGACGCGCAGGCCTACGAGGTCGACATCGCCGCGCCGGCGATCGACTACCAGCCCGGCGATCAGCTCGTGTTCCGCTACGCGGGCAACGGCCCGCCCGACGTGCCGGCCTACGCGTTCATCCCCAACGGCGACGGCCGCAACTCGAACGGCCGGATCCCCGCGATCACGTTGCCGCACTAGCGGCGGGCAGCGCCGCGTCGTCGACCTCGTGGAAGTCGAGGTCGACGTGGAACGCGCACGAAGTTCGGCGCCGTGATCGCCACCGTGGCGCGCAGGTTGGTGCCGAACAGCTCGGTCGCCGCCGACATGAATCGGCCGGCGGTCCAGCGGGCGCCGTGTCATGATGGGCCGTGATGCGCCCCGGACCGATGTTCGCCGCCATCGCGATCGCCGCCGCCGCCGGCCTGGCCGTCGCCCAGACCGCCGCACCGCGCCACAAGCTCCACGAGGACCTGCCGTCGCCGTCCGACAAGCCGACCCGGATGATCGGCGGCACCGGGAGCGGCAACCCGGCGGCGTTCACCGCCGGCGACAAGGTGCTGCCCAGGCCGGCGCTCGACCGCCCGACCGGCCGCCCGGCCGACGAGCCGGTGCTCGGCGACCCCGGGTTCGCGGCCGACCGGCGGACCACGATGACGCCCGACGGCAACACCGGCCCCGACGCCACGCTGCACTACGTCAGCGTGTTCAACCCCGACGTCCTGCCGTTCAAGCGGATGAGCGCGCTCGACGGCGTGTCCGACGACTACACGCTCAAGGTCGCAAACACCGCGCTGCACGAGCTGCAGGTCGGCGGCACGACCGACAAGACCCGGGATCCGTTCTGGGGCTCGGTGCTGCTCCATCTCCAGCCCGGCCAGGAGGTGCCGCTGCCCAGCGTCGCGCCCGACATGCGCATCCTGTCGTACGAGATCACGCCGAAGATCGCCGTCAAGTTCGAGAAGGACGGCGCCGACAACTTCTACGTCCGCAGCGACGAGTCGAGCGCCGCCGGCACCTACCGGCTGGTGTTCGCGGCCGACGCCGACGCCGGCTACTTCGCGCCGTCGCTGCCGACCACGGGCCGGTACACGCCGCTGATGGTCGCCGCGATGGCGCCGCCCGATCTCCGCCCGGTGCTGCCCGACCGGGTCCGCCGCACCGCGGGCCAGGTGCTCGATCGGCTCGGCGTCGACCGCTAGATGGACCTCGGCGTGGTGTTCAACCGGCTGGTCGGCTACTTCCGCGCATTCCAGGCCAAGGCGATGCGCGCGTCGAGCGACATCTACCTCGACCTGTGCTTCAGCCAGGCCGGCGTGTGCCGCCACCGCGCGTTCGCGTTCATGATCACCGCCAGCGCGCTCGGCATCCCGACCCGGTTCGTCGAGAACGAGGCCCATGCCTTCGTCGAGGTCTGGTTCCCCGATCGGCGCTGGCAGCGGATCGACCTCGGCGGCGCGGCGCTGCGCATGGAGGTCACCGGCGCCAGCGACAAGGTCCTGCACCGGCCGCGCGCCGAGGATCCGTTCGAGAAGCCGCCCGAGTACAAGCAGAACTACACGCAGCTCGAGGGCGACATCAAGGGCCTGACCCGGCAGCAGCTCACCGACAAGCACCGCTCGCTGAGCCAGGCACCGGCGAGCGGCGCGTTCGATCCTGCTGCGCCGGGCCCCGGCTCCGGCCTCGGCCTGGGCTCGGGCGCCACCCCCGACCACATCCTGCCCGACCAGTCGCTGCCGGCCGTGACCCGCGACCCCAAGAAGCCGTCGCCGAGCCTGTCCGTGACCTTCGTCGACGACCGCGCGTTTCGCGGCGCCGAGCTCCACGTCGAGGGCCGCGCGACCGCCGCCGGCAAGCCGCTCCCCGACCACACCGTCGACGTGTTCCTGTCGCCGGTCGGGCGCAACGGCGCGGACTCGATCCTCCTGGGCCACGCGGTCACCGAGGCCGATGGCTCGTTCCGCGCCTACTTCCCCGTGCCGCCGACCATGGCGCTCAAGGCCTACGACGTCTGGCTGTCGAGCCCCGGGGACGCCTACTACAACGCCGCGCTCAGCGAGCAGTGACCCGCGAATACAATCAATCACAAGATTGTCATTGACGTGCAGCGATGCATCGGCCGTTCGCGTTTCGGCCGCTAGGCGTTCCAGTCGCGCGCGCCGCACAGCGGGCAGGCGGCAGGAAACCGGCGATGCGGCGCCCGCCGGAAGTCGCGATCGCACCGGCGGCACCGGAAGATCAGCGGCGTCATCCGCCGGAACGCGATCGCACCGGCGAACGCCGCCACGCCACACGGGACCAGGAACAGCATGACCACGACCCACCATGGCGTCGCGGTCGGGTCGCTCATCGCGCGCGAGCGTAGCATGCGGGGCACGCGTACGGTCGCGCCTGAGCGAGCCCGCTGTCTCGCCCCGCACGCCGGTGCGCAGACTGCGCTGCATTGCAGGAGCAACCACCATCGAGGCTCGAGCGCGGCGTTCGCCGCTGTCTCTGCACGACGAAACGCTCGGTCATCGCACGCAGCACCGCGCTATCGCCGTCACGTCGCTCGCCCGGCGGCGCTCTGGCACCGTGGGGAGGTCACGATCGAGCAGGCGACGATGCAATGAACGGCTACGGGCCGGTGGCCGATCCGAGATCCGCTGCGCGGCGTGGGGAGATCACATGGTGCCGGATGGACGGCGGCTCGGCCTGACGCCCGCGCGCAGGCCGCCATCTTGATGTGTATTTGTTTCATGACTTCGTGCCGCAATCTACCGCTTTGAAAGCTGGACAGTGCGGCACATCGAGATGAAGCGTATTGCCATGCATGAACACATCGCTGGCCTCGTGACTCGAGCGTCGTTCGGTCGTGACCTGTTGCGCCGTTGGGTCTTGCCCGTGCTGGCCGCGATGGCCATGCTGGCGATCTCACCCCGGCAAGCCCATGCGGGGAACTGCAGGGTCATCCTGGGCATCGAGGTCTGTGGAGACGTCGCCAATGAATCTCCGCTGTGGATCCTGATCGCAGGTTGCTGGCCCGACGGCAGCAGCAATCCGCGCTACGTCTCGAGCATGCCGGGCTGCGAAAACAAGATCTTGCCCGGGGATGGCGCCCGGTCGGACTCGGTCGGAGCGTCGTACTACATCAAGGACACGGACACCTTCCGGGTCGACGTCGGATGCGTGACCAAGTTCATCGACGAGGCGCCGGCGAGCACGCTGTATCAGCCCGGCGAGGAGGTCACCGAGGACCGGCGTGGCATGGCGCGCAACAAGTGGCTCAAGCTGGGGGATCCGGACGCCATCCATGTGACCTCTCAGTGGTGCCCGGGCGGCTCTCCCCCGCACTACTTTGCACAGACATGGGCAGTGGCCGACGGATACCAGGACCAGTTCTGCTATGGCCGGGGCGGCAGCGGCGACGCCGATCGGTGCAACAGCGACGGGCACGTGCTCGTCGGTCGGAACTACTTCATCTGCCGCGTGTGGGGTGCGCGGGTGGGCACCACGTTCTCTTACAACCACTGGTGGCTGTTGACCGACCTCGATCCCCCAACGAACAGCGGCCGCGACGGGAGATCCTATGTCTCGGCGTATTACCTGACCGGCGGGAAGAACAGCCAGAACGACTCGGCCTACGACGAAAACGGAAACTGGATCCCGGAGTGCTGACAGGCTGATCACGTCCGACCGCCTCAAGATCCGCGACGAACGCAGCGTGACGACCACGACAATCGCCCCGGCAGGTCGAGCCTTGCCTGGCCTCAGCCGAGGTTGACCGGCAGGGTGACGATGGTATGGCCGCCGGTGGCGGGGAAGTGCATGCGGCCCAGCGCGCGCTGGGTGCAGCCGAGCAGGCCGTGCTCGAACAGGTAGTGCGGCGCCTGGATCCGGCTGCGGGTGACCCGGCCGCGGCCGTCGACCAGCAGCTTGACGGTGATCGTCGCGCCGAGATCGGTGCCGGTGGCGCCCTGGACGACGCAGTCGCGGACGCCGCCGGCCTGGCCGGTGATGGTCTGGCTGATCTCGCCGTCGTCGAGCGAGCGCGGCTGGGCGCCGTCGGCGGCCAGGTCGAGGTGCTGCGCCGGCAGGCTGACGTCATCGCCGCGCCACTCGAGCGCGCGGTCGGCGCCGGTCAGCGGCGGCGGCGGCGCTGGCTCGTCGGCCTCGCCGTCGGCGCCGGCGCTGGCCGGCCCTGCAGGCTGGCCGGGGCTGGCGGCGGGTCGCGGCCGGCGGCGCTTCTTGGGGTGGGGGACCCCGGCGTCGCCGGGCACCAGGACGACCGGGGGGCTGTCGGCAGGCGGGGCGTGGGTGCGCGGCGCCCACGGCGGGCGCAGCACGAGATACATTGCACCCGCCCCGAGCACGACGCCCATGACGAGCCCGATCGAGCCACGCACGGCTAGCTTGTATCACGCGTCGCGCGCGCCGGCCGTCGAACCGAGGGTCGCGGCGGGGATCGTGCTGGCGGCGATCGGGAGCTACCTGGTGGCGGCGGCGGTGGTGCCGGCGAGGTGGTGGTTCGTGGCGGCGCAGCTCGCCCTGGCGGTGGTGGCCGGCGCGGCGGTGGGGATCGTGCACCGGCCGCGCCCCCTGGCGGCGCTCGGGCTGCGCGGGGCCCGGCTGCGGTTCTTTGCGGCGGCGATCGCGGTGGGGGCGACGGCGTGGTACCTGAACGCCGGGCTGGTCGAGTGGCTGTTCGCGAAGCTGGCGCTGCCGCGCGAGCAGGCGATCCACCTGCAGGAGCTGGTCGACCGGCCGCCGCTGTGGCGCGCGCTCGCGATGTTCGCGGTGCTGCCGGCGGTGTGCGAGGAGATCGTGTTCCGCGGGGTGCTGGCCCGCTCGATCGGACGGCGCACGTCGCTGATCGCCGCGGCGGCGATCTCGGCGGCGGTGTTCTCGGCGTACCACCTGTCGCTGGTCCAGGCGCTGCCGACGCTGACGCTCGGGATGATGCTGGCGGTGATCGCGGTTCGCGCCGACTCGATCGCGCCGGCGATCGTGGCACACGCGCTCAACAATGCGCTGGCGATCGCGGTGTCGCGCAACGCGCTACCCGACATGATGGGCTGGCTCGGCCGCCATCCGGTCGCCGGGCTGGCGGGGTGCGCGGTGGCGACCGCGGGCGGGGTCATGATCGCGGCGCGAGGCCCGACGTGAGCGACGCCCGGCTGACGTTCCGGACGTGGCGGTGCGCCGCGAGCTGCCGTCGGACCACTGCGAGCTCGCGCCGGTGGCGGCGCCGCAGCTGGCGGCGTACGGCAGCGAGGGCCAGACCACGGCCGAGCTGCAGCTCGCGCTGGCCGAGCTGGCGGACGAGGCGCGTCCGGCGACGGTCGCGCGGTTCCTGCTGCCGGACGGGGTGCGGCTGGAGGAGGTCGAGCTGCCGATCGGCCGCCCGGAGCTGCCCGGCCGGCTCGGCCGCGAGCACCCGGTGACGGTCACGGTGGCGATCGTCCCGGACGTCCGTGATCGCCGAGCGCATCGCGCGCGAGCCCACCTGGCGCGACACCACCGTGCGGATCACCACTTCCGAGGAGCGCGGTGACATCCGCGTGTGACGAAGCGGGATCTTCTCAGGGCATAAACTGCTAGAATTATTCACTCGCCGCGGTGCGCTATTGGTAATCTTCCCGACACGCACCCAGTCGTTTGCAAGCCTTGCTACAATTAGAACGTGCCCGACCCCAAGCGCGTACTCTGGTACCTCCGCAAGGTACCGCTGCTGGCAGACCTCGGACCGGACGCGATCGCGCGGATGGCCGAGCGTGTCGAGCTCCGCGAGGCGCGCCGGCGCGACGTGATCTACCTGCCCGGCGACCCCGGTCGCTCGTTGTTCTTCGTGCACGGCGGCCGGATCAAGGTCAGCAAGGTCACCCGCGACGGCAAGTCGCTCACGCTCGCGTACCACGGCCCGGCCGAGCTGTTCGGCGACGGCTGCCTGCTCGACGGCGGCCCGCGCACCGAGATGGCCGAGGCCGTCGAGAACGCGCTGCTCAGCGAGATCGACCGCGCCCACTTCGAGGAGCTGATCCACGCCCACCCGGTGCTCGGCCTGGGCATGACCCGGCTCATGATCATTCGCCGCCGCGAGCTCGAGAACAAGGTCGAGGCCCTGGTGTTCCGCGACGTGTCGAGCAAGCTCGCCGAGCTGCTGGTCAAGCTCGCCGGCGAGAACGGCGTCGACGACGCCCGCGGCACGCTGATCGCGCTCAAGATCACCCACCAAGAGCTCGCCAACCTGATCGGCTCGACCCGCGAGACCGTGTCGCTCACGCTGTCGACGTTCAAGCGCAAGCGGCTGATCCAGACCGAGGGCCGCAAGGTCATCATCTCGGACGCCGAGGCGCTGCGCGCGCTGTACTGAGCCGCCCATCCTGGTCGCGGCCGGTGGCCCACCGGGATCACGCTCCCGCGGCCAGGCTCCGGCGGTGCATCACCGGCGGCGATCACGGTCGCGGCGCCGTGCGCGTGAGGGTTGCAGTGCGTCGACGACAAACCGGTTTCGATCGCCCTTACAGCCGTGCGCCCGATCTGCCTCGCGCCGCTTGGTCTCGCTCGACGCCGTGGTGAATGATGCGGGCTGGCTACGCCGGCGGTGCAGGCGTCCGGTCGGCGGCATCGCGCGCCAGGCCGTCGAGCCAGTGCGCACCGCGCCACGCCCGGCCCCGCCACCATCGCGCAATCTCGGATCGATCGCCGTACACCGCCGCCTGCCGCCGCGCCTCGGCGGCCAGCCAGCCCAGCACGCCGGCGGCGTCCTGCGCGAGCAGCGCGCGCAGCGCGAACCGCCGCTCGCCGGCGCGTAGCCCGAGGCCCAGTGCGGCCGCGCCGCGCGCCAGGTCGTCGCGCGTCACCACCGCGCCGAGCTGGACCGGCGCGAGCAGCACGCCGAGCAGCGCGTCCAGACCGGCCGGCGATCCATCCGGCGCCGGCGCCGCGCGCAGGTGGAGCGGCAGCGCCTGCAACGGGCCGACCGCTTCGGCCTCGGCCGCCAGCACCGCATCGAGCGTGTCTGCCCACGCGACGTAGAACGGCGTACCGATCCGGCGCACCGCCGCGAGGTACGGCGGCATCCAGCTCGCGACGTGCTCCCAGTACAGCGCGGCACGGGTGATCCGGACCCGGGCGTCGACCGCGCGACGCGGATCGGTCGGGTCGGCGAGCGCCTCGCGCGCGGCGGGGTCGCCCGGGTCCGCGAGCCCGACCGAGCCCGCGTCGACCGCCGGCGCCACGGTCCGCCGGTCGGTGTCCGCCAGCGCGGCGAGCGCACCACACAGCGCGCTGAGGGAGTCGGGCTCGCAGGGCGATGGGAGGCCGGCCGCGCGGAACAGCCCGGCGACCCGGTCGCGCGCCTCGCCTCCCACCATGCCCTCGGCGCCGAGGTAGATCGACCCGTAGGGCGGGAGCTGGAGCCCGAGCACCGCCATGTGCTCGTCGGCGCTCGGCGGCGGCGGCAGCTCGAGCGCCTCGGCGATCGCGGCGTGCTGGTCACACGACGGCTCGATCAGCACGCCCAGCGCGCGCAGCGCCTCGCTCATGGCTTCCGGTCCGGCGCCCCGGGCAAGGCATAGACCTCGCGCGCGGGCTTGAGCGGGCGCAGCAGCCAGTACGGCCGGCGCGTCCCGTCGGGCGACACCTGGTGCGCCGGCCGCGTGCGGGCCAGCCAGGCCCGGTACGCGGCGCGGCTGCGCTCGGTGTCGACGAAGATGTCGGCGTGGCGATCGCCGGGCTCGGCGCGCCGCACGCGCACCGCCTGGTGCCAGCAGTGCATCCCCGAGATCGGATCGGGGTGGACCGGGAACGTCAGGTTCTGGTGCACGCCGGCGTCTGACCACCAGATCCGCCGGGTATCGGGGTCCGCCGACGCGTACGGCGCCACGCCGTGCTGGCGCCGCATTGTCCAGCGCGCGCCGTCGCGCCCGGCTTCGCGCCCGGCTTCGCGATCGAGCGACACGGTGGCCATCACCTGGCGCTGGCCGCGGTCGCCCGCCGCGGCGAGCTTCCAGCGCCCCATGTGGTGGCTGCACGCGACCACGCCGGGCCGGATGCCCTCGGTGACCCACGCCTTGACCACGAAGTGGCCGATCTCGGTCTCGACCCGGACCAGCCCGCCGGTGTCGACGCCGATCCGCGCCGCGTCGCGCGGGTGGATCCACAGCGGGTTGGTGTGGGCGATCTCGTCGAGCCACTTCGCGTTGCCGCTGCGGGTGTGGACCTGCACCGGCACCCGGAACGTCGGGATCAGCACGAGCTGATCGGCGGCGAGCGCGCGCGGGTGGACGTGGCTCTCGATGTAGGTCGGCAGCGCGTACTCCGGCCAGCCCCACTCGGCGAGCGTGCGCGACCACAGCTCGAGCCGGCCGCTCGGCGTCGGGAACCCGCGCACGACGCGGCCGTCGACCGCGATCCCGGCGCGCCGGCGGCCGTCGGCGTCGCCGTCGGGCGTCGGCACCGGGACGATGTTCTCGGGCGCCGGCTTCGGGGCGCGGGTGAACACCCGGCCCAGCGCGTCGGTCACCGCGTCGTCGAGCTCGGCCGCCGGCACGGCCTCGGCGTGGACCGGTCCGATGCCGCGCCGGACCTCGAACGCGCCGTGGCGCCGCATGAAGTCGAGCGGCGCGAGGCCGTCGGCCGCCGCGCGCGCGGGCAGCCCGGGCACCGAGTGCTCGAAGATGTAGCGGTAGTACTCGTCGACGCCGAGCTTCTCGCCCGGCCGCTCGCGCGATTCGAAATGGCGGCGGATGCCGAGCGCGCCGTCGGGGTCGATCCGCCACGACAGCTCGATCCAGAGCTCGTTCTCCTCCCAGACCTCGCCGGGGTTGGCCTGCCGGGTGTCGGCGACGGGCGCGCCGAGCCGCTCGCGCGCCGCGCGCAGCACCGGCTGGCGAAACCCGAGCCACTGCGCGTCGTGGGTCTCGTACGAGTGCAGGTCGTGGCGCTCGCTGCCGACCCCCATCGGCAGCACGTAGTCGGCGTACTGCGCGGTCTCGTTCCAGGTCGGGGTCAGCGCGACGTGGAGCCGGATCTTGGCCGGATCGGTCAGCATCTCGATCCACGAGAACCCGTCGGGGTTGGTCCACACCGGGTTGTAGACCCGGGTGAAGTAGACCTCGAGCGCGCCGCGGCCGTCGCCGACCAGGTGGGGCAGCAGGAACGACAGCTCGTTCATCGCGAGCGGGTACTCGACCGGCCAGGTCAGCTCGTTCCAGGTGTGCGGGTGCGGCGGCGTGTGGATCGGCCGCGGCACGAACTTGTTCCACCCGTTGGGGTACGTCCCGCCCTCGCACGCGACCGCGCCGAGCAGCGCGTTGAGCAGGAACAGCGTGCGCGACACCTGCCAGCCGCCGAGGTTGCCGGCCGCGGCGCTGCGCCACACGTGGGCCGCCAGCCGCGTGCCGGCGCCGGCGATGACGTCGGCGATCGCGCGCAGCGCCGCGGCGTCGACCCCGGCCTCGCGCGCCGCGAACTCGAACGTGTAGCGCGACCACATCGTCGCCAGCTCGGCCTCGAACTCGGCGAAGCTCGCGCCCGGGCGGCCGAGCGCGACCGCCATGTACTCCTGCCAGTTCCACCAGCGCTCGATGAAGCCGCGATCGTGGCGCCCGGTCGCGATCACGTGATGGGCGATCGCGAGGAAGATCGCCGCCTCGCTGCCGGGCTGGGGCGCGATCCAGTGGTCGGCCTGGCTCGCGGTGTTCGACAGCCGGACGTCGAGCACGATCAGCTTCGCGCCGCGCTGGCGGGCCTCGACGATCCGCTGGGCGTGCGGGTTGAAGTAGTGGCCGGACTCGAGGTGCGCGCTGACCAGCACGATCACGTCGGCGCTGGCGTAGTCGGGGCTCGGCCGGTCGAACCCCATCCAGTAGTGGTAGCCGGCGCGGCCGCTCGACGAGCAGATGTTGGTGTGCGAGTTGTGGCCGTCGACGCCCCACGCCGCGAGCACGCGCTCGGTGAAGCCGTCCTCGCCGGGGCGGCCGACGTGGTACATGACCTCGTTGCCGCGGCGCTCGGTGATCGCGCGGCGGATCCGCGCCGCGATGTCGTCGAGCGCCTCGTCCCACGACACCGCGGCCCACCGGCCCTCGCCGCGCTCGCCGGCGCGCCTGAGCGGCGCGAGGATGCGGTCGGGGTCGGTGACCTGGTTCAGCGTCGCGGGGCCCTTGGCGCAGTTGCGGCCGCGCGAGCCGGGGTGCTCGGGGTTGCCCTCGAGCTTGCGGACCTCGAGGCCGTCGCGGTCGACGTAGGCGAGCAGCCCGCACGCCGACTCGCAGTTGAAGCAGGTCGTCGGCACCAGCATGTAGTGGCGCTCGCGGCGGTCGGGCGTCCGCGCGTCGACCTCGACCCAGTCGTCCCAGCGCTCCTTCGGCGGAAACGCGGCCAGGTGGATCCGGCTCGCGCCGGGGTAGAACGTCTCGCCGCGCGCCTCGACCGCCTGGCGCGCCGCCGACACCCGCGCCGCGAGCTGCTTCGGGTCACGCAAGCGGCACCGCCTGCCCGGCCTGGACGTGGGCGTGCTCGAACGCGAGCAGCCCGGCGAGCGCGGCGATCGGCGGCGCGACCGGCAGCCACGGCGCCAGCGCGCCGAGCGCCCCGAGGGTAGTGAGCGCGAGCCCGCCCCAGAACCACCGGCGGTACCGGCCGCGCGTCATCTCGTGTGCCGCGAGCCGCGCATGCGCCGTGCCGTGGGTCAGCGCGACCTCGGCGAGCGCGACCGCGATGTGCGTCGCTGCCGCGATCGCGAGGATCCACGCCAGCGCGGGGCCGGGGCCCGCAGCGGCGGGACCGCCGGAGGCCGCTGCGACCGCGCCCCCGGAGCCAGTCACTGCGACCGCGCCCGCCGCGGCGGCGCCGCCGCCACCCGCGAGGGTGTCGATCAGCAGCAGCACCGAGGCGCCGGCCGCGACCGCCTGCACGAGCAGGTGCGGCGGCAGCAGCGGGCTCTGCCACAGATCGCGCGCCTTGCACTGGGCGAACAGGAACGCGGTGTACACCGCGGACATCGCCGCGAGCGGCCCGCCGGCGATCGCGAGCCACACCGAGAGCCGCAGCGACGCGCCGGGCGCGCCGAGCAGCGACGCGACCAGGTGCGCCGCCAGCACGCCGCCGTAGCCGACCAGCACGAACGCGCCGCGCACCAGCCAGCTCCGGCCGTGGCGGCGGGTGAAGATCAGCAGGAACCGCTCCGGGTGATCGAGATCGGCGATCAGCACCACGCCGGTCACCGCGACGGCGGCCAGCGCGGCGATCGGCACCGACCACCGCCACAGCGCACTTCCCGCGTCGACGGCGCCGAGCGCGAGCAGCAGCAGCCCGACCAGGTACACCCCGGCCGCGATGCCCTTGGTCCACGTGTACAGGCTGACCCGCGCGTCCCACGGCGCACGGTGCGCCACGTCGTACGCGAGCCGCACCGCCACCGCGCTGTTGGCGCGCTCCGGGTGGCCGGCGGGCACGCCGTGCGGCACGTCCGGCTGCTCGCTCCACATCAGCAGCCCGCCCGGCGGCCGGCGAGCGGCGAGCGGATCGAGCGTCGCCTGGTGCGCGCCCTTGTAGAACAGCTTGGGCCGGGTCTCCTTCTCGGGCCGGCGCACCGCGACCGCGTCGCGCTGGACGATGCGCGCCACCGGCGAGCCCGGATCATCGAGATCGCCGATCACGATCGCGCCGGTCGGGCACACCGTCACGCACGCCGGCTCGAGCCCGGCGTCGACGCGGTGCGAGCAGAAGTTGCATTTCTCCGCCGCGCCGTCGTCGGGGTTGATGAAGATCGCGTCGTACGGGCACGCCGCGATGCACGCCTTGCAGCCGATGCAGATCCGCTTGTCGAAGTCGACGATGCCGTCCTGGCGCCGGAACATCGCGCGGGTCGGGCACACCGCGGTGCACGGCGCGTCGTCGCACTGGTTGCAGCGCGTGACCTGGAACGCGCGCCGCACGGACGGGAACGCGCCGATCTCGACCGCCTTGACGTAGGTCCGGTGGACGCCGAGCGGGACGCCGTTCTCCGACTTGCACGCGGTGCTGCACGCGTGGCAGCCGATGCAGCGGGTCTGGTCGATCACTTTTGCCCAGCGGTGACGCTCGGGCTCGGGGTCGGGAGTGTCCATAGGTGGGCGGGCCACGGCCAGGTGCAGCCCGGCCTGCCCGATGCACGAAGCGCACCGGCGCGCTGACCCGGCGAAAACTCCCGGCACGCGGCCCGGCCGTGAAACGTCTTGAAACGCCGGCGGCGCCGTCCCAGTGCAAAGCTGAGCTCGAGCGCCATTGCCGTGGTGTCGGATCGTGGCCGTGACACCCACATTTACTGACCGCGGGGCCCGGTCGAAACGGGGCGAGGGGTTGGCGCGCTGCGCGTGACCTGCAACCATCCATCGCGGATTCAGCCGCGCCCGTGGCGGCTCAGGACCGTCGCCGCAGTGGCGGCGAGTGCCGGCGCCCCCCGAGACGGGCCCGATTCATTACCTCGTCGAGGACATGAGCAGGGGCTCGAGATCTGATGTGCGATAGGAGTTCATTCAGCCTGCCCTCTTCTTCGGAGAGCTCCGCAAGCTGCACAAGCTGCGAGAGGTTGTTATTGGCGATCAGCTCATCAGCGAGTTCGAACAGAAGCACGCTGGATGGAGCAGGGTCTGCAAATCGCTGCCTGAGCCGATAATAGACAGCAAGATCCGCGGCACGCAGCGCTTCAACGCGAAACAGCGGATCTTCGAGCAGGCGCTGCGCTGAGCCCGCATCGTCGAGATCCATGACGAGGCGCGCCCACGCCACAAGGAATTCCGGTGAGATAGCAGCGGACCCCTTGAAGCGAGATACCAGGTCGAGCGCTTCATCACGCGGTGCACCGCTCGTGCGAAGTAGCTCGATGATCCGTGCAAGGACGTTCGGGCTCGGTGGATCCGCCCGCTCGATATGCTCGCGCAACACCTTCAGCGCCCGCTCTCGTCTCTCCGGCAAGAACAAGCTCACGAGCATCAGCGCGACTCGAACATCTTTGCTGCCGGACGCGCGCCAGACCGCCTCACCGAACTCTGCGTATTTCTTCTGAACGTCGATGGCTCGCAGCTCACTGAAGCCGACCTTCACGATCTCCACGAGCAGAGGATCGTCGGGTTGAACACCGAGGCGCCACATCGTGTCCGCCACCATCAGGGTCTTGTCGAGCGGCGTCTTGGTGACTCGATACAGCTTCAACAAGGCGCGGTAGGCCGCTTGATCTCCGCAGTACGTGGTCAGCTCCTCCAGTGAGCTCTGAGCTCCCGCAGGATCGTCGAGGATCCGTGACACGGCGTTCTGAATGAGCGAGCCGATGTGCGGGCGCAGATCCTCGGCAGGAATGATTCGCGAGAACAGCCGAAGATAGTCCCTCAGCAGCGGGATCTCATGCGGTCCGCTCCTGCCTCCCACGAGCACTCGCTCCGCGTTGTCGAGCAGAGGCTCGGTGTGTAGCACGGCGATCTCCGAGACCCCCAGGCTCTCCAGCGCCTTGCCGAAAGGCTCGTTCAAGAACTCTCGCGTTCGAGCGGCGACATCATCGTCGAAGCTGGAGTCACTCGATAGTGGAAGCCGAGAAATCACCGGCATGATCTGGATCGGTGCCGAAGGCTCCTGCTCCGCGCGGGCATGGCGGATTCCGTGCATGACCGCACGCATGCCTTCCAGGTGCTCGCGGGTTGCAAGCGCAAGCGCGACGACGACATCCGGCAGCAACGTCGTGGCAATTCCGCCCATCTCGGTGACACCGGTCCTGGCGTCGATGAGCAGAAAGTCCGGGTTGTATTGCCGCTCGATCTGAGCCTTCAGTGCCTTGAAGAAGGAGAAGCCTATGTGGTTGGAGCCGTAAAGCAGATCGTGCCAGTCCACCTCCGCCAGCTTTCTCCAGTACATGCCAAGTGGGGCTTCACCTGACCACATCAATCGGATCTTGCCAGCGCCCGTAGGCGTATCGAGCTCCGCAACATAGGGACCGAGATCATCGGGGCACTTCCCGCTCTCGGAGAAGTTGGTCAGGACGTCGATCAACCCTGCTTCAGGTGTCTTGGGAACATCGGACGGATCGAGCTCGAATTTGTAATGCAGGCCAGGAGCCTCCAGGTCGAGATCGATTGCGAAGACGTTCTTGCCCAGGATCGAGAGATATCTCGCGGTATTGGCCACGAGCAGCGATCGGCCAACTCCGCCTTTATATGAATAGAACGTGATCGTCTTCATAGTGGAATTGCGTAGTGGAGCCCGCCCTTACCGGCCAATTCATGTTCATTTTCTACCTCTCCTCGCGAGGCGCGAACAAACCATCGTTTGATCGTAGAAGGCGTCATTGCCTTGGGGCGCCGACGTGCTGCCTTCGTATCGATAACGTAGCAGGTCTCATCGAAAGCAGCCAGCAGCTCCAGCCGACCGTGGAGCGCGGCCACGTAGTTTCGAAGAGTACTGAGTTGGACGTCCTCTCGGTGCTCGATGGCGGAAAGAGTCGATTGTCTCATATCCAATCGAGTTGCGAGCGCGACCTGTGTACACTTGCGGCGCTCCCGTAACTGCGAGAGCAGGAGCGGCGACTGAGGTGCCGTTTGCTGTTTCAGTTCCAGCAACGTGATCAGCCGAGCAAGAGCTGAGGTCGCTTCGCGATAACGCTCGTCGGGCCCTTCGCCATATGTCTCGGGATCCACCGTGGAGATCCCGAAGCCGGTGACTGGATCCCACTCGAGAGCGAGGCTGGTTTCTCCGCGATCAATGTCCAGGGACCACACGCCGCCGTCGCGCAGTGGAGGCGTGTTCGTCGTCTTGACTCCTGGAAACAGCGTTTCAAGGACCTGGACGATGGCAGTAAACGGGTTCATGTTCATCCTCCACGCAGCACGTCGTCAACGGTTCGGCCATCCTGGCCTGGCTTGTCGACCGCCACCGTTCCGTCCGACAGCGTGATCTTGACGGCACCGTTGGCGGCGAAGGCTGTCCGATGACGCACGTGTGCGAATAGCTGGACCTGGGAGCTTCCCGAAGCTCGCAGGTACTTGTCGTGCGGTGGGTACATGCGCCCGTCGGGAGCGGCGTTCGCGGCGTCCGGATTGAACGGAACCCCACTGAATTCATCTTCTACGGCGTTCATGATCTCCTCCAGTTGCGCTCGAGCGCTTGCCAGGCCGGAGCATGCTGGAGCCATCTCAAGCCGCCTGAAAAACTCCCTGAGTCTCGCTCCTTTGCCTAGCAGTTCGTTCATAGCCTTCAAGCTATTGAACATGATATAGTGCAAAAGCGATGGAAGTCAAGCCTCACCCAGGGAGGTACGCCTTGCTCCGGGCTACCCGCACATGGACCGAGCCGTGACTCCGATCTGGAATTTCGCGCGACTGCCGGGCCCGGTCCGCGGCCCGGCGCTGGGCGACCGGTGCGTCGCGTCGCGCACCCCGTCCCACCCGCGAAAATACCTGGCGCCCGGTCCACCGTCGCCTATACGCACTGGCATGGGGACACCATTCAGCGTGCTCGCGCGCTGCGAGCACAAGAACGTCGAGCCGAGCACCGGCGCGGCTCCACCCTCCCGGCTGTGGGCCTCGATCAAGATCGATCCGCTCGGCGGCGGCCTGGAGCGCGAGCGCGCGCCGCTCGCGGTGGCGCTGGTCGCCGACGTGTCGGGCTCGATGCAGGGCCCGCCGATCGAGCACGTGATCCGCAGCTGCGAGATCCTGATCGATCTGCTCGGCGAGCGCGATCAGCTCGCGATCGTGGCGTTCGCCAGCGAGGCCGAGGTGCGCTGCGGGCTGACCCAGGTCGATGCCGCCGGCAAGACCCAGCTGCGCCGCGCGCTCGGCTCGCTCGCCGCGGGCGGCAACACCAACCTGCACGGTGGGCTCGGGGTCGCCGCCGGCGTGCTGGTGACCGCGCCGGCCGGGTTGCGCCGCGCGATGGTCGTGATGAGCGACGGCCAGCCCAACGTCGGCCTGTCGTCGGCGTCCGATCTCGCCGGCTACGTCACCGGGCTCAAGCTCGCGGTGTCGTCGCTCGGGTTCGGGCTGTCGCACGACGAGACCGTGCTCGAGGCGATCTCGACCGCCGGCTCGGGGCGCTACGCCTACGTCCCCGATCCGGCGCTCGCGCGGGTCGATCTCGCGCGCGCCGCGCTCGCCCACGGCGGCATCGTCGCCGATCAGCTCGAGCTCCGGCTCCAGCCGGCCGACGGCGTCGAGCTGCTCCAGGTCGTGCCCGCCAGCGCGCTGCGGGTCGGCAGCCACGGCGTCGCGACCGCGATCGGCGACGTGTTCGTCGACGAGGGCCGGCTGATCGCGCTCGAGCTCCAGCTCGCGCTCGGCCCGCGCGCCACCGGGCGGCTCGCCGCGATCACCGTGTCGGGCCGCGGTCCGGACGGCACCGTCCACACCACCACCGCGAGCCTCGACGTCGACATCCGCACCGGCGCCCCGGTCGTCGACCGCGACGCCCAGCGCGACATCGTGCTGGTCCAGGCCGACGCCGCCCGCGCCCAGGCGCGCGCCCAGGCCGATCGCGGCGCGCTGCCGGCCGCTGCCGAGATCCTGCGCCAGGCCGCGCTGCGGATCGACGCGATCGAGGGCTTCGTGCGCAACGACGGCTCGCTGCTCGCCAAGCTCCGCGAGCAGCTCGACGACGAGATCGCGAACTACCTGCGCAAGTCGACCGACCAGGAGCGCGGCCACCAGCGCAAGGGTTCGATCAGCTACAAGGCCGCGACGCCGGGCTACACCCCGCGCGAGCGCCAGCGCGCGCCGATCCCCGCGCAGCTGGTCGGCATCACCGGCCCGGTCGCGGGCCAGCGGTACGAGCTGTTCGCCGATACCGTGATCGGCCGCAGCTCGAGCAGCGACGTCCACGTGGCGAGCGAGCAGCTCAGCCGCATGCACATCCGGCTGGTCTGCCTCGGCGACCGCTGGGTGCTGCAGGACCACGGGTCGACCAACGGCAGCTTCGTCAACGGCGTCCGGGTCGAGTCGTGTCAGCTCGACGACAACGATCGGATCCGGATCGGCAACGCCGAGTTCCGGTTCAACCTGCTCGCGCCCTGCGCTGGCTGAGCTCGACCGCGAGCGCGAGCGCGCGCTGCATCGACACCGCGCGCGCCCGGCCGGTGCCGGCGATGTCGTAGGCCGTGCCGTGGTCGGGCGAGGTCCGCACGATCGGCAGGCCGAGCGTGACGTTGACCGCCTCGTCGAAGTCGATCAGCTTGACCGGGATCAGGCCCTGATCGTGGTACATCGCGACCAGCGCGTCGTAGCGCCCCATCGCGAGATCGCGGAACGCGGCGTCGGGGACCAGCGGGCCAAACAGCCGCGCCGGCGGCAGCGGGCCCAGCGCCGGCGCGATCACGTCGCGGTCCTCGGCGTCGAGCAACCCGCCCTCCCCGGCATGCGGGTTGAGCCCGACCACGCCGATCCGCGGCTCGGCGATCGCGAAGTCGTTGACCAGCGCGCCGGCGACGATGCCCAGCACGGTGCGCAGCCCGTCGGTGGTCAGCGCGCGCGGCACCTCGGCGAGCGGGATGTGCACGGTGGCGAGCGCGACCTTGAGCCGGGGGCCGGCGAACAGCATCACGACGTCGCGTACGCCGAGCCGGCTCGCCAGCATCTCGGTGTGGCCGGGGAACGGAAACCCCGCGCGCCGCGCCCAGGTCTTCGAGATCGGCGCCGTCGCGATCGCGTCCAGGTCACCGCGCCGCGCCGCCGCCACGGCGGCCTCGAGGTAGCCGACCTGGGCCGCGCCGCTCTGCTCGTCGGGGTGGCCCGGCCGCGCGGCGTCGCCGAGCCCGTCCCCGACGATCCGGACGTCCGGCGGCAGCGCCACCCCGATCGCGTGCGCCGCCCGCTCCAGCGGCGCTCGGTCGCCGTACACCACGAGGCGCGGCCGCCACGCCTCGGGAGCGGCGGCCAGCGTCGCCGCGACGATCTCGGGGCCGATGCCGGCGGGATCGCCGAGCGTGATACCGAGGCGGGTGACCGGTGGCACGGACCTACGCTAGCACTGCTTGCACGCGCGCCCCGGGTGGTTCAAGCATGAGCAGTGCGACGCACACTCCTCGTGGCCGCCGCGGGCCTGGCCGCGGCCGGGCTCACGGGCCTCGGCGGCCTGGCCGGCTGTGCCGGCGCCGAGGCCAACGCGCTACCGCCGGCCCCGGCCCCTCGCCCCGCCTCCGCGCCGGTCGAGGTCGGCCTCAACCCGGGCGAGGCCATGGCGTTCGAGGTCCGGCTCGCCGGCCTGGTCGCGGGCGAGGCCCAGCTCGCGGTCGGCGCGCTCGGCACCTACGAGGGCCACCGCGCCGTCGTCGTCAAGTCGCGCGCCGCCACCGCGGGCGCCGCCGCGATGATCCGGCACATAGTCGACGAGGCGACCACGGTGATCGACCTCGACACCGGCCGGCCGCTCGCGCTCGACACCGTGGTCGAGCAGGGCGACAACCGGACCACCGCGAGCGCGAAGTTCACCGACAACGTCGCCGACATCACCTACGTCCGGTCCGACGAGCACGAGCCGCATCACCTGCGGGTCAGCTTCGGCAGGGGCGCGGCGGCCGGCGCGGGCCTCCAGATCCACGACGCGCACTCGGCGATGGCCCAGCTGCGCGGCTGGCGCGCCGCGCCGGGCACGCGCCGCACGGTGTTCGTCGTCGGCGGCCGCCGGCTGTGGCGGATCGACGTCACCTACGCCGGCCAGGACACGATCGGCTCGGCGATCGGCAACCGCCGCGCGATCCGGTACACCGGCGAGTCGTACCGCGCCCGGCCCGACTTCTCCCCCGAGACCCCGCGCCCGACCCGCACGTTCACGGTGTGGCTCAGCGACGACGCCGATCGCGTCCCGCTCAAGGTCGCCGCCAAGACCGAGCTCGGCGACGTCGTGATGAGCCTGACCGAGTACAGCCGCAACGGCGCTCCCGCCAAGTGACCCGGATCGCCCGCCCCGCCCCGCGCCGCTTGCCGCCGCGCTTCTTCCACAGCACCAGCTGCTCCGGCTCGGAGCGCCGCTTGCGGCCTCGATCCGCGGCGGGCTTGGCGGCTCTCATGCACGCGCGGCGCCCGTCAGCGTCGCATTCCGCCCGGACCAGCCCCACGAGCGGCTCGACCGCGATCCGGCGCTGATACAGCCAGCTCGCCTCCACCAGCAGCTCGGTGCGGCCGGAGCGCCCCAGCTCGTCGAGCAGCGCGCCGAGCCCCGCCCCGGCGTCCGGGCGGGCGGCTGGATCGGCGACCGGTCCTCCACGATCACGACAGCCCCGGAAGCGATCTGGCCAGGATCGCGAGCCAGCACGAACGCGGCGGCGCACAAGGTGCAGATCACCATGCCGCGTCGGTAGAAAAAGAAGCCACTCGCGATGCCCTCCCTCGACGTCGTGCCGGGTCTCCCGGCTCAGTCGTCCCAGCCGTCGCTCTGGCGGCGGGCGCGCCGGTGGCGCTTCGACGGCGCATCCTCGGGGATCGAGATCGATCCCGAGACCTCCGCGCCGTCCTCGGCGGTGATCGCGCGCGGGGGCTCGCTGTTCGCCGGCTCGGTCACCGTCACGGTCAGCGTGTGGGCCTCGGTCTCGGTGGTGGTCTCGATCACCCGCCGGCCCTCCGCCTCGATGATGATGGAGACCGACTGCTCCTCGAGGTCATCGTTGAGCGACCGCAACGCGGCCTCGGACTCGAGATCGCGCTCGGCGCCCGGCCCGGGCGGCAGATCGGCCTCGAGCTCGAGGTAGGTCTCGATCTCGGGATCGGTCAACCGGCGATCCCGCGCGCTCGTGTCGATCAGCGGGCCGGGCACCGGCGTCGACGCGCGCCGGGGACGCACGCCGGCCGGCGGCGGCGGCGGGCTGGCGAAGCCCTTGGGGGTCGGACCGCCGCGCACGGTGTCGGCCTCGCTGCTGGGATCCCACGGCGACTCGGCGTGCCCGCGCGGCGTCGTCGCCGCCCAGGTCTGGGCGTGCCGGGGAGCGGGTACCGGCGCGGCCGGCGCGCTCGGACGCGGCGCGCCGGCCGGCGCAGTGTCGGACCGGGCGGTGGGCAGCTCGCGCGCGGCGGCGGCGGGGCCGCTCGCGGACCGCGCGCGCGCAGGCGGTGGGTCGTGCGCCGTCTCGCCCGGCTCACCGCGCGCCACCGGCGCGAACCCGCCCGCCGGCGTCGTGCGCGGCGCCGGGGTCGGCGTGGCCGGCCGCGGCACACCGCGCGCGGGGGTCACGGTCCTGGCGATGCCGCGTGCCGGGGTCGGCGTCTTCGCTACCCCGCGCGGCGGCGTCGGCGTGGTCGGCACCCCGCGCACCGGCGTCGCCCGATGCACCGGCGAGGCGGCGGCGTGGGTCGGCGCCGGCGGCCGGCTCGCAGACGCGCTCGCAGCCGGCGCGCTCGCCGGAGGCTGGCTCGCTGGCAGCGGGCTCGGCCGCGTCGGCGCCGGCGGTGGACTGGGCCGGCTCGGCCGCGGCACCGCAGGGCGCGGGGGCGGCGGCGGGCTCGGCCGCGCTGGGGGCCGCATCGGGGGCGGCGTCGGCGTGTCGTCCGGAGGTGCGAGCGGCGGCGGGCTCGGTCGGCGCGGGCGCGGTGGCGGGCTCGGCCGTGTCGGCGCCGGCGGCGGGCTCGGCCGTGTCGGCGCCGGCGGCGGGGGCGGCGTCGGGCGCTTCACCATCCCGGGCGGCGGTGGGCTCGGCCGCACCGGTGCGTGGCTCGCCGCGGGGCGAGGCGGCGCCGGCGCGTGGCCCGCCGCGGGGCGAGCGGGCGCCGGCGCGATGACCGCGCTCTCGGACGGCATCCGCGACCACGACGGTCGCTGGCGCTCGGTCGGCTCGTCGGGGACGGTCTCGGCGCGGTCGCGCGCGTCGCGGTCGTCTCCGGCGCCGGCATCGCCGGCATCGGCCCGATCGCCCGCGCCGTGCTCGGCCCCGGTCGGTGCGGGCGCGTCGGGATCGCCGGCCACCGGCATCCGCGGATCGGTGGGGTGATCTGCCTCGGCCACCTCGCGCGGCACCGCGGGCAGGTGCGGATCGGTGCTGCCGCGCGGATCGACCCCGCCCCCCCCGGTCGGCGCGCGCGACTTGCGCCGGGCGATCATCGTCGCGAGGCTGTCGAGCAACGCCTCGCCGAGCTCGCCGTCGTCGTCGCACAGCTCGCGGAAGTCGTTGGCGCGGATCGCCAGCGAGCGGACGTCGCCGCGCGTGGTCGCCAGCCCGTCGCGCCCCGGCGGCGGCCCCTGCTCGCGCGCGCTGATCAGCGACTCGGGGTAGATCAGCGCGCCCGGGCCGAACGCCTCGCCGTCCTGGACCCCCTCGCCTTCGAGGATGATCCACGCCACGCGATCGCCGAGCGCGTGCGGCGGCAGCTTCTCGCCGGACCCGTGGTCGCGCGGGATCGCGATCCGCAGCGCGCGCAGCCGCTGCTGCGGCGTCAGCTTTTTGCCCCACAGCGCGCACGCGCCGATCGCGGCGTCGTCCTTCTTGCGCTGCTCGGCGGGCAGCGGCGTCTCGCCGGCCTCCAGCACCCGCACCACCACCGCGGTCGCGTTGTCGCCGCCGCCGCGCTCGAGCGCGAGGTCGATCAGCCGCTGCGCCGCGCGCGCCGGGCTCGGCTGCCGGCTCAGCACCTCGCCGACCTCGTGCTCGGGCACGTACTCGCTGATCCCGTCGCTGCACAGCAGGAAGCGATCGCCGTCGGCGAGCGGCACCACGAAGGTCGAGACCTTGACCTCGTCGCCGATCCCGAGCGCGTTGGTCAGCATGCTGCGGAACCGGGCGCCCTCGCCCGACACGTCGACGTCGATCCCCGCGGCGAGCAGCCGGGCGAGCAGCGTGTGGTCCTCGGTCAGCTGCATCGAGATCCCGTCGCGCACCAGGTAGGCGCGCGAGTCGCCGGCGTGCGCGAACACCAGCTCGCCGCCGACGATCACCGCGCCGACCAGCGTGGTGCCCATCCCGCTCTTGGTCTGGTCGCGGTCGGCCTCGGCGAGGATCGCCTGGTGCGCGGCGATCACGCCGCCGCGCACGACCTCCAGGAGCTGCTTCTTGGCCTCCGGCGTGGCGCGCTCCAGCCAGTGCTCGGCGGCATCGTGCAGCGCCTGGCCGGCCCATGCCGTGCGGATCGCGCCGATCGCCAGCTCGCTCGCGACCTCGCCGGCGGCGTGCCCTCCCATCCCGTCGCACACCAGGAACACCCCGAGATCCTCGTCGACGAAATGCGCGTCCTCGTTGTGATCGCGCACGTTCCCGACATGGGTTGCCGCAGCGCCGACGATCGAGGCTCGCCCGGCCACTGGTTCACTCTACACTAGCCGCGCATCTTGTAGCCGACGTTGCGCACCGTCTCGATGATCGATCCGGCCTCCCCCAGCTTGGATCGGACCCGGCGAACGTGGATGTCGACCGTGCGCGTCCCGCCCGCGTAGCGGTAGCCCCAGGCCCGCTCCAGCAGGGCCTCGCGGGTGAACACCCGTCCGCGGTGCTGGCCGAGGAACCGCAACAGCTCGAACTCCTGGTGGGTCAGCTCGATCCGCCGGCCGGCCAGCCGCGCCTCGTAGCCTGCGATGTCGACCACGAGGTCGTCGATCTTCAGCATCTCGTCGGAGCCGAACGTGGCGGTCTTCCAGTCGAGCTGGCGCAGCCGGGCGTAGAGCTCGGCCGGGACGATCGGCATCAGCACGAAGTCGTCGAACCCGATCGAGAAGTCGAGCGATGGCAGGCGCGCGACGGTGACCGCGATCAGGATCGGAACTTCGACGAGCGGCCCGTCGTCGCGCATCCGCTTGATCGACTTGTGCGCCCGGCCGATGTCGTCGCCGGCCTCCACGATCACCACCGACGGCGGCTGCTCGGCAACCGCCTCCAGGTCAAGCCCGCCGAGGTCGAACCGGCCGAGCGTCACGCGGCACCCCAGTTCGCCTAGCAATCCGGCGACCGTGCCGGATTCATCCCCGTGATCGGGGCGATCGGGGCGATCGGGGCGCTCAGCACGCTCGGGCTCGGGACAGATCACGATAACGCGCACGGTCGAAGTGATCCCCTTGCCACCGCTCCCGGGTCAAGAGACAGCAGAGGTGTACTTCACGGTCGCACCCGAGACGAGGCGTTCCGGTCTATTGCCTGGGCCCCGAAACATGTAAGAATTGGAGCTGGATGGAAGAGTTCCACTGCTCCTTCTGCGGCAAGCAGCGGCGCGAGGTGCGAAAGCTCATCAGCGGCCCCCGCGTGTTCATCTGCGACCAGTGCGTGACTCTTTGCAACGACATCCTCGCCAAGGAGGAGGCGTCCGAGCGGCCCAAGTATCCGCCACCACGCGCGATCGTGGAGGAGCTCGACCGCTACGTCGTGGGCCAGAAGGACGCCAAGCGCGCGCTGTCCGTCGCCGTCTACAACCACTACAAGCGCATCGGCCTGCGCGGCAAGCAGACCGACGTCGAGCTCCAGAAGGGCAACATCCTGCTGATCGGGCCGACCGGCTCGGGAAAGACCCTGCTCGCCCAGACCCTGGCGAAGAAGCTCGACGTCCCGTTCGCGATCGCCGATGCCACCACGCTCACCGAGGCGGGCTACGTCGGCGAGGACGTCGAGAGCGTGGTCAAGGCGCTGTTCCGCGCCGCCGGCGGCGACGTCGAGAAGACCGCGCGCGGCATCATCTGTATCGACGAGATCGACAAGATCGCCCGCAAGGGCGGCACGCCGTCGCCGACCCGCGACGTCTCGGGCGAGGGCGTCCAGCAGGCGCTGCTCAAGATCCTCGAGGGCAAGACCGCGACGATCACCCCGGACGGCGCGCGCAACCGGCCGCAGCAGGAGCTGATCCAGATCGACACCACGGACATCCTGTTCATCTGCTGCGGCGCCTTCAACGGCCTGGAGGACATCGTCCGCCGCCGCACCGGCCAGCGCGGCCTCGGGTTCGGCGCCCAGGTGTCGACCGCCGAGGACGACAAGGACGCGCTGCGCCGCCAGGCCCGCACCGAGGACCTGATCAAGTTCGGCATGATCCCCGAGTTCATGGGCCGCCTGCCGGTGATCGTCTCGTGCGACGCGCTCGACGTCGAGGCGCTGACCGAGGTGCTGTGGAAGCCCAAGAACGCGCTCGCCAAGCAGTACCATCGGCTGTTCGAGCTCGAGGGCGTCAAGCTCAACTTCCGGCCCGACGCGCTGACCGCGATCGCCGAGGAGGCCGCCCGCCGCAACTCCGGCGCCCGCGGCCTGCGCGCGATCGTCGAGGAGGTCATGCTCGACGTCATGTACGAGATCCCCTCGCTCACCGGCGTCAAGGAGTGCGTGGTGACCCGCGAGGTCGTCGAGCGCCGCGCCCGCCCCGAGCTCGTGCTCGAGAGCAAGGCCGCGAGCTGATCGCCGCCGGCGCCCGCCGGTCTGCCTCGCCTGGGCCGCCGCGCCGATCCCGCGGCTGCGGGATCGCCGCGTGCTATGGCGGCACGTGCACGAACACGTCGGTGCGGTCGTCCGTGTCGGCGACCGCCGCCGCGAAGAACGGCACGAACGCGCTGCCCACCGCGACCAGCCCCTGGTAGTCGCCGAGGAAGAACGCGCCCTGCAGCAGCGCCGGCCGCAGGTCGAACGGCGCGCTCAGCGCCTCGTCGCTCCAGGTCGCCCCGCGATCGCGCGACGTCGCCAGCCACGGCGTGACCCGGAGCCCGTCGTCGCCGGCCCGCGCGGTGCGCAGGTCGAAGTACGTCACCCCGACCGTGCCATCCGCCGCGACGGCCACGCTCGGCGTGAACGCCGGCGCGTCGCGCGCGCCGTTGGCCGCCACCGGCGCCGACCACGTCACCCCGCCGTCGAGCGAGCTCACCAGCATCACCGCGTCGACCGAGCTGCCCGCCGGCGCGTCCTGCCATGCGATGTAGAGCGCCCCGCTGGCGCGATCCACCGCGATCTGCGGCAGATCGGTCCCGGAGCGGACGAACACGTGGCTCTGCGGATCCTGGACCCCGACGCCGCGCATCGGCGCGATCACCGTCGCCGGCGACCAGGTCAGCCCGTGGTCCTCCGACCGGATCACCGCGAGCATGTTCGACGGCGCGTTGCTGCTGGCCTGCGTGATCAGGTCGAACACGTCGACCAGCGTGCCGTCGGGCAGCACCGCGATCACGTTGCCGATCGTCTGCGCGTCGACCCCGGGATCGAAGATCGCGCGCGCCGGCTCCCACGCCCCGGCCGTGGTGCGCGCGAGCCACGTCGGCCCGGTGCCGATCGGCTGGTTGGGATGGCTCTGCCCGGTCAGCCGGTCCCACACCGCGTAGACCCGGCCCGGATCCGACGGATCCGCCGTGATCGCGTCCTTGTCGTTGAAGACGTCCGGGTCGTCGTCGGAGATCAGCACCGCCGGATCGTTCCAGGTCACCCCGCCGTCGGTCGACCGGCTCGCCAGCATCGCGTTGCGCGGCGTCGCCGGGTCGAACACCAGCGCCGCCAGGAACACCGTCCCGTCGGCCGCGAACGTCACCCACGGATCGCTCGCGCGCTGGTAGTCGCCGCCGGCCACCCCGCCGGCGCACCGGCCGATCCGCGGCGTGTGGGTCGACCAGGTCGCGCCGCCGTCGAACGTCACCGCGACCCCGATCCCGTTCGCGCCGCCGTTCGACCAGCGGTCCTGCTGCCACGTGCCGACCATGTGCGCCGGGTTCGTCGGATCCACCGCGACCCACGGCTCGACCTCGACGCTGCCGAAGTTCGTCCCCTGCTGGCCCCCGGCGCAGCCGCCGGCGAACGGCGTCGCCCCCGACACCCGGACCAGCGACACGAACGGATCGTACAGGTTGTCGCCGCAGCCGCCGGCCACCACCGCCGCGAGCGCGAGCGCTCCGAGCCGCTGCCCCGCCGCCCGGAGCGCCCGGCACGGCGTCGCGATCGAGGGTGCGCGGCGGCCCACGGTCCCATCATCGCCAGCAAGTCCGGCGCCGCGCCACACAATACCCGGAAAAAGCTGGCAGGGCGCGCCGGCGCGACCGCGACGCGCGCTCGGGCCCGTCGTGGTCCCGGTCCCGCGCCGTCACGCCATCGGCTGCCGCGGCAGCGGCTCCGGGCGGCGCCGGATGCTCGCCGCGAAGCCGATCAGCAGCAGCACGGCCAGACCGCCCGCCGCGTAGCGCGCCGGCGCGGCCCAGCTCAGCCCGGGCGCTCGCTTGGGCGTCGCGATCAGCTTCGCCGCTCCGGCGGTCCATGCCCCCATCGACGGCACCGTGAGCTCGACCGGCGGACCGCCCGCGCCGCCGCGGTGGTCGACCAGCATCAGCTCGCTGCCCAGCCCGATCAGCGACGCGCCTGCGGTGTGCTCGTCGAGCGAGCGCCGGACCGCCGCCAGATCGACGGGAGCCGCGATCACGATCCCGCCGGCCAGCCCTTCGCGATAGCCCGAGATCGGCGCGCTCGAGGCCAGCGTCACGCTCAGCCCATCGCTGCGGAACCGGGTGTCGCGGTTGTTCGGCGGCGGCAGCGCCTGCGCCGACTTCGGGATCCGGAGCAGTGACACCGACTTGCCATTGCTGATCCGGAATACCTCCAGCGCCTCGCCCGGGCCGGCGGTGAACACCATCTCGCTGGTCGCGAGATCGGTCAGCGTCGCCGTGTCGGTCTCGATCGCCGCGCGCAGCATCGGGGTGGTCGCGATGCCGTTGGCGCGCAGCTGCGCGGCGCGCGCCGCGCCGTCGAACACCGACGCGATCCGCTCGGCGTCGGCGATGAGCGCGCTCGCCGTCGCCCGCTCCTCGGCGCCGGCCGCCATGTGATCGGCGACCGACACCGCGCCCGCGACGATCACCGCGACCAGCGCCCCGACCAGCCACAGCGCCGCCGAGCGCCGCTCCGGCGACTCCGCGACCACGCTCACGCTGCTGCGCGCCGCCACCGTGCTTTGCGGGCTCGGCGTCATGCGCGACACCTCGGGCTGGTTCGCCGACGGCGCCGAGCCGTCCGCCAGGAACGCGAACCGCTCGCTCCCGGCCTCCGCCTCGATCATGTCGCTGACCCGCGGCCGGCTACCGCGCACCCGGACGTCATTCCGCTTCTCGATCAGCGTCCGCATCAGCATCGCGATCCCGATCGACGACATCGCCAGCTTGCGCTCGCGCGCGAAGTCCTCGAGGTCGAGCTGCAGGGCCTGCGCGGTCGGGTAGCGGTCGTCCGGGTCCCTCGCCAGCGCCTTCATCACGATCTGCTCGAGCTCGCGCGGATAGCCCGGCACGCGCGCCGACGGCAGCGGGATCCGCGCGTCGACCACCTGTTGCAGCAGGTCGTACTCGGTCTTGGCCCGGAACAGCTTCGACAGCGTGGTCAGCTCGTACATCAGGATCCCGATCGAGAACACGTCGCTGCGCCGATCGAGCGGCTTGCTCTGGCATTGCTCGGGGGACATGTACGAGAACTTGCCCTTGACCACGCCGCTCTTGGTGTCCCCGGCCTTGCGGACCTGGGCCTTGGCGACCCCGAAGTCGCAGACCTTGACCACGCCGTCGTGGCTGATCAGCACGTTCGACGGCGACACGTCGCGGTGGATGAGCCGCAGCGGGTCGCCCTCCAGGTCGTGCTTCTCGTGCGCGTAATGCAGCGCCGCGCAGACCTGGGTCAGGATGTACAGCGCGTCGGCGAACGAGATCGGATAGCGCTTCGCGATCGCGGCCTGGATCAGCCGGCGCAGGTCCGCCCCGTCGACGTACTCCATCACGAAGAAGTACGAGCCGCTGACAAACCCGATCTCGTAGACCTGGGCGATGTTCGGGTGCTCGAGCGTCGCGACCAGGCGCGCCTCGTCGAGGAACCGCCGCGTGGTCTCGCGGTCGGTCAGCTCCGGCCGCGCGCGCTTGATCACGACGGTCTTCTCGAACCCCTCCAGCCCGGCCTGCCGCGCCAGCCAGACCTCGGCCATCCCGCCTGTCGCCAGGTGGCCGATCAGCGAGTACTTGCCGAAGTGCTCGGGGAGGACTGTGTTCATGGTGCCACCTGTGGTGCCGCCGGATTCGTTCACGCCCATGTTAACTCGCATGTGTATCAGACCTCGCCGCGATCGGTGATCCAGATCTGCACAAGGGATCATGATTTCCTCGTCGGCACACATGGGCATGCAGCACACATCATCCGCAGCGTGCCGCATCGCTGAACGCGAACCCGTTCCACGTACGGAGCATGGCCCCACATGCCCCACACCGCGCGAACTCCCGTCGCCGCTCTCGCTGAAAAATCGCGCGTCGATCATGCCGCGCGCAGCGCGCACCCACCTCGCCGCCGCTCTACTCCTGCCGATCGAGTCGTATTGAATTTTGGTATGGGGTGCGAACCACGACTCCCGCTCGACTCCCGCTCGACTCCGCGCCCGAGGCCGCCCAACTCCACGAACAAGATCTGCACGCAAGTCTATCGAATGCCTCATTGTGCGGCACAAGGATGATTTCTACATGGTCACTGCATTACCGTGACAGCGAACGGTTTTGCTCTGCCTGCACCCTGCACCGGCTTCCGTCAAGCCACGTTGCACAGTTGCACTACACCTGAAACTCGGCCGAGTTCCTCGGAGGGCCCGGGTCGATCGCCGCACCCGGTTACCCGCCGCCCACCCGCAACGTTCTGCTCCGCCCCCCCTGGGCGCCCTGACCCGCGTGGCGTTCCGTCTCGCCGGGATCCGGTCCGAGCAGCTCGCGCGCCCCGCCAGCCCGACCGCGGAGCAACGATTGCTTTCGACCCGATCGCATGGCCGACGTCAGCAGGAGCGTCCACCAAGGCGTCGGCTCCGGGCTGCTCGCCGGCGCGACGTTCGCAGCCGCCCAGATCATCGCCGCGGTCACCGGCGGCGACCCCGCCGTCGTGGCATTTCGCAGGTCGGCCAGCGTGCTGCTCGGTCCCGCTGCGCTCACCACCACGCCCACCGCGATCGCGGTCGTCGTCGGCCTGATCGCCCACGCCTAGCTCTCGACGATGTACGGCCTGAGCCATGGCGTCTATCACTCCGCGCTACGCCGACGGAGACGTCGCGGCGACCGACCCGTCGTACCCGATGCAACGGCACAGCTCGTGTGCCGGAGGTGTACCCTCGGCCCGTGTACCCCCAGGGGCCACCGCCGGGTACGATCCCGGCCGATATCGAAGAGTTCCGCATCGTCCGCATGCTCGGCCGGGGCGGCATGGGCGCCGTCTATCTCGCCCACGACACGATCCTCGACCGTGCGGTCGCGCTCAAGCTGGTGCGCATCGGCACCACCGAGGAGAACCGGCTGCGGTTCCTGACCGAGGCCCGCGCGCTCGCCCGGCTCGATCACCCCAACGTCATCGCGATCTTTCGCGCAGGCACGACCGGCGGCGGCGAGCCCTACCTCGTGCAGGAGCTCGTGCGCGGCACGTCGCTCGACCGGCTGCGCCTGCCGCTGCCCGAGCGGCGCGGCCTCGAGCTCGCGACCGCGATCGCCCGCGGCCTGGCGGCGGCGCACCGCCACGGCGTCCTGCACCGCGACGTCAAGCCGAGCAACATCATGATCGACGACGCGGGTGCGCCGCGCCTGCTCGACTTCGGGCTCGCCAAGCTCACGGGAGCCGCGCCGGCCGAGCTCGCGCCCGCGCGGCCGGCCGACGCGCCCGTCGCGGGCAACCCGGCCCCCGACGTCGCCGCGACCGCCGAGCTCGCGCCGGCTGCGACCGCCGGGCCGACGCCGGCTGCGACCGCCGGGCCGACGCCCACCGGGCCGGCACCGCCTGCGCCGCGCGGCGACCGGTCCGCCCCCGACGGGCTCGCCGCCACCGCCGAGCTCGCGGCCGACGCCGCCGCGCGCGAGCCGGCCGAGGCGCACGACGCCGCCGGCCCCGATCACCGCGTCGATCACACCAGCCCGGGCGCGCTGCTCGGGACGCCGCGCTACATGGCGCCCGAGCTGTGGCGCGCCGAGGCCGCCACGGCGCGCAGCGACCTGTACTCGCTCGGCGTCGTGATGTACGAGCTGGTGTCCGGCGAGCCGCCGTTCCCGCAGCCCGACCGCGAGTCCCTCGAGCGCGCGGTGGTCGATGGGCCGCCGCCGCGCGCGCTCGACGAACGCGTCCCCGGCATCGAGCCCGGGTTCGCCGCGCTCGTCATGCGCTGCCTGTCGCGCGACCCGGCGCACCGCCCGGAGACCGCCGACGAGGTCGTGTTCCAGCTCGAGCGCATCGCCGCCGGCGCGCCGCCGATCCCCGACGGCAACCCGTACCGCGGCCTCGCGCCGTTCGAGGCCGAGCAGCGCGCGCTGTTCTTCGGGCGCGGCGCCGAGATCAGCGCGATCGTCAACCGGCTGCGCAGCGAGTCGCTGATCGTGATCGCCGGCGACTCCGGGATCGGCAAGTCGTCGCTGTGCCGCGCCGGCGTGCTGCCGGCGATCGAGGCCGGCACGCTCGGCGATCGCCGGACCTGGACGGCGCGCTCGATCAACCCCGGGCGCAGCTGCGCGACGGCGCTGGTCGAGGCGCTCGGCCTGCCCGAGCTCCCCGACGATGGTCAGCTCGCGAGCGCGCTCGCGCGCCACCTCGCACCCGCCGCCGACCATGGCCTCGTCGTGTTCGTCGACCAGCTCGAGGAGCTGGTGACCCAGAACGACGCCGCATCGGCGACCCGCGCCGCGACGATCCTCGCGGCGCTCGGCGATCGGCTGCCCGGCATCAAGGTCGTGCTCGCGGTGCGCGGCGACTTCCTGACCCGGGTCGCCGCGCTGCCCGGACTGCGCGACGTCGCGACCCGCAGCCTGCACCTGGTGCGCGGGTTGTCCCCCGACGACGCGCGCGACGCCGTCGAGTCGCCCGCGCGCGCCAAGGGCGTGCGGTTCGAGACCCGCGCCATGGTCGACGCGCTGGTCGCGTCGATCGGCGACCGGCCCGCGGCGCTGCCGTTGCTCCAGTTCGCGCTGTCCGAGCTGTGGAAGCAGCGCGACGTCGAGCGCGCCGTGATCCCCGAGCGCGCGCTCGCCGCGATCGGCGGCGTGTCGGGCGCGCTCGCGAGCCACGCCGACCAGGTGATCACCGCGCTGGCCGCGGCCGAGCGCGCCGCCGCGCGCCGCATCCTGCTCGCGCTGGTCACCGAGGACGGGACGCGGGCGACCCGCGTGCGCGGCGAGCTCGTGGTCGCCGCCGACGACGCCTCGACCGCCACCGCGCTCGAGGCGCTGGTCAACGGCCGCCTGGTCGTGGCGCGCGACGTCGCCGAGGGTCCGCCGGTCTACGAGCTCGCCCACGAGTCGCTGCTGTCGGCGTGGGGCACGCTGCGGGGCTGGCTCGACGACGCCGCCGGCCAGCGCAGCCTGCGCAACCGGCTCCGCGCCGCGGCCGACGAGTGGCACCGGCTCGGCCGCCGCCGCGACCTGCTGTGGCGGCGCTCGCAGCTCGCCGAGGTCGCACAGCTCGACGACCTCACCGCCGGCGACCGCGCGTTCCTCCGCACGAGCCGCCGCAGCGGCCGGCTCCGCCTCGCGCTCGTGGTCGCGATCGCCGCGGCGGTCCCCGCCGCCGCTGCCGTGACCTGGTGGGGCGTGGCGCATCGCCAGCAGGTCCAGCGCGAGCGAGCGGTCGCCGCGCAGCTGTCCGCCGCCGGCGAGGCGATGCGGACCGCCCGGACCGCGCTCGCCCGGGCGTGGCAGGTGCGCGGCGAGGCGGCCGCGATGTTCCGCGCCGCCGCGGCGGCCCCGCTCGCGATCCCGGCCGAGGCGTCCGACGATCGCACCGCGATGCTCGAGCGCAAGGACGAGATCGCCGCGCGCGAGCGCCGGTGGGCCGACTCGGATGACCTGTTCCGCAGCGCGCGCGAGGCGATGCGCGAGGCGACGCGCGCGCTCGAGGCCGCGCTCCAGGTCGCGGGTGGGCGCCCCGACGTCCGCCGCGCGATGGCCGGCGCGATCTACGAGCAGGCCGTGCTCGCCGACCAGCTGCGCGACGAGACCACCGCGCGCGAGCTCGAGCAGCGGCTCGCCACCTACGACGACGGCGAGCACCTCGCGCGCTGGCGGCGGCCGATCGACGTCGAGATCGCCGCGCCCGGCGCGACCCAAATCGCCGTCGCGCGCTACGTCCGCGACGCCGACGGCGCGCTGTCGCCGGTGGCCCTCGACGAAGCGCCCGGCGCCGAGCGCCGCCTGCAGCTCGCGCCGGGCTCGTATCGCGCCGCGTTCTCGGCCCCGGGGATCGATCCCGTCGTGCTGCCGTTCGTCGTTCGCCGCGGCGAGCCACAGCACGTCCACGCGACCCTGTCGCGTCCCGGCGAGGTCCCGCGCGGCTTCCTTTACATCCCGGCCGGCGTGTTCCTGTCCGGCGCCGAGGACCAGCGGCAGCCGTCGCTGGTGTGGTGGATGCGCCGGTACTTCATGCACACCGCGCCGCTCCACGAGGAGGCCACCGGGGCCTACCTGATCAAGCGCGACGAGGTCACGTTCGAGGAATGGCTCGCCTACCTGCGCAAGCTGCCCGAGGCGGAGCGTGCGCGGCGCCGCCAGAACGGCTCGATGGCAGTGCAGCGATCGGTGCGGCTCGACGCCGGCGCGTCCGGCCGGTTCACGCTGTCGCTGCGCACCAACACCGACATCTACCGCGTCGCCGAGGGCGAGCCGCTCGCGTACGAGACCCGGGATCGCCGGAGCTCGATCCGCTGGGAGCGCACCCCGGCCGGCGGCGTGACGCTCGACGACGTCCTCGCGTACGCGAGCTGGCTGTCCAGCACCGGCCAGGTCCCGGGCGCGCGGCCGTGCACGCCGCTCGAGTGGGAGCGCGCGGCGCGCGGCGCCGACGGGCGCCGGTTCCCCCACGGCGACCGGCTGCTCCTCGACGACGCCAACATCGACGAGACCTACGACCGCGACCACCAGGGCCCCGACGAGGTCGGCGCACACCCGGCTTCGAACAGCCCGTTCGGCGTCACCGACATGACCGGCAACGCGTTCGAATGGGTCAGGAGCGGCGCCGAGATCGCCCTGCGCGGCGGCAGCTGGTCCGCCGGCCAGGCCACCGCGTTCACGATGAACGAGACCCCGACCCAGGGCGATCGCCGCGACGCCTACCTCGGCATCCGGCTGTGCGCCGATCCGCCCGCGAGCGTCAGTGCAACGGGGAGATCCAGCCGATGAGGCTGTTGTCGGGCACCAGCGCGTAGCCGAGCGCGGCCATGTCGACCTCGGACGCCGTCGTCGACACCAGGTCGCCGGTCGATGCGTTGCGGAACAGCCGCAGCGGGATCAAGAACTGCGTCGACGACTGGTCGCGGTGCACCATCCCCTCCTCGCCCAGCGACACGTACGGCGCCGCCTGGTACCGCGGATCCAGGCTGCGCGCCAGGAAGAAGTCCCTGTCGCCGCGCCGGTACAGGGTGATGTGGTAGACGTCGGTCTCGTCGACGCTCGTCGGTCGGACGCGCATCAGCACCCCGTCATTGGCGATGTGCACGTAGCCCGGCAGCAGCGGCGGCGGCGGCGGCTGGACCTGACCGTCGCCGTTGTAGTAGCCGCGCACCGTCGAGACGCGATCGGTGCCGAGCTGCCAGCGCTCGAGCCGCAGCTGGTTGTACTTGCTCGCGACCAGCAGCACGGCACCCCCCGGGTTGACCAGGCTGTCGGCGATCCCGCTCGGGCAGTCCGGCAGCGCCGCGAAGCACGCATCGGTGAGCACCGGCCAGCGCGCGTGGCCCACGCACAGCGCCGGCGTGTACCCGATCCTGAACGCGGCCTCGAAGTAATACTTTTCGGTGTCGGGCGGCCAGGTCGCGATCGTCATCGTCGGCAGCTGGACGCCCTGCGGCACCTGGTAGATGCCCGCATTGTCGTAGAACTCGATGCTCGTGCCGACCCGCGTGCTGATCCCCCCGGGCGTCGCGCAGCTGTTCGCCGTCACCATCTGCACGCACGCCTGGTGCACGCCCCACAGCGGGCCACCCGGCAGGCCCGCCGGGTAGCCGAACCGGGTGCACTTGTGCGTGGCGGCGTCGCTGCACCCGAACGTCACGGTGCTCGCCGTGGCCAGGTGCTGCCCGCCCCGCGTGAACGTCCCCCAGAGCGGGACCGCGTCGTCGCACACATGGTCGAACGGCGCGCTGCCCTGCTGGATATCCAGGCTGTAGTGCGTCACCTCGGCGGTGCCGCCCACGATCGCCAGCTGGACCCGCGTGTCGCTGCCGCTCGGCGCATCGAGGATGATCCCGTCGAACCCCGCGTCGAGCCCGCTGAAGTCGCCGTCGCGACCGTGCGAGCGCAGCGACGCCGGCCCCGACAGCGACACGGTCTCCGCAACGCCGTTCCGCGTGCCGCTGGTCGTGACGTAGAAGAACGTCGGCGCGCTGGCCGGGCTGTACTTCTCGACCTCGAGCGCCTCGCCGACGACGAAGCGTCCGTTGTGCTCCTCCTCCGGCAAGTAGTCGCTGCCCGGCTCACCCGTCGGGTTCGCTGCCTGGCTCAGCTGTCCCGTCCCCGAGCCCGCCGCCGCGCATCCTCCCAGGAGCCCGACCGCCACCACCACGCCGCCGTATCGCCTGAGCTTATCCATGGTTCCCTCGCTGCGATGACTGCGTGGAGCGCCTGCAACCTCGGCGCCACCGGTAACCCCGCATCTTACGGTCCAGAGGCGGCCTCGCGCCGGCCGTCGCGCGGTCTTCGCGCGCCGAATCGGCGTGCCGTTTCCCCGCGCCGCCAGGAAAGCAGCAATCACTGCCGTTTCCAGCACCCGCGGCGACGCGACAGAACCCGCGTCACCGCCGGATGGAAGGCCGCACAGCCGGACCAGCGTCTGCGGGCGCAACGGCTGCTCTGTTGCTGGAAGCGAAGCGAGCGCTGCCGACCGCATGCAGCCGGAGCGCAGTGGGTCTGCCACGTAGTGAGCATGTGCACGCTTCTTGATGGACTCGCGGTCACGAAATCGATGGGTTTCCCGTTGTCTCGCGCTGTAGGGCGTGCGCTGGAACGGGAACCGGAACCATCAAGAAGCGTGATCGCCGCGCCATCAAAAAGCGAGCTCACGCTCAGGCCGTCGATGATCGTCGACGGAGACCCGAGAAACCGTGAGTGCGGTGGGGCCTGCGCGTTCTCGCTTCAATGGGGCCGTCGATGATCGTCGACGGAGACGGATGGGAGCTCGTGAACGGCTCGGCGCTGATGCTGCTTCAATGGGGCCGTCGATGATCGTCGACGGAGACACGGTCCAGCCCGGGCTCAAGCTGGCCCGCGGATCGCTTCAATGGGCCCGTCGATGATCGTCGACGGAGACACCCCCGCCGCGCGCGGGAACCGGAGGGCGAGCCACCGGCTTCAATGGGGCCGTCGATGATCGTCGACGGAGACGCGGAGACTGGCGGCGACCCCACGATGCTCTTCGAGCTTCAATGGGGCCGTCGATGATCGTCGACGGAGACAGGCGCACGTGCGCTGGTTCGTGCCGAGCCGCTGAAAGCTTCAATGGGGCCGTCGATGATCGTCGACGGAGACCTGGAGCTCGGTTGCGTCATCATCGTCAGGAGATGCTGCTTCAATGGGGCCGTCGATGATCGTCGACGGAGACTGGTCGACCGAGTCGTAGGCGCCGCCGGAGACGTCGCTTCAATGGGGCCGTCGATGATCGTCGACGGAGACAAGCCCGCGCCGGGGATCGTGCCCGTCGAGTTGACCTGGCTTCAATGGGGCCGTCGATGATCGTCGACGGAGACACGAGCTCGCGCTGTTCCTGTCGACCGCGCAACGGTTGCTTCAATGGGGCCGTCGATGATCGTCGACGGAGAC
>JBGQCL010000026.1:0-50410 GCA_041495365.1 Kofleriaceae bacterium | reverse complement strand
CCGGCGGCAAGGTCGCCATACCCTCAGCGCTCACGACGATTCAACACGCCAAAGTATGTCCTCATTTGAATTACTCCATTATTCCATCGACTCCTCGACGGAGATGATCAAATTATTTAGATCCAGCCCCTTACTACGTCGATCTCGTGCGGGCGTCCATGCCGGATATCGATGCGGTGATGAACCATCTGGCCAGCGCCCCCGCGGTCGTGTTCGATGCACGGGGCCATCCCAATGGCAACCACCGGATCTTGTCGCACTTGCTCACCCGACCGGACGACTCCAAGGCATGGCTTGCGACCGCGCATGTGGTCCGACCCGATCATGTCCCAGCGTCCGTGCCAAGCTGGGAGACCGAGGGATGGGAACTCCCCATGGTCGAACCACATATCGGCGGTCGAGTCGCATTCCTCATCAGCGCCGAGACCGCCAGCTATGGCGAGTCGATCATGGGCCTGGTCGAGTACTACCATCTTGGAGCGCTTGTCGGTAGTCCCACGGCAGGTGCCAATGGCAACATAGCACAGATCGCGGAGCCCTCGGGATGCTCGTCGGTATTCACCGGCTTGCGGGTGACCAAGTCCGACGGTTCACGATTCCACTTGATCGGTATCCAGCCGACGATCCCGGCGGCTCGCACGATTGCAGGCGTCGCCGCCGGGCGCGACGAGGTGCTTGAGAACGCGCTCGCCTACGTGCGCAGCGGGGTCAAGTAGCAATGGCGCCCTGACGCCATGTACGTTTGCGGGCGCGTCGGTCGAGTGTCGGGATCGCGGTCCGCGATCCGGATCATCGTCGCCTGGAGGTGACAAAGGGACTCCCAGGCATCTGAACGACGCCCCCCGGCCGCGCTGAGTGGTCAGATCGGTGATGTCGTGGCGAATCAACGAGAATCTGTGGACATCGTACATCGCGCCGCGCCCTCAGCACCTGCGTGCCAGGGTGATCTTCCTGGCCGACGCGCGGACCGCGAGCGCAGCCGAAACGATCCTGCAGATCGTCGAGGGCGAGCACCTCGGCACGATCATCGGCGAGCCGTCCGCTGGCACGAACGGCAACACCGCGGATTACGAGCTCATCGGCGAGATTTCAACGCGCTTCACGGCGATGCGCGTGCTGAATCACGATGGTAGCCCGTTCAACGGTCGCGGAATCACGCCCGACGTCATCGTCCACCCGACGGTGGAGAGAGTCATCGCTCACCGCGATGAGGTCCTCCAAGCAGCGGTGGAATTTGCCAAACAATGACTTCGGTCATTCAGCGAGACTAGGCGGCGGCCATGATCTGCTTCTTCGCGGCGAGGAACCGGGGCTCGAGGTCCTTGGCCGCCTTGTCGCCGATCGCCTCCTGCGCCTTGGGGAAGATGTCGAAGCCGACTCGATCGACCCGCCGACCCCGTAGCTCCGGTAGCCGATCCCGTAGTGCCGGTCGGTCACGTAAGTTAAGTTAAGACACGTCCGAGCTTTGTCGACGGAACGCCCGGATCGAGCTCACGGCTTGGCAGGATCTCTTCATCCCTACCGCGTGTTCCTGACTACGCCCGGAACATCGCTAGCTTGCACGCCGCTCCAGTACATCCGGAACACCGGGCGCTGCTCCAGATGTCCCCTTTGATTTCGCACATCTCGCTCCGATCGGAACAGACCGGAACAGCGACCGGAACATCAGGGGACACCGCGTTCCGGTTCCGGTGAAACAGCCACGGACACTTGGCCAGGTTCGAAGCTCGGCCCAGCCCTTGCTCTGCCGCTCCGCGTGCCTTGAACGTCGGGGAAATTCGGAGCGGGCGGCGGCGGCCGGTCCCCCAAGGCGCACTCATCCGTCTTCGGCCCTCATTGCAGGCGATTCGACTATCGTGCGCATCATCGTGAAGTCTGACGGTAACGAGGGCCTCGCCGAGACCCAGCCCGCGGCGCCCGCGCCGGCGGACCCGACGCGCACCAGCCAGCCGGACCGGCCCGTCGACTCGACACGCACCAGTCAGCCGGACCGGCCCGCAGCGTCGATGTCCGGTGCGCCTCGGCCCCCGATGGCCCCCCAGCTCCGCGACCAGGATCGCTACGACATCCTCGGCGAGCACGGCCGCGGTGGCCTCGGCCGCGTATCCCGCGCCCACGACCGCGAGCTCGGCCGCGACATCGCGATCAAGGAGCTGATCTTGCGCGGCCACCTTGGCGAGGTCCGCTTCCTGCGCGAGGCCCTGATCACCGCCCGCCTCGAGCACCCCGGCATCGTCCCGGTCTACGAGGCCGGCCGATGGTCCGACGGCACCCCGTTCTATGCGATGAAGCTGGTCTCCGGCCGCCCGCTGCGCGACCTGCTCGCCGAGCGCAAGACCGTCGACGAGCGGATCGGTCTGCTCCACCACGTGATCGCGGTCGCCGACGCGATCGCGTACGCCCACGGCCGCGGCATCATCCACCGCGACCTCAAGCCGTCCAACGTCATCGTCGGCGAGTTCGGCGAGACCGTGGTCATCGACTGGGGCCTGGCCAAGGACCTCACTGCTGCCGAGGAGCCCGCCGTCGGCGGCGGCCCGTTCCGCGAGCATCGCGACGACGGCCTGACCTCGGCCGGTACGGTCCTGGGTACCCCGGCGTACATGGCGCCTGAGCAAGCGCGCGGCGAACCGGTCGACCAGCGCGCCGACGTGTTCGCGATCGGCACCATGCTGTGGGAGCTGTGTTCACTCCAGAAGCTGCCGCCCGGCTTCTCCGGCCAGCGGCGCAGCATCCTGCGCAAGTCCGGGATCGACCCCGATCTTCTCATCATCATCGAGAAGGCCGTCGCGGCCGACCCGGCGCGCCGCTATCCGGACGCCAGCGCCCTCGCGGCCGACCTCAAGGCATTCAAGGCCGGAGCCCGGATCGCCGCCCGCCGCTATTCGCCATGGGGCATGCTCATCCACTGGATCCGACGGCATCGTACGCTGGCATTCTCCGTCTACGCGGTGCTGGCGATCGCCGTGACAAGCGTGGTGCTGTACATCTGGCGCATATCCGCCGAGCGAGATCGCGCCGACGCAGCACTGGAGCAGACTGCCGCCGCCAAGGACGCGCTCGTCCTCGAGCACGCAGAGCTACTGTTACACAGCGATCCAACAACCGCCCTCGCTGCGCTAGATGCGTATCACGGCACGAACCTCGCACGTGCTCAACGAGTCTCCGCGGAAGCGCGCGGTCGCGGAGTTGCACATATCATCAACGCGCACAGCGATACCATTCATCTTCTGGCTGGACTGCCCGACGGCTCGGTCCTCTCGGTCGGAGAGGACCGAAGGATTGCAATTACTAGGCACGGAGATGTCGCCACCCTGGCTCACGATGTCGCCGTTCCGGTGATCGCGACGTATTCCCATCCAAGAGGCTTGCTGGCGTACGGCAGCGTGAGCTCCGGCGCGATCCTGCTTGACCCCCGGACGCACACCACGACGCAACTTTCGGCAACATCCCCTTATGCACTGAGCTTCTCGGACGACGGAAGCCACGTCGCGATGTACGACAAAGATTCGGCGGTTACCCTCTGGACTACAGAGTCGCCACCACGCCTCGTTTGGCGGCGAACCTTCCCCCGCGCCGGTCCCATGATCTTCTCCGGCAAGGAACGGATGATCATCCCGATCCCGACCGGATTCGCCCTGGTATCATTACATGGAGAGTCCGATACGCTCCTCAACACGCCAGCCACATCATTCGATGTCTCGCCCAGGCATCTTGCCGTAGGCGAACCGAACGGCAGCGTGAGCGTCTACGAGATACCAAGTCTGCACCTAGTTGGTTCGATGCCCGCATGCCGCGAACAGGTAAACGACATCCGGCTCATTCCTCAACGAACCGCGCTCGTCTTCGCATGCCACGAGGGCTCTGTCGGCATTGCTGAGTATCTGCCAGCACCTGTCATCCGCGAGCGCTTTGCAACACAAGGCGAGGCTGGCGCAATCAGTACATCCGAAGACGGGAATCTTGCCATCATCCTCAGCACTTCACGCATCGCCTATATTCATGATCTCGAAAGCCAACTCACATATCATTACGAGGGTCAGGCCAGTCTGTCGTGTGCCGCAGCACCGGCTTCAGCGAACTCACAAATACTTACCGGTGACATCAATGGAACCATCCGTTCCTGGCACAGGCCTCCCCGGATGGCGCACGTTGCCATGCGAGGCAGTGCTTCGATACTTCGAGCCCTGATCTCCCCTGATACCCAGCTAGTCGCCGCCGGCTCGGCAGACGGAGTCGTGTCTGTGCTTCGGCTGAGTGATGGTACCATTCGCACGAACCGTGGCCATACTTCGTACATCGAGGGGGTTCGCTTCACTGCCGAAGGGTTGCTCTTGTCTTATGGCTTCGATGGTCGGGTGATCTTGTGGCGTCCGGACGATCTCACGGTCGTGAGACGATTCGAGGACCATCATGCACGAGTCGAAGACGTCCGCGTCCTCGATCACGAGAATCTGATCCTCTCTGTCGGCGACGATGGTCGCTTGCTCAGCTGGTCGCCATACAGCCATGGATCCGTCACACTCTTCAAGACCGGTTCACCGCTCACCACACTCGAGCTTCTGGCAAGTGATGATACCATTGTAGTCGCAGATGCCCTCGGATCTGTGTGGCACGTGCGCGACCAGAGATCATCGGATCAGATCCGTCACCCTGACGGTGATCTCGTCACCCTGCTCAGGGCGTCGCCGGATGGTCACCTGCTCGCTGTGGGAACCGACCATGGCGATGTGATCATCTATGACTCGGCGACCTGGAACATACTGCGAACCTTGAAGATGAATGGCACGATCCGGCAGGGCGCATTCACTGCGGACGGCTCGCGGCTCATCCTGGCCTCCGAGCGAGAAAGCGTTCGCCTCGTGCCACTATGGCCAGCCCTGTCGTTGCGCTGGCAAACCGCGCACATCGATGCCAGAGATGTGTCCTTCTCCCCTGACGGGGAACTGCTCACCATCGTGTGCAGCAACGGCGCCACGTGGTTCTACTCGTTCTCGGATGATCGCTGGGTGTTCACTCAGGATCACTTCGCTCTTTCTTCGTATGGACGTTTCTCTTCGGACGGCCGCCTATTCGTCACAAGCGATGACAGCGGGATCGTCGTTGTGCGCGACGTCCAAGCAACATTGGCCGACCACGACGCTGATACAGATTGACCTCTTTACGTATACATCCAAGGAGTCATCAGACATGCGACGAAAGCAGACCTCAAAACTACCATTGAACAGTGAAACGATCCGGGCATTAGCGACCAGGCAATATACGGAAGTGAAGGGTGGAGGGACCATCAGCCCCAACCCATGCGGCGGCGGTGGGTCCGGATACGATCAGACCTGTACCGGCAGTGGAAACTGCTGATCGCGCTGACCATCCACTCTCATCACTGGAGCAGCAATGGCTCACACTATGATACTCCTGATCGTGTTGACAGGATGTGCGACGCCCGGCAATCGCATCACGCCATCTGCTGCTCCGTATCGCGTTTATGGCGACTCATTCGAACAACTCGATGAGGAAGCTCGGCACTGGAGAGTCGACCTTTCGAACTCGGCACGAATCATGGCACGACTGGAGCACGAAGATCGCAATGGATTCATCTCTCTGAGAGCGATCGACGGCGACAGTTCACAAGAACACGCAATTCATCGTTCCATGGATCTGGTCGCGCTCCGCGGGCAGCGTCTGCGTCTTGCTGCTCGGGTGCGAGTGCAAAGCGCCAGTGATGCATCTGCGCGCATTCGCCTCAGCACGACATCTTCAGGCAACGACGAGACATACTCGGATTTCACCGACAGTCCATCACTCGCCAGCGCTTCGTGGAAGAAGGCATATGTCGTGGTGGATGTCAGTCAAACCGTCACGTCTGGTGACATCGCGTTGACGCTGAAGGGCCAAGGGACCGCTTCGTTTGATGACATCAGCATCACCACGCTCGGCCCTTCTCCACCACCGCCAGCACTTGCACTCTCGACAGCAACGATCGAGCGCTTGACCACGCTGGTGCGAGCGATGACGCTGGTTCGCTATTTCCACCCGTCGGACCAGAGTGCCACCGTGGACTGGGATGCATTTTCGATCCGGGCCATCCGCACCGTGCTGAACGCACCACCATCCCGCGAGATGCGTGACATCCTGGCGAGCGTGTTCGAGCGCGTTGCCCCGCTGGCTCGATTCGACAAGGCACCAGACAGGACAGCGGCGGTGCCCCATGGTCCCGAGGCGATCCGATCGGCGATGCCGCGCGATCGGGGCGCCACGCATCTGGTACGATGGCATCACGTTGGATTGGGAACCGACGAGCCAAGTATTATATATCACAGTTTCCGAGACGGCATCGATCCGGATGATGCCACTGCATACGTATATGCCATCCCATCCATACCACACCTCGCCACGTGCGGGCGGGCAGAGATCCGTGCAGCACTCCACGCAACGACCGGCTCGGCGTGGATATTTGGCATCATGTACCATTCGGGGAGGCGTGAGAGTTACATCAAACAAGCTCTATCGCTGCAACATGATACTGTGGCGATCGCGCGCGGAGATGTCCCAGCGGATATTCAGCAGATCAAGATCGGTATCTACCTCGCGGGGCGCGCGACCGTGCAGTTGACCGGGCTGTCGATCCGTTGTGAAAACGGCGAATCCGTGGATGTCGATGTTCGTTCTTCGTGGCAACTCTCGCGAGATACGGATCTGTTTTCCAAAACGATCTCCGATTGTGGCGGACGCATGTGCCTGTCTGTTGAACGGCTGCCGGCGGATCGCGAGGCTCGATACGATCGCGACGTCATGGAAGTCGACGTGGGGAGCAAGGTGCGCATGGTCCTGCCAGTCGCGGTCTGGACCGATGGCAAGGTGACATTCCCGAGGATTCCCGATCCAGACCTCCCGGCACCCGACTATACGTTGAATGATTTGCCAGTTCGCCTGGCCGCGGTTGCCGCGACCTGGGGCACGTTGTCCCGATTTTATCCGTACTTCGCCGATCAGCCTATCGACTGGCCAGCGGCGCTCCCGGTCGCCCTTGCGGATGCCGCCGCGGCGCGATCACCGGGTGAGACCCATCAGGCGCTGTCACGGATGGTTGCGAAGTTGCAGGATGGCCATGCCCACGTCAGGCATCCTACTCATTCCGTGCAGGGCATGGTGCCTGTCGCCTTGCGGAAGTTCGGTGAACGCGTCTTTGTCGTAGGTGGACTTCAAGACTACATATCTGCCATTCCCGTCGGTTCAGAGCTTGTCAGCGTGGACGGCGTTGTTGCGAAACAGTTGTATGCGACGAATCACGCTCTCGTTTCCGCCGCTACCGAGAATTTTCGCGATTACCTTGCATCCTTGTACATTTCAGTCGGACCGATCGGGAGGTTCAAGCACGTGCGAACGCGTTCGCCGAATGGCGCCGAAGTTGAGTCCTTGCTTCCATTGGTGTCGCGTCAGGTCTTTGACAAGGACATTCATGTCTTTCATCCGAGGTCGGGCAGCGAGATCGCACCCGCTGTCTTCTACATTGACCCAATGTCACTCACACCCGCGACCATACCGACTCTGATTCCGTCGCTGCAGATCGCCAAGGTCGTGATATTGGACATGCGGGGATATGTGCAGGATGGAATTTACGATCTGCTAGCTCATTTTGTTTCGCGATCGATTTCTTCTCCACATCTCCAGGCATTTTCCGTAGCTATTCAACCAACGGGAATATCCCAGGATCTACAATGGGAAGTATGGCCCGCCGCGCCGTTGCTCACTTGTCGATTGATTGTACTTACGGATGCCCGCGCGATCAGTGCCGCGGAAACGGTGCTGCAGATCCTTCGTGATGGCCATCTGGCCACGATTATCGGGGAGCCCTCGGCCGGGACGAATGGCGATGTCAATACGTTTTCGGTGCCGGGTGGATTCACCGTTCGATTCACGGGATTGCGGGTTTCAGCAGCGGATGGTTCGACGATCCAGGGACATGGTATCGTTCCCGATCAAATCGTCCATCCCACCATCGAAGGGATTCGAGCCGGCCGCGACGAGCTCCTCGAGGCGGCGCTCTCGCTTGCCCGGCAGTCGGCTGCGAAGTGAAGGTGGTCCGGACAGCGGCTCGAGCTGTGGGTGGTGACGGTCGCGAGCAGCGCCAGTGAGCCCTCGCTGGCGGCGTCGCTGGACGCAGACGGGGAGTGGCGATGTGCTCACGGCGGCAGCAGCGGGGCGGGCTCGGCGGTCTCGCGCGGCACGTCACAGTCGAGGTGCCAGGAGCTAGGCGGTGACCATGAGCTGCTTCTTCGCGGCGAGGAACCGGGGCTCGAGGTCCTTGGCCGCCTGGGCACCGATCGCCTCCTGCGCCTTGGGGAAGATGTCGCTCTCCTCCTGGTTGGCGTGGCGGATCACGGTATCGACCAGCTGGTCGAACAGCGGGCGCCAGTCGGCGGCCGTCGCGGTGTCGATCCGCTCGATCAGGCGCTCCATCTCGGCGGCCTCCTGATCGTGGTGCTCGGCGAGCGCGCGGGTCTGCACGTGCTGGCGCAGCACGGGATAGACCTCGCGAACCTCGCCGCGCTCGTGCGACAGGAGCTCGCGCCGGATCTCGGGCCACAGCTCGGCCTGCTTCTCGGGCTTGCTCTGCAGGCGCTTGAGCATCGCCGTCACCTCTCCGTGTTGCTCGGCGAGCGTCTTGAACACGCCGGTGAGCCCTTCGAGGCGCGCCTTGACTCCCTTCATCACCCCTGCACCCTTGGACAGCATCGAATCCATACGATTTGGCATGGGGATCTCCTTCGTGTCGATCCGATTGCATCGGGCATGCCGCCGCGCCGTGCGCCCGCGCCCGTTCGCCTCGAGCGCGAGCATTCCCGATCACCGCGCGGCGCGGATCGCCACATCGTGGAACAGGCGTTGCTTGATCGCGTGTGTCCGAACAAGGCCCACTTCGTCAGGGCCATTTCAAGGAGCGATCATGAATGAAATCTCTGCGTTCCGGAGCGAGCGATCTGCCGAGGACCAGGCAGATGCGACCGGTCTGATCCGAGGGCTCGGCTGGTTCGGCGTCACGCTGGGCGTGGCCGAGCTCGCGGTTCCCAGGCTGCTCGCGAGCGCGATCGGGGTCGACCGCCACGGCGCGGCGCCGGTGATCCTGCGCGCGATGGGGGTGCGCGAGATCGCGTCGAGCGCCGCGGTGCTCGTCCGCCCCGATCATCCGGCGCCGCGCTGGGCCCGGGTGATCGGCGACGCGATCGACCTCGGCCTGCTCGGGCTGGCGCTGGGCAGCCCCGGAACCGGGCGGCGCCGGCTCGCCCTGGCGCTCGGCATGGTCGCCGGGGTGACGGCGCTCGACGTGATCGCGGCGCGCCGCCGGGGGCGCGCCCGGCACCCCCTGCCGGTGATCGCGGCCGTGACGATCAACCGATCTCCGATGGAGGTCTACGAGTTCTGCCGGCGGCTCGAGCAGCTGCCGCAGTTCATGAAGTACCTGGCCTCGGTCGAGCAGCACCCCAACCGGCGCTCGACCTGGACCGCCCGGCTGCCGGTCGGCGGCACGGTGCAGTGGGAGGCGGAGCTCGTGGAGGATCGCCCCGGCCAGGTGCTGTCGTGGCGCTCGGTCGAGGGCAGCCAGGTCCAGACCCGCGGCCGCGTGACGTTCACCCGGGCGCCCGGACGCGACATGACCGAGGTCCGGGTCGAGATGCAGCTCGGCGTGTTCGGGCGCGGGCCGTCGCTCGAGCTGGCGCGGCTGTTCGCCCGGCCGCAGGTCAGGGGCGATCTGCGGCGGCTCAAGCAGGTGCTGGAGACCGGCGAGGTGCTGCACTCGGATGCCTCGGTGCATCGCCTGCCCCACCCCGCGCAGCCGTCGCCGGCGAGCCGCGAGATCCCGCCGCCGCAGGTGCTCGTCGACAGTCCACCGACCGCGGTCAAGGGGGTGTCGCCGTGAAGGCCAACGTCTGGATGGGCAAGCGCAAGGTCAGCGTCGAGCAGGTGCCGGACCCGCGGATCCTCAACGCGCGCGACGCGATCGTGCGGGTCACCTCGACGACGATCTGCGGCTCGGATCTCCACCTCTACAACGGCTTCGTGCCGACGATGCAGCGCGGCGACATCCTCGGCCACGAGTTCATGGGCGAGGTCGTCGAGCTCGGCAGCGCGGTCAAGAACCTGATGATCGGCGATCGCGTGGTGGTGCCGTTCGCGATCGCGTGCGGCAACTGCGAGGAGTGCCTGCTCCATAACTTCTCGCTGTGCGAGAACGCCAACCCGAACGCCTGGATCAGCGAGAAGCTGATGGGCCACGCGGTCACGGGGGCGTTCGGGTACGCCCACCTGACCGGCGGGTTCGCCGGCGGCCAGGCCGAGTACGTGCGCGTGCCGTACGCCGATTTCGGTCCGCTCAAGGTGCCGTCGGCGCTGACCGACGAGCAGGTCCTGTTCCTGTCCGACATCTTCCCGACCGGCTACATGGCGGCCGAGTTCTGCGAGATCAACCCGCGCAAGGTGATCGCGGTGTGGGGCGCCGGGCCGGTCGGCCAGTTCGCGATCGCCAGCGCCCGGCTGCTCGGCGCCGAGAAGGTCATCGCGATCGATCGCTTCGCGTACCGGCTCGACCTCGCGGTCAAGCGCGCCGGAGCGACCGACGTGATCAACTACGAGGAGGTGCCCAGCGTGCACGAGGCGCTCATGGACCTCACCGCCGGGCGCGGCCCGGACGCCTGCATCGACGCCGTCGGGCTCGAGGCCCACGGTACCGGGGCGGAGTACGCCTACGACAAGGTCAAGCAGACGCTGCGGATCGAGCTCGACCGTCCGATCGCGGTGCGCGACGCGATCATGGCGTGCCGCAACGGCGGCATCGTGTCGGTCATCGGGGTCTACGCCGGCCTGGTCGACAAGTTCCCGCTCGGTGCGCTGATGAACCGCGGGCTGACGATCAAGAGCGGGCAGTGCCACGTGCACCGCTACATGAAGCCGCTGCTCGAGCGCATCGAGCGCGGCGACATCGATCCGACCTTCGTGATCTCGCACCGCATGAAGCTCGACGACGCCCCCGTCGGCTACGACATGTTCGTGCACAAGCGAGACGGCGCCATGAAGATCGTCCTGCATACCTGAATCGCGGCCCCCGCCCGCCGCCGGCACGTGCGGATTGCACCGCTGTCCGAGGTGGGCGTTGCGGCCACGCCGCGCGGTGCGCCTCCCACGCGCGCACACTTCCCGCGGACCCGACGGCGCGCGGAGCCCGCCGGGCGACCGGCACGAGGCACGCGTGATGCACTCCCGGCGCGGATGGCGAACCAGAACGGACGCGCGTACCCGGGGCGAAACGCTCACCTGCCCGCCTTTCACCGCGATGACGATCGCGATCGCCACGGGGCGATGCGCGGGGACGACCGCGAGCTCGAGGAACGCCACGAGTCCGGACGGAGCTGGCGACCGGAAGACCGCGGCGAGCGCGGCGAGCGCGGCGAGCAGCGCGGCGATCCGCGCTTCGATCCGCGCGGCGACCAGCGCTTCGATCCGCGCTTCGATGAACGGACCGGCGACCGGGAAGGCGACCGCGGCTGGAACCGCCGCGACCAGCGATTCTCCGAGAGCGATCGCAGCCGCGAGCCCTACGGCGTCCGCGACCGCGACGACCGCGACGACCGCGACGACCGCATCCGCGGCGGGCTGCGGGTCGATCTCCACCGCCACCGCGCGCCCTTCGAAGCGATGCCGCGCCAGGACGAGCTGCTGCGCGGCGCGTACCGCGACCACGACGAGTCGAGCCGCGACCTGTCCTACCGCGGCGGGGCGTACGGCGAGCCGGCGGATGCGCTGGACCGTTCGTTCGACGAGCGCGCTCGGGAGGCGCGCGACGGCGCGGCTGACCCGGCACGTGAGCCGATGCCGCAGGGCCGCGGGCCGCACGCCGGCAAGGGTCCGGTCGGCTTCCAGCGCTCCGACGAGCGGATCCGCGAGCTGGTGTGCGAGGCGCTGACCGACGACGGCGAGGTCGACGCGTCGCGCATCGAGGTCAGAGTGAAGGGCGGCGAGGTCACGCTGACCGGCGCGATCGAGGACCGGCGGATGAAGCGGCTGGCCGAGGACTGCGTCGAGGCGGTCCCCGGCGTCAAGGACGTGCACAACCAGCTGCGGATCGGCGCGCCTCCGACCGCGGCGGATCGCGGCGGGCAACCCGCGGCCGACCCGCACGACCGGCGCGAGCGAACCGCCGAGTCGCCGGACCGGAAGCACCGGCCGAGCTGACCCGCCCGGGAGGGGGGCCCCCGCGCCGGCGACGCCCGCAGCAACGGGCGGGCGGCGCGAGTCACGAGCGATGCGCGGCGCGCCGGATCGCTTGTTAGATCGGTTGTCCGCCGCACACCGCTAACGCGCGCGTGACGGATCTCCGCCCGCGCCGGTGATCGCGTGCGCCGGCGGTTCCCTGCGCGCGGCGATCCTGGTATCCGTGCGCGCGGTGAATCCGTCGACGAAGGCAGGGCGACTGGCCACCGCAACGACGATCGCGCTGCTCGCGCTGGCCCTCGGGGCCAGTTGCGCGATGTCCGAGGCGCCGGCGCAGGCGGGCGCATGGAGCGCGGGGTCCGGCACGACCACGGTCCGCGTGCACTATGACACCGGGTTCGGCAGCCGGATCGCGATCCGGGGCTCGGCGGCGCCGCTGTCGTGGAGTGCGGGCAGGGACGCGACGTGGACCTCGGGCAATGTCTGGGTCGCGTCGTGGAGCAGCTCGGCCGGCGACGTCGACCTCAAGCCGCTGATCAACGACACCGCGTGGTCGATCGGCGCCAATTACCACGTGCGCGCCGGCGCCACGGTCGACCTCTACCCGTACTTTCACGCGCCGGCCGGCCGCCTGATGCCGGTCGGAAGCTTTGCGTCGCCCCAGCTCGGCAACAGCCGCACGCTGATGATCTACCTGCCGCCGAGCTACGGCGAGAACCGGCTCAAGCGCTACCCGGTGCTCTACATGCACGACGGCCAGAACCTGTTCGACGCATCGACCTCGGCGTTCGGCACCGAGTGGCAGGTCGACGAGAACATCGACGCGCTCGTCGCCGCCGGCCGGATGGACGAGGTGATCGTCGCCGGCATCTACAACACCGCGAACCGGACCTGGGAGTACACGCCGTGCTGCGATCCGAGCTACGGCGGCGGCGGCGCGGACACCTACGAGCGGTTCCTGATCGACAGCGTGAAGCCGTTCGTCGACCAGAGCTTCCGCACCCTGCCCGGCAAGGACACCACGGCGATCATGGGCTCGTCGCTCGGCGGGCTGGTGTCGTTCTACATCGCGCGGCGCAACCCCGGCGTGTTCGGCAAGGCCGGCTGCATGTCGAGCTCGTTCTGGTGGAACAACCAGGCGCTGACCCTGGCGGTCGAACAGGCGACCGACCACGTGCCGGTCGCGATCTACCTCGACGCCGGTACCGAGAATGACGGCCTGGCCGAGACCACGCGGATGGACCACGCGCTGGCCGCCGACGGCTACACGCAGGGCCGCGATCTCGACTTCGTCACCGCGCAGGGCGGCTCGCACAACGAGGCGTCGTGGGCCGCGCGGGTCGCCACGCCGCTGACCTGGCTGTTTCCCTGGCAGAGCACGCCGAACTGACCGGGCCTCGGCGCACGCGGACCGCCCGATCGGCGAGGGTTCGCCGGTGGCCCGGCGTGCGCATGCTGCAGCCATGACGCGAACCTGCGCCGCCTGCGGCGCCGCGAACCGGATCCCGATCGCACACCTCGCCGACGCCGGCCGGTGCGGTCGCTGCAAGGCGCCGCTCCCGCCGCACCCGGAGCCGATCGACGTCGCCGATGCCGCGACGTTCGACCGGATCCTGCGCGAGGCGAAGGTGCCGGTGCTGGTCGACTTCTGGGCCGCGTGGTGCGGTCCGTGCCGCATGGTCGCGCCCGAGGTCGCGCACGCTGCCGCGGATCTCGCCGGACGCGCGCTGGTGCTCAAGGTCGATACCGAGCAGCTGCCCGAGGTCGCCCGGCGCTATCGCGTGCAGGGCATCCCGAACTTCGTCGTGCTCGCGCGCGGCCAGGTGATCGACCAGCGCGCCGGCGCGATGCGTCACACCGATCTCGTGCAGCTGGTCGGCGGCGCACTCGCCGCGTGATGCGCCGCACCGCGGCGGCAGTGAACGCCGCCGTGGATCTATCGGTGGAGGTGGTGTAGGGTGGGAGCTGCCGTGGATGCGAGTCGTATCCTGCGCGCTGCCGCGATCGCGGCGCTGCTCGTCGGATCGGCTTCCCTCGCACGCGCGGACGGCGCCGTGCTGGTCGTCGGCGCGGAGTCGCCGCGTGACCGCGACCTCGTCGTCGATGCGATCCAGAGCGCGGGCCGCGCGCTGAGCCTGCGGTTCAGCGCGGCGGCCGGCCGGGACGCGGCGGACGCCTCGGTGGCGTGCCTGCACGACCAGACGCCGTGGAGCTGCGTCGCGCCGGTGATCCGCGGCAAGGATCAGCTGCTGATCGTCGAGATCGACAGCGATCGCGGCGGCGGCGCGCCGATGACGCGCGTGACCGCGCACCTGCTGACCGCCGGCGCCGAGGCCGAGTCGTTCGCCAGTCGCGGCTGCGCGATGTGCAACGACGAGGCGCTGAAGCGCACGGTCGGAGACCTCGGCCGCGACCTGCTGCAGCGGGCCGTGGCGCGCAGCGGCCGCACCCGGCTCGCGATCCGCTCCCGGCCCGACCGCGCCCAGATCCTGCTCGATGGCGAGCCGGCCGGCGCGACCGACGCGACGCTCGCAACCTATCCCGGCACGCACACGATCGAGCTCCGCACGCCGGGGTATGCCGCGGCGACCCGCGCGGTGATCGCGGTCGACGGCACCGCGGTCGACGTCGCGATCCCGCTCCAGCCCGAGACGCGCAGGCCCAGCGGCGGTCCAGGCTCGACCGACGCGCCCCCGCGCTCGCGGCTGGGGCCCGGGCTCGTGATCGGCGCCGGCGTCGCCGCCATCGTCGCCGGCGGTCTGCTGATCGCGTTCGACGAGGACCCGTCGCCGCACCAGCGCTACTACCACGACACGGCGAAGTACGGCGCCGCGTCGCTGGTGGCCGGGGCCGTCGTCGCCGGTGCCGGGATCACCCTGTGGCTGCGCCCGCGCGCCTCGTCGGCGGCGGCGGCCGCGCCGGTGCCGGGCGGCGCCGCGATCGGCTGGATCGGTCGGTTCTAGCTCGTTCTGGTCCCGCCCGTGCTGCACATCGGTGATGCGCACACCGCGCGGGGCGGCTACGGTTGGGCCATGGCCACGCCATCGCGCCGCGATGTCCTCCGGATCGCCGCGACCTCGGGGCTCGTCGCCTGGGCACCGGCGCTCGCCGCGCCCGCGTTCGCGCGCGGACCGGCGCCGGCCCCCACCGCGAACCCCAGGCCCACGCCCATGCCGACGCAGCCACCCCCCGCACCGCAGGGCCAGAACCGGCCCGCCATGAACACGCGCCCGATCCCCCGGACGAAGGAGCCGATCCCGACGGTCGGGCTCGGGACCTGGCAAGCGTTCGACGTCGACCGGTCGGCGCGCACGCCGCTGGTCGAGGTCATGCGGCAGTTCCTCGCCGCCGGCGGGCGCGTGATCGACTCGTCGCCGATGTACGGCCGCGCCGAGGGCATCGTCGGCGACGTGCTCGCCGATCTCGGCGCGATCGGCACGCCGTTCCTGGCGACCAAGGTATGGACCCGCGGCAAGCGCGAGGGCATCGCCGAGATGGAGCGCTCGCGCCAGCGCATGCGCGCCGAGCGGATCGACCTGATGCAGATCCACAACCTGCTCGACTGGCAGACCCACCTGCCGGTGCTGAGGGAGATGAAGCAGGCCGGCAAGATCCGCACCCTCGGCGTGACGCATTACTCGCACGGCGAGCTGCCGCAGATCGAGCGCATGATGCGCAGCGAGGCGCTCGACTTCATCCAGGTGCCGTACAACCTCGCCGACCGCGCGGTCGAGGCCCGCGTGCTGCCGGCGGCGGCCGATACCGGAACCGCGGTGCTGGTGATGCGGCCGTTCGAGGAGGGCGCGCTGTTCCGCCAGGTCAAGGGCAAGCCGCTGCCGGGCTGGGCGGCGGACCTCGACTGCACGAGCTGGGCGCAGATCTTCCTGAAGTTCATCATCGGCCACCCGGCGGTGACCTGCCCGATCCCCGCGACCGCAGATCCGAAACACCTGGCCGACAACATCCAGGCCGGGTTCGGCCGGTTGCCCGACGCGGCCCAGCGCCGCGCGATGATCGCCGCGCTCGACAAGTAGGCGAACCTGCTCGGATCGGTCGGCCGCCGCGGCCCGGCGCTGACGGTTTTGCACGAAATTGCGCATGACCCGTCAATAGCGATCCGGGCCGGACAGCTCCGCGCGCGCATCGCGTAGAACGGGACATGTGCGGCGGTGATCGCCGCGCAGCACGAGCGCGGAGGAGCGGTGCGCGGCCTGAGCCCATCACCGCACGGGCCGCGCCGTGCCCACGCACCAGCGCGCGCCCGATCACCATCCACAGATTCCTCATCTGACATTCATCGAGACACAGGAGAGATCATGAACAAGGTATTCATTGCGATTGTCGGCGGGGTGACCTCGCTGATCGCGGCCGAGGCCGCGGCGGCGTCTCCGGCGTGGTGCCACGGCGCGCAGCTCGAGGCCGCGGACCTGCGCGGGCTGTCGTCGAACGACCCGCGCGACGTGATCAAGGCGTTCGTCGCCGCCGAGTGCGCGCCGGGCGACGAGGCCCTTGCCCATCGCGCCGAGATCGAGGCCGCGCGCCAGGCGTGGTCGAAGCGGCTCGGCATGACCGAGGCCGACTGGGCCGACGCGGTGCCCTACGCGCAGACCCGCGCCGACTCGTTCATCCAGGGCACCCTGGCGGCGAGGTCGCTGGGCACCGCGTCGCCGCTCGATCAGTACTCGGTGATCGAGAAGGCCCACGAGTCCGCCTCGGAGCTCGACACGCTGTACGCGGCGGACATGTTCGAGCCCCACCTGTCGGAGGCCGGCCGGCTCGCGTTCCTCCGGACCACCTGCTTCAACCACGGCCAGCCCGCGCCGGTCGACGCGTATGGCATGACCGGGACCGAGGCGATCTGGGCGATCTGCCAGGCCGACCTCGACCAGATCGACGTCGCCAGGCTGTTCGACGAGGTCCGCGCGGACACCACGCACGACGGCGCGCTCAAGATGAAGCTGCGGGTCGCCGCGTACGAGCTGCCGGCGCGGATCAAGAGCCACGCCGCCGAGGTCCAGCAGATGCGGCAGCGCGACGAGGCGACCGCGAAGCTGTTCGAGATCGCCGGCGCGGCGCGCGGTGCATGGGCGTCCGGCGTCGGCAGGAACACGCGGCTCCTGGAGCTGGTGCTGGCGATGGACTCGGCGGCGGTCACCGGGTCGCGCAAGCAGCTGGACGGCGGCGGCGAGACCACGGCGGCGGCGCTGGCCGACGCGGTGTCGGCGATCCCCGCCCGCTCGTTCGCCGGCATGCACGACGTGCGCGACAACCCGTCGAGCGGATTCGCGACCCAGGCCGGGCCCGTGCTGGCCGCGTCGCCGGCGGTCGTGCTGGCCGCGATCGCGGTCGTGCGTTGCACGCCGGATGCCGATGTCTCGGCGTTCCTCGGGGACCTCGCCGCGGCCGCCCCGCCGTCGCGCGGACCGCGCAACACCGCGCTGGCCCGGATCGAGGACGCCCGGGTCACCTACGACAAGGTCGGTGCCAGGCTCGTGGTCCCTCCGACCAGGCCGTACGGCGCCGGCCACGTCGACGGCGCGCTGCAGGGCCGCAGCACCGGCGGTGCGATCAAGTCGGTGAAGCGCAACGGCGACACGCTGACGGTGGAGCACCAGCCGCTGCTGGTCAAGACGATGGACTGCGTGCGCAGCCACAAGACCGGCAGGGTGGCGAAGATCCACGGCGACGGCCGCGTGCAGTACGAGGAGAGCTGCGACCGCAGCGAGCTGCGCACGCACGACAACCGCTGGGTCCCGTCCGAGGTGTCCGCGAAGTACGCGGCCTGGCTCAAGCCCGGCGCCGTGTTCTCGCAGAGCGGCAAGGACGTCATCGCGATCTGGCCGAGCGCGTCGGCCAAGGTGCCGTCGATGGTGCTCGGCGGGGCGGTGAAGTAGCCATGGCGCGCACTCCCCTGATCGCCGTCGCGGTGCTGTGGGCCGGATGCTCGGCCGCGGCCCGGCTCGGCGTCACCACCGGGTCCGGACCGCCTGCCGCCGCCCCGGCCGTGACCGCGCAGCCCGGCGGCCCCGCCACAGCGAACGGTCCCGAGGCACCGCCGTTTCCTGGACAGATCGTCCAGCGACAGGTCGCAGAACTCGTCGGCCTGACCGTCGACCAGGCCAGACAGAAGCTCCGCCAGTTCGGCCACGACGGCGCGGTCAAGGTGGTCCGGCTGGACAGGCACAGGTCGGGCTGCGCCCCGGAGCGGGTGTGCAACGTCGGCCCGACGTTCTCGTTCAGCGTGCACGACGAGGTCCAGCTCTGGCTCAACCCCAGGCTCGACATCGCTGCGCCGGAACCCTAGCCCGTGCCGCGGCGCCACACCCGGCGGGCATCGCCAGCTCGACGCGGCTGTGGCAGCGTAGGGGGCGTGGACAGCGAGATGGAGATCGTCACGATCGAGGACCACGACGACGAGGGTCTGCTCGACGAGTTTCACGGCGGCGTGTACTGGGAGGCGTTCCCCGATCAGCAGGAGCCGGTGGCGGTCTGGAAGCGCGCCCTGTGGGGCGGCGCGGCGCCCTACGAGCTGACGATCCGCATCGCGGGAACCGCGGTGCGCGACCGGGTGCGGCGACAGATCCTCGGCGGCATCGCGTTCGAGCGCTACCCGCGGAGCGGCTGTGGCCTGGTGACGTACATGGCGATCGACCCCGCCGCGCGGCGCCAGGGGCTGGGCAAGCGGCTGCAGCGCGACGCCGCGCGGACGATGTTCGCGGCCGGCGCTCCCGCGGTGTTCGGCGAGGTCAACGACCCCCGGCTCGCCGGGCTCGGCGTCAACGAACCGGTCGAGGCGATGTGGCGCCGGCTGGAGCGCAACCAGGCGTGGGGGGCCCGCGTGGTCGCCACCCGCTACGTGCAGCCCGCCCTGGCGCCGGGCCTGCTGCGCGATCACGGCCTGTGCCTGATCGCCCTCGCCGGCGAGCAGCCGCTGCCGGTGACGATGCCGGGGCAGATCGTGCGCGACTTCGTCGACGAGCTCTACGCGGCGACCGAGGGCGCACCGCCCGAGGGCGAGCTCGTGGCGGCGATCCCGGATCACGTCGCGCTGCTCGAGCTGCGGCGCTGAGCGGGGCCTCGCGGTCGCGCGCCGACCCAGTACGGCCGCGGCGGGCGGCTGCCGACGTGTAGGCGTCCGGTCGCGCGGTCCTGGGGGGCCGCCGCCCCCGCGGCGTCGCAGAACCCGAGCTTGCGCCACAATCCACTGTTCCATGGCTCGCAGTGCGCCGAACACCTGGGATGGTGCGGCGTTGTGTGCAACGCGGTGTCCCGACCGGCAACCGGAACACTGCACATGATCGGCAGTGGAAAAATCCCGGGAACGGCGCGTCGGATCGCGCACCTGGACGCGGAACAGCGGTGTTACTCCCTCGAAACCGCGATGTTCTACCCGCGCGCGGCGACGCCGGCCGCGCAGCTCGCTCGGCGCGCACGCAATATTGCCCTTGATAAATGGATTCCGCTGACCAATAGTGTGTCGGGTCCCGTCGACAACACGGGATCATGACAAGGGGGTGGCCTATGTCTGACGTTGTCGCGACCGGCATCGGACGGCGGGTGACCTCGCTCGGCGAGGCGATCCAGGCTCACGTCGCGCCCGGGATGCACCTGCACTTCGCGTCGACCCCGAGCCGGTCGAACGCTGCGATCCGCGAGGTCGCGCGCGCGTTCCTCGGCGCGAGACCGCGGTTCCGGATCAGCAGCACCGGCTTTCACTCGATGGCCCACCTGCTGCCGCTGCTCGGGCTCGCCCGCCGGCTGACCGCATGCTTCTTCGGCGATCACTACCCGGTCTCGCGGCCCAATCCGCTGTACACGCGGCTCGCGGCCGAGGGCGTGATGCTCGACCACTGGGCGCTGTGGTCGATGGTCGCGAGCCTGCGCGCCGGGGCCCAGGGCGACGCCTGGGTGGTCAACCGCTCGCTGCGCGGCACGACGATCGCCGAGGAGCTCGCGGCGCGCGGCGAGTACCGCGAGCTGAGCGTGCCGGAAGGCTCCGGGTTCGAGGGGCCGGCCGCGCCGTGCGAGCCCGGTGACGGCGACGGGCTCGCCGAGTTCGACGACGGCGATGCCCGCACCGCGGTGCGCGGCCGGCCCCCCGCGCTGGGGGCGCCGGCGGGGGCGCGCGGCGTCGCGCTGTGCGCCGCGCTGCGGCCCGACGTGACGTTCGTGCACGCCGCGGCGGCCGACGACGAGGGCCACGTGATCCTGGCGAGCCCGGTGTCCGAGGGGCTGTGGAGCGCGCTCGCCGCCCGGCGCGGCGCGATCGTCACGGTCGAGCGCGTGGTGCCGGCCGCGGTGACCCGCGCCCACCCCGCGGCGATCGCGCTGCCGCCCCACCGCGTGCTGGCGATCTGCGAGGAGCCGTTCGGCGCGCACCCCCAGCCGATGCACTCGGCCGTCGAGCTCGGCATCCCGTCGTACCGCGACGACTTCGAGCACTACGAGCGCTGGCGGGCGCTGACCGGCGACCCCGCCGGGCTGGCCGCGTTCATCGACGGCGTGCTGCGCGCACCCGACGCCGGCGCGGCGTACCGCGGCTGCGTCGGCGCCGATCGGCTGGCCATGCTGTGCGAGCCGGCGGACCGCGGCGTCCGCACCATCCACGCCGTCCCGATCGCGGACGCCGGCGTCGCCGGCGAGGCGGCCGAAGTCTCCGCCGCGGGCGAGCCGGTGTCCCCGCCGGAGCCGGCGCGCACCGGCGGTCCGGTCGACGCGCTGATCGTCGCCGCCGCGCGCCAGCTCGTCGCGCGGGCCCGCGCGATCGGCGCCCGCGTGCTGCTCGCCGGGATCGGCCGGGCGTTCTTCGCCGCGCGGATGGCGCAGCTCGAGCTCGCGGCGGCCGGCTACCCGCTGCGCGTGATGGTCGAGACCGGCCTGTACGACATCGACTGCGGGGCCGACGGCCACGGCTTCCTGCTCGCCTACGACCATGCCGCCCGCGCGCGCCGGCTCACCGGGATCGACGACATCCTCGGCGTGCTGGCGTGCGGCGCCGACAACCGCTGCATCGCCGCGCTCGGGGCCGCGCAGGTCGATCGCCGTGGCAACCTCAACACCACGCGGCTCGCCGGCCAGCTGCTGGTCGGCTCGGGCGGCGCGTGCGACGTCGCGGCGTCGGTCGAGGAGGTCGTGGTGGTGACCCGGCTGCTGCCGGGGCGGCTGGTCGACACGGTCGACTACGTCACCAGCCCCGGGCACGCGGTCGGCTCGGTGGTCACCGAGCGCGGCGTGCTGACCCGGCCGGCGCCGCGCGACGGGCGCGGCCGCGGCGAGACCTGGACGATCGCGAGCCTTGCCGCCGGCGAGTCCGGTCAGACCGTGGAGCGCAGCGTCGCCGCACTGGCCCGCGACTGCCCGTGGCCGCTGGTGCCCGACGACGACCTCGGGTTCGCCGCGCCGATCTCGACCGACGAGGCGCGGCTGCTCGAGGCGCTGGATCCCGCGGGCAAGTACCGGCAGGTGCAGCGCTGAGGTGTCGCCCGGCCGTGTTAGCGTGCGCGGCATATGCGCACCCCTGTACTCGCGCTCGCGGCGCTCACGGCCCTGTTGCTGATCGCTTCGGCCGCGTCGCCTGCGTCCGGCGAAGACAAGCAGGACTTCAGCAAGGTCCAGATCAAGGCGACCAAGGTCGCCGGCCAGGTCTACGTCATCGAGGACCAGGCCGCCGAGTTCAGCGGCGGCAACGTCGGGGTCTCGGTCGGCCCCGACGGCATCGTGCTGATCGACGACAAGTTCGCGCCGCTCGCGCCCAAGCTCGAGGCCGCGCTGCGCACGGTGTCGGACAAGCCGGTCCGGTTCGTGATCAACACCCACTATCACGGCGACCACACCGACGGCAACGCGGTGTTCGGCCTGAAGTCCACGGTGATCGCTCACGAGAACACGCGCAAGCGGATGGCGGCCAGCAAGGATCAGCCGCCGATCCCGGCCTCCGCGCTGCCGGTGATCACGTTCGAGGGCAAGCTGTCGCTCCACGCGAACGGCGAGGACATCCGCGCGACCCACTTCCCGAGCGGCCACACCGACACCGACGTGGTGGTCTTCTTCACGAAGTCCAACGTCGTGCACATGGGCGACGACTTCTTCAATGGCATCTTCCCGTTCATCGACGTCGACGGCGGCGGCAGCGTCAAGGGCATGATCGCCAACGTCCAGAAGCTGCTCGAGCTGATCCCGGCGGACGCCAGGATCATCCCGGGCCACGGCCCGATCGCCACGACCAAGGAGCTGCGCGCATTCCTCACCATGCTGCAGGGCACCTCGGCGATCGTCGAGGCCGGCATCAAGGCCCACAAGACCGCCGACCAGCTCAAGCAGGAGAAGGTGCTGGCAAAGTTCGACAGCTGGGCCCACGGGTTCTTCAAGGCCGACGACTTCATCGACCTGCTGTACAAAGATCTGTCGCGCAAGCCGTGATGCCGCCGCGCCCGAGGCCGCGTGGGTACTCGCGTCGTGGGCGCACGGCCATGGCTACGCGACTGAGGCGATGACCGCGGTGCTGGCGTGGAGCGCCGCGGCCCACCCGCGCACGGTGTGCATCATCGCTCCCGACAACGCCCCCTCGCTGCGGGTCGCGGCCAGGCTCGGCTATCGCGAGATCGGCCGTGCCGACTTCAAGGGCAGCCCGATCCTCGTGTTCGAGCGGCGCGCCGCCTGACCGTCACCGCGGTGGTGTGGGCGGCGGCGCCGGCGGCGCGCCGTTGTGGGTCGTCATGAACGTCCGGTAGGCCCACCACGCCAGGTTGAACCACGGCGGCATCGGCAGCTCCCCGCTCGCGGCGACCTGGGCCGCGCCGGCGCCGGCGAAGCCGAGCGTCGCGAGCGTGCCGAGATCGACCGAGCCGTCGCTGCTGCGCCGGAGGTCGCAGTCGAGCTCGTGCGCGATCGCGGCCAGCTTCTGCCGGAGCGAGCTGAACGCGGGCACCGCGGCGGACAGCGGCGGCGCCTCGCCGGGCGCGAGCACCCGTGCGCCGTCGAGCGCGTGGCAGGCGACCTCGGTGAGGGCGTCGAGCGTTGCGCCGGGATCGTGCAGGATCAGCGCGCTGCCGGTGTACGGCCGGACCCGGACCTCGCGCACGCCGGGCACGGCGGCCAGCGCATCGGCGAACCGGGTGCACGCCGCCGGCGTCTTGCGCAGCGCCGGGCTACGCAGCCGGGTGCGCTCGGGGAGGTGATGGACTACCGCGAGCCATGTCACGTCACACCCCCACCTCGATCGGGCGCGGCGCGCCGTTCTTGCGCAGCCTTCCGCGGGCGCGGGCGCGGGCCTCGGCGAGCAGGTCCGAGACGTCCTCGCGGCCGCGAGCGAGCCGCAGCATCGCCGCGTCGATCACGCGGTAGCAGTCGGTGGCGATCTCCAGGACCAGCGGCCGGAGCCGCGGCGCGAGTGCAGCCCCGCTGGCGCCGGTCGCGACGCCGAGCAGGAACGAGGGCAGGTGGAATCTCATGCAGAGCTCTCCTTCGAGGGGTGATCCACCGCGCTGCCGCGACGGGTGATCTCGCGATCGGCGTGGCGGCGCCACGCGAGGTACAGCGGGATGGCCATGCCGAGTCCGGAGCTCGCGATCGCCACCGGCGTGCGGCCGCCGATCCGCAGCAGCGCGCGCACCGGCGCGCTGGCCACCGCGAGCAGGTGGAGCGCCGCCGAGCCACCGATCATCGCCGCGAACCGGGGCCGGATCGGCGCGTCGGGGGCGCGGCACGCCGCGGCGTAGCCGAACTGGGTCGCGCCGATCGTGCCAAATGCGGCGAGCGGGCCGCCCACGATCGCGGCGACCGCCGCCGCCGCCGCGATCGCGGCGCCGTCGCGCCCGACCCGCCGCCAGTCGCCCGCGTCGAGGATCGGTGCGCCGGGCCGGATCGGCGGGCGAGCGAGCAGCGCATCGAGCCCGTCGTCGCTCGACTCGAGCGCGAGCGCCAGCCCGGGCAGCGTGTCGGTCAACAGGTTGATCCACAAAAGGCCGAGCGACGGGATCAGCCGCCGGCCGGCGAGCGCTGCGCCGAGCACGAGCAGGACCTCGCCGAGATTGCCCGCCGCCTGGAACCGGATCGAGCGCCGCAGGTTGTCCTGCACGGCGCGGCCCTCGGCGACCGCGGCCAGGATCGAGCGCAGATCGGCGCGCTCCAGCACGACGTCGGCGGTCTGCCGGGCGACGTCGCTCGATCGCGCACCGACCGCGATCCCGACATCGGCGGCGCGCAGCGCGGGTGCGTCGTTGATGCCGTCGCCGGCCATCGCGACGACCTCGCCGTGGCGGCGCAGCGCGTTGACCACCGCGAGCTTGTCGGCCGGCGCGACCCGCGCGATCACCGCGATCCGCCGGAGTCTGCGCGCGACATCGGGTGCCGCGAGCAGCTGCGCGAGCTCGCGGCCCTCGATCACCTCGCCATCGAGCCGGGCCTGGCGGGCGATCGCCTCGGCGGTGGCGCGCTGGTCGCCGGTCAGCATCACGGTGCGGATCCCGGCGCGCGCCGCGGCGCGGATCGCGTCCGCCGACCCCGCCCGCAGCGGATCGCGCAGCGCGACCAGGCCGAGGTAGCGCCAGCGCCGCGCCGCGCCGGCCCGGGTCTCGGGCGGCTCCGCCGGATCGCCGCCGCGCCGCCAGGCCGCCGCCAGCACGCGCAGCCCGTCGCCGGCCAGCGCGGCGTTGTCGTCGAGGATCGCGCGCGCCGCCGCGGGCTCGAGGTCGCACAGCGGGACGACCTGCTCGGGTGCACCCTTGATGAAGTCGATCCCCGCGGCATCCCCCGGCGCATGCTCGGTGATCACGTACGCGGCGTCGTCGCTGCGCTCGACCAGCCGGCGGCGCGGCCACATCCGGCGCACCGCGCGGGGGTCGATCCCTGCGCGCTGGGCCGCCTCGATCAGGGCGCGCTCGGTCGAGCTCCCGGCGAGCTGGAGGTGGCCGTTGCCGGACGACTGGTACTCGACGTCGCTGTTGAGCACGCCGGCGATCAGCAGCGCCGCGAGCGGGCCGTACAGCGGCGTGCCGGCCGGCGCGTGCAGCTCGTCCGAGGTGATCCGGCGCGGCCGGCCGCCGTCCAGCACCGACACGACCTCGAGCCGCATCCGGTTCTCGGTCAGCGTGCCGGTCTTGTCGACGCACGCCACCGTGACGCCGCCGAGCGCCTCGGCGGTGGCCAGCCGCCGCACCACGATGCCGCGCGCCCGCATCCGGGCCATCGCGCGGACCAGCGCTGCGGTCGCGGCGACCGGCAGGCCCTCGGGGATCGCCGCGACCCCGAGCGCGACCGACTCGCGCAGCACGTCGAGCGGGTTGCGCCGCCACGCGACCGACGCCAGCGCCGACAGCGCCCCGGCCGCGAGCCCCGACCACGCGAGCCGCGACGACAGCTCGCCGAGCCGGCGCTGCAGCCGGCCCTTGGGCGCGCGCGACGCCTCGGCCAGCGCTTGGACCTGCGCGATCTCGGTCGCCGCGCCGGTCGCGACCACGATCGCCCGACCATGCCCCGACGCGATCGTCGTCCCGCGGTACAGCATCGACCTGCGCTCCGCGAGCGCGGCGCCGGGCGCGACCGGCGCCGGCGACTTGGCGACCGGCTCGCTCTCGCCGGTCAGCGCGGCCTCGTCGGCGGCGAGCCGGTGCGACTCGACGACCCGCGCGTCTGCCCCGACCACGGCCCCGGCGCGGACCACCAGCAGATCGCCGGGCACCAGCTCCGCGTTCGACACCGTCCGGATCTCGCCGTCGCGGATCACCAGCGCGGTGCCGGCCTCCGCCGTCCGCCACGCCGCGAGCAGGTCGTCGCTGCGGCGCTCGACGCGATAGCCGATCGCCGCGTTGAGCCCGATCACCGTCGCGATCGCTCCGGCCTCGATGATATCGCCGATCAGCGCCGAGACCCCCATCGAGCTGGCGAGCAGCGCGGTCGGCAGGTTGGCGAGCTGGCGCCCGAGCACCGCCAGCCGCGACGCCGGCTGCTCGTCGAAGATCTGGTTGGCGCCGACCGCGGCGAGCCGCCGCCGCGCCTCGCCGGCGGTGAGCCCGTCGGCGGCGCTGGTCCCGAGCCGGACGATCACCGCCGCCGCGTCGTCGGCGTGCCACTCGGACCGCCACGCCGCCGACGCCGGCTCGGGCCGCGCACCGCGCCGGTGCGCCGAGCGCCGCAGCTGTTCGAGCTCGAGATCGAGCAGCACACCCGCCTCGTACTCGACCAGCACGCGACCCGAGCGCGGATCCGCGACGACCCGCGTGATCCCCGGACGGCCACCCGCCGAGGCCTCGAGTTCGCGGGCCAGCGTCGGATTGCCGATCAGCGCTCCGATCTCCAGTCGAACCCGTCGCGACGCTCGGCCGTGGCGCGCGAGCGCCGCAGCTCCACCATCATCCGGCAGCGAAAGCATCACCGAACGCCAAGCAAGCTTCGTGCGCGGCGACGACCCGGTCGCCGCGTCACACCGCAGAGCTCGGAGAGCCCCCGCCATCCTGCGCCGAGGCCTGGTGGGCCGATGCCTGCTCGGGCTCGGGCACCGGCGCGATCTGTCCGCGCACGGCCTGGACCACCGCGCGGGCCCGCTGCTTCACGATCCCGGGCGCGCCGTCGAGGATCTCCCGAGCGCGCTGGCGCACGTGACGTGCGCCCTCGGCCGCGTCGGCAGCGCCCGCCTCCATCGCCGCGCCCACCGATCGGCCCGCACCGCGCCGGTCGATCAGCACGGCGATCCCGGCGCCGAGCACCACGCCGAACGCGACCTCGGGGCCGCCGATCAGCCCGACTCCCGCGGCGCCGAGCACCGACATCACCGGATGGTGGCGTACGAACGTCATCAGGTTCCCGAGCCGGGGCGGACCCAGCGGTTCTGGCTTGGATTCGATGCGATTGTCCTGCATGGAGCCACGCGGGGTGCATCCCGTGTACCGATCGCCCGCGGCACCGCCCCGCGGGCCTGCGCGCCGCTCACGGCGTCGCCAGCGAATGCCCGACGATCACGCGCAGCGTCCGGAGCTCGGTGCCCCGCCGCACGGTGATGCCGATCGCGGCGTCGATCTCCCCACCGACAGCGCCACGCCGCCGTAGCCGTCGGCCGTCACCCACACGCACTGGCGCCCGGCGGCGAGGCACAGCGCATAGCTGCCGTCGCTCGCCGTCACCGCCGCCACCGAGTGCGCCCGGCCGACCGACACCCCCGCGATCGGCCCGCCCGAGCCATCGACCACCGTCCCGACCAGCGTGTGCTCGCACCGCGTCAGCGCCAGCTCCAGCTGATCCGGCGGCGGCGCCGCGACCGGGTCGCGCAGGTCGGCCTCCGCCACCGCGGCCGTCTTGCCCTCGGCCGCCGCGGTGACGACGAACCGCTCCGCGAACCACGCGCCGAGATCGAGCCGCCCGCTCGCATCGCTCACCACCGCCGGCGGCACCGCCGCCCCGGCCTCCATGCCCGTCCAGCGCAGCGATACCCGCGCCCCGGCGAACGGCCGGCCCTCGAAGCTCACCCGACCCGCGCTCCGCCGCCGCACCACGTCGCGCTGGCCGTACAGCGACCACCGCGTTCCGGGATCCACCGCCGCAGACGCCCGCCGCACCTCGCCCCGGCGCTGCGTCTCGCCCGGCGCCCGCGACACGGCATCGCCGGCCCCCGAGCCGCAGCGGCCACGCACGAGGAGCAAGCAGGCCACCGCGGCCAGCAGCGCCGCCACGGCAGCCCTCGCTTGCGCCGGCTCATCTCGAAGCGCATCTTTCACCACCGCGCCCGGGTCGATCCACCCATGCAGCTGCTTTGCGTAGCCATGTCCCACGTGGGTGCCTGGCTTTGCCACCGCGGCCGCCCGCGCCGCTCTCGCCGCGCGATCAACCCTCGAAGACCGCAGCGAGCGAATCCGCCACCAGCACGCGCTGCAGGTACCGATCGATGGCCTCTGGCGTCGCGGCCTTCAGCCGCGCCTCGTAGCGCTCGTCCAGCGCCCGGAGCTGGAACTTGAAGGTCAGCAGGCTGCGCAGCGCGGCGACCTGGCCCTGCGCAAGGCCCAGGACGCGGCCTTCCTCGTGGATCTCGTCGGCGATGCTCATCTCGGTTTCCTCGGTGTACTGGCTCATCTGGCGGATCCTCGCTTGAAGGTTGGCCCGGTTCGCCTTTCCGACGACCCGGAACATGTACGTGAGCAGGATGGAGAACGCGTCGATCCCGGCCGGGGCCCGCTGCACTTCTACCAGCGTCGATGCCCAGGTACCGAAGCTTTGCAGGAGACGGACCGGATCGCGCGCATCGCGTAGCAACCATAGCGCCAGCTTCTGGAAGGCCGCCAGCGATCGCGCCTTGAGATCTTCATTGGACAGCTCGGAGAGATCGGCAATGACCAGCGAGAACCTGGGAACCAGAGCAAGCATCCCCGGGATCGTCATGATGCTCGGCGCGAACAGATCGTCGAACGATCGCGCCGCGGTCCAGCCGCCCGGGACATGGTTGATGACCACCGCGATGATCGGCGGCAGCCGCTCGCCGGGACGGTCCTTGTGGAACCGGTCCCAGATCCGGGCCTCGTAGGTGAGCGTGCGCAGCGGCATCACCGGATCGCTGGTGCTCTGGTGCTCGAGCAGCAGGTGCACCAGCAGCGGGTCACCGGTCCGCGTCCGCGCCGAGAACAGCAGGTCGCTGTGGTGGTCGGCGAGCGCGGGGTCGACGAACGATCCAGGCTCGGCGGTCACCGTGTCCCACGCGATCGCCGCGCCCAGCGCGGGCGGCAAGAACTCGCGCAGCAGCGCGCCGGCACTGGCGGGAGCCTCGAAGGCCGACTTGAACAGGGCATCGTGCGGGCGAGCGGTCATGAGGCCTGCACGCATCAGCAATCACCGCGCCAACACATCTCCCGAGAATCACAGGGCGCGCTGTCCGGAGCGTCCGCCCACCGGACGAGTTGTCCGAGTTCCGGCCAAACGCCGGACACCGACAGTGCTGGACGGCGTCGCTTCCAGGGCCGCTCCGTGGGAGTTCTCTCCTTACCTGTGCCGTCCCCGCCTCCGCCCCCGTGCGCAACGCCCGACGTGCCAGGCGGCCTCGCGCCGACGCGATGCACCACCGCGGCCTCGGTGCGCATCCCGTCCGGATCGTGGTACGAGCGTATGCATGGCGATCGATGCGGCGACGCTCGCGGCGTGGGTCTCGGACGCCCGCCGGCGCACGGTCGCGCTCCATGCCGACCGGTCCGACGCCGAGCTCGCGGTTCCGTACCTGCGCATCATCAACCCGCCGGTCTGGGAGCTCGGCCACGTGGCATGGTTCCAGGAGCACTGGGTCCTGCGCCACGTCCTCGGCCAGCCACCGATCCACGACGGCGGTGACCCGCTGTGGAACTCCGCGGTCATCCCCCATGCCCGGCGATGGACCGCGGCGCTGCCGTCGCGTGCAGCGACGCTCGAGTATCTGGAGGTCGTCCACGATCGCGTGCTGGCGGCGCTGTCGGCGGGACACGCCGACCCCAGGCTCCGCTACTTCACGCTGCTCTCGATCTTCCACGAGGACATGCACGGCGAGGCGTTTGCGTACACGCGCCAGACGCTGGGCTGGCCGCCGCCGCGCCTGCACGAGCCCGCGCACGGCAACCAGCTCCCGGCCGGGCCCTGGCCCGGTCACGTCGCGATTCCCGGCGGGCGGTATCGCGTCGGGGCCGAGCGTGATCCGGCGCCCGAGTTCGTGTTCGACAACGAGAAGTGGGCGCACGATGTGGAGCTCGCGCCGTTCCGGATCGCGCGCGCGGCGGTCACCCAGCGCGAGTTCGCCGCGTTCGTCGACGGCGGGGGCTACCGGACGCGCGCGCTGTGGAGCGATGCCGGCTGGGCGTGGCGCGCCGAGGCCGGCGCGGTGCACCCGATCTGGTGGCGCCGCGACGGCGCAGGCGGCTGGCAGCGCCGCGCGTTCGACCGCTGGGTCGGGATCGACGCCCAGCCGCATCGCCCGATGATCCACGTGAACGCCCACGAGGCCGAGGCGTGGTGCCGGTGGGCGGGTCGCCGCTTGCCGGGCGAGGCCGAGTGGGAAGTGGCTGCACGCGGCGCACCGATCGCGGGCAACCTCGGCCTCGGCCTCGGCGACACGGCCGACGTCGGTGCGTTCGCCGACCTCGACAGCTGGTGGGGATGCCGGCAGATGATCGGCAATGTCTGGGAGTGGACGGCGACCGCGCTCGGTCCGTACGACGGATTCGTGGCCGATCCTTACAGGGAGTACAGCGAGCCCTGGTTCGGCGATCATCGCGTGCTGCGCGGCGGCTGCTTCGTGACCCAGCCGCGGCTGCTGCGTCCGACCTGGCGCAACTTCTACCCGCCCGATCGCCGCGACGTGTGGGCCGGATTCCGGACATGCGCGATCGACTGACCGCCTTCATCGCGACGCCGGCCCCGCGCGGGACCACCCTGGGGAACCGCGTCACCGCGCTGCGCTGGGCGAAGCGGCTGCGCGAGATCGGCTGGCGGGTCCAGATCGCGACGACGTGGACCGACGAGCCGTGCGATCTGCTCGTCGCCCTGCACGCCCACAGGAGCCATGCCGCGCTCGCCCGTCACGCGCAGGCGCGGCCGGACGCGCCTCGCGTGCTCGCGCTCAGCGGGACCGACCTGTACGCCGAGCTGCTGCACGATCCGGTCGCACGCGCGTCGCTCGCGCTCGCGTCGCGGTTCGTCGTGCTGCAGCCGCTCGCGCTGGATCAGCTGCCCGAGCACGTCCGCGATCGCGCGTGCGTCATCCGGCAGGCGGCGGCGACGCCTCCGGCCGCGCCCGCCCAGCCCGGCTTCACGGCATGCGCGCTGGCCCACCTGCGCGAGGTCAAGGATCCGCTGCTCGCCGCGCGCGCGGTCTGCCTGCTGCCAGACGACACGCAGCTGCGCGTGGTCCACCTCGGGGCCGCGCACGACGAACGTTGGGCCGACCGTGCACGCGACGCAGAGCGCGCCGCCCGCGGGCGATGGGTGTGGCTCGGCCCGAAGCCTCGGGTCGACGCCCTGCGCGTGCTCGGCGGCTCGCGGCTGCTCGTGCTCACCAGCCGGTCCGAGGGCGGCGCGAACGTCGTCACCGAGGCGATCGCGGCGGGCGTCCCGGTGGTCTCGACCCGGATCGCCGGCTCGCTCGGCATCCTCGGCGAGACCTATCCGGGCTACTTCGAGGTCGGCGACGCGGCGGGGCTGGCGAGCCTGCTCGAGCGCTGCGAGCGCGAGCCGAGCTTTCTCGACCAGCTTCGCGCGCAGGTGATCGCGCTGCGCCCGCTCGTCGATCCTGCCCACGAACGAGCGAGCTGGCGCGACCTGCTTCGCGGGCTGGGATATCCCTGATCTTCGGCAAGGTCGATGGCGACTGCATCACGCAGACGCTGCGCACGCAGGCGCTCGCGCGAAGGCTCCGTGGCCGCGCATGTTCCGATCATCGACGGCGGCGCCCCTGCCGCGGCGGCCCACTGGTTCACACTCCCTGCCGGCCGCACGAGTGTCACCGTTGCATCGCGCCGCCTTGCGAACGCGGCCGAGGCGTGCCGGCAGAGGTCACGATCGAGGCGAACCTGGCCCGGACACGGCATCCGTGAGCCCTGCTGATAACGAAGCAGCACGGCGGTCCCGGCCTCCTCGTCGAGCGCACCGAGACCGGTGCTGAGGGCTTCGTGTAGCCGCGAATCGTCGAGCGACTCGTCTGGTGATGGGCGAGAATCCGGCGTAGGGGCGAGCGCAGCGGTCTCGACGTGGGCCTGTGCGGGGCAGCGGGTCCTCCATGCATCGTGGACGCGACGGCACGCGAATCGCGATCGGCGCGGCGACTGGCAGCACCGGGGATCGATCGATGCACCTGGCAAAGCGCGGCAGTCGTCCGGAGCGCGCCACCCGGCAGGATGACGGGCCGCAAGGCGCGTACGCTCTCGCGCCATGCGAATCTAGATCCTCGTTATCGCGCTCCTGATCGGATGTCACAACAGCAACCGGGGATCACGTTCCAGGCCGCGCTCGCCGGGCTCCAGAAGTGATGCGCGACGCCGGCGTGGCGGCGAGGTGACGTCGGGGGAGCAACGCCGATGATCGGTTCTTGCACACATCCACCGCGGCCCGACCGATCGGTCGGGGAGAGAGGAATTTAAGGCTCGCGGCGCCCCGGGATTGTGACTCTGTCATCCGGCGCCTCTATTCTGCGCCGCATGAAGCTGCCCGCTCGCCCCACGCAGTTCGCCGTGCTCGCCGCGCTGGCGAGCTGTGCATACGGAACGCCCGAGTCGCCCGACCAGCCGCCGCAGATCCTCGCGACCGGCTCGCCGGACATCGTGATCAGCCAGCTGTACGGCGGCGGCGGCAACTCCGGCGCGCAGTTCACCCACGACTTCGTCGAGCTGTTCAACCGCAGCGCGAGCTCGGTCTCGATCACCGGCTGGACGGTGCAGTACGCGTCGTCGACCGGCAACTCGTGGGCGGCAGCCCCCCTGAGCGGGACGATCCCGGCGGGCGGCTACTACCTGGTCCAGCTCGCCGCCGGCAGCGGCACGGCGGCCGCGCTGCCCACGCCCGACGCGACCGGCTCGATGAACATGTCCGGCTCCACCGGCAAGGTGGCGCTGGTCTCGAACCAGACCCTGCTCCGCTGCGGAGGCGGGACCGCGTGCCTGCCCAACGCCGCGATCCACGACCTCGTCGGCTACGGAAGCGCGGACAGCTTCGAGGGCAGCGCTGCGCCGACCCAGGCCAACACGACGGCCGGGTTCCGCGCCGGCGGCGGCTGCACCGACACCAACAGCAACGCGGCCGACTTCACGACGGCGGCGCCGGACCCGCGCAACTCGGCCAGCGCGCACAACGTCTGCGGCGGCGGTGGCGGCGGCACGCCCGACGCCGGGGTCGCGGATGCCGGTGGCGGCGGTGGCACACCCGATGCCGGCGGTGGTGGCACCGGCGACGGCACGCCGACCCGCCAGCCCTGCACCGGCACGTTCGGCTCGGCGATGACCGCCACGTTCGGCCGGCTCGACGGCTTCCTGGTGGCGATCGTCAACCCCAACACGACGACGTCGTGCCGCGGCGACGACAACCACATCCACCTCCAGGTCCGGGTCAACGGCGGGATCGAGGACATCGCCGTCAACGCCGCGTCGACCACCGGCAACCCCAACGTCGACTTCCGCACCGTCGGCGCGGCGCTGCGCGGCGGCGCGTGGAGCGAGGGCTGGCACCCGGGCCAGACGCTCGACTACCCCGGCAACCTCGGCGTGAGCTCCACCAGCTTCACCGAGGAGACCCTGACCCAGCTGACCGCGTCGGTCGACAACGCCATCGCGAACGCCAACCACGTCTCGATCTTCGGGACCGGGTTCGATGGGACCGGCGGCCACCTGATCCACCGCCAGGGCGGAAGCCACGACGGCGCGATCGTGATCAACCCGACGACGTCGAACCCGACCTACCTGCTGTTCCACTTCACGACCCAGTCGTTCTAGCGCTGGCGCGGTCGCGCGGCCGGGCGCACCGCGCGCTCGGCGTCGCGCAGGCACAGGTGCTCGAGCTGCGACAGCAGCCAGCGGTGCGCCGGGCCGAACGTGCGGTCGCCGCGGTACACCGCCGACAGGTACAGGGTGTGCTCGTCCTCGCCCCAGGCCTCGACGCGGAGCTTGACCAGCCGGCGCTCGCGCAGATCGTCGCGCACCAGGTGCTCGGGGAGGTTGCCCCAGCCCAGGCCGGCGCGCAGCAGCGCGTGCTTGGTGTGGAGGTCGCGCACCCGCCAGGTCCGCGACGACAGCACCGCCTGATCGGGGTGGCCCTCGCCGTGCAGCTCGGACAGCACGAGCTGGATCTCGTCGCGCAGCCGCACGGTCGAGATCGCGCCGCGCACCGCGCCGAGCGGGTGGCCGGGCGCGGCGACCGGCACCATGTGGATCGCGGTCAGCAGCTTGCGCTCGAGGCCGGGCGCGACGCCCATCGGCGCCGCGACCCCGATCGTCGCGTGGCCCTCGATCACGCGCGCCGACACGCCGGTCATCGCCTGGGTATCGACCCGGAGGTCGACCGACGGGAACTCGTCGCGGAACTGCTTGCACAGCGCGACCAGCGCCGGCACCGGGAACAGCACGTCGACGCACAGCGACACCGAGGCCTCGAGGCCGGCGACCATGCCGGCGGCGAGCTGGCGCAGGCCGTCGACCTCGGTGCACACTTTGCGGGCGGCGCCGACGACCGCGTGGCTCTGCTCGGTCAGCCGCGCGACCTTGGTCGAGCGATCCCACAGCGCCACGCCGAGCTGGGTCTCGAGGTTGGCCATCGCGGTCGAGACCGCGGACTGGACGCGGTGGAGCTTGCGCGCCGCCGCCGAGAAGCTGCCCTCCTCGCTGACGGCGATCAGGGCGCGGAGCTGGTCGAGCGTGAAGGTTTCGAGCACCTCCGACCATCTCACGGAGCGATGAAAGACATCAACGGATTGCCAGTTCCATCGATGGCCTGGAATGCGCAAACTAGGCCGCCCAGAGGACAACATGATGACCGTTCGCAAGTCCGCTGATCGCGGCCACGCCGAGCACGGCTGGCTCGACAGCCGGCACACCTTCTCGTTTGCCGACTACCACGACCCCGCGCACATGGGGTTCCGCGCGCTGCGCGTGATCAACGAGGATCGGGTCGCTCCCGGCCAGGGCTTTGGCCGCCACGCGCATCGCGACATGGAGATCATCTCGTACGTGCTGGACGGCGGCCTGGAGCACCGGGACTCGACCGGTGCGGGCGCGGTGATCCGCCCCGGCGACGTCCAGCGGATGTCGGCCGGCACCGGGGTCATGCACAGCGAGTACAATGCATCGCGCCAGACGCCGGTCCACTTCCTCCAGATCTGGATCATGCCCGACCACCGCGGCCTGGCACCGGGCTACGAGCAGAAGACGTTCTCGGAGGCCGACAAGGCCGGCAAGCTGCGGCTGGTGGCGTCGCCGGACGGGGCCGAGGACAGCGTCACGATCCACGCCAGCGCGCGGCTGTACGCGGGCGTGTTCGGCGCCGGCCAGTCCGCCGATCACCCGCTCGCTCCCGGCCGCCACGCCTGGGTGCACGTGGTGCGCGGTAGCGCGCGGGTCAACGGTACCGCGCTCGGCGCCGGCGACGCGATCGCGCTGTCCGAGGAACGGACCGTCCGAATCGAAGGCATCGACGCGGGCGAGGTCCTGGTGTTCGATCTGGCCTGACGATGCCCGCCCCAGGCCTCGCGTTCACGAACTTCACCTACACCAGCGGCCACCCCGCGCGGGTGGTGTTCGGGAGCGGCATGCTCGCCACCGTGCGCTCCGAGGTCGAGCGCCTGGGGATCACGCGCGCGCTGGTGCTCACCACGCCGGCGCAGACCGCGCACGGCCGGGCGGTGATCGAGCTGCTCGGCGACCGCGCCGCCGGGCTGTTCGACGGCGCGATGATGCACACGCCGGTCGAGGTGACCCGGGCCGCGCTCGCGGTCGTCCAGGAGCTCGCCGCCGACGGGGTGGTCGCGATCGGCGGCGGCTCGACGACCGGACTCGGCAAGGCGATCGCGGTGCGCACCGGCCTGCCGCAGGTCGTGATCCCCACGACCTACGCCGGCTCGGAGATGACGCCGATCCTCGGCGAGACCGAGGGCGGCCAGAAGACCACGCGGTCGAGCCCCGACATCCTGCCCGAGACCGTGATCTACGACGTCGAGCTGACCCTCGAACTGCCGGCCGCGCTGTCGGGGACCAGCGGGATCAACGCGATCGCGCACGCGGTCGAGGCGCTGTACGCGCGCGATGCCAACCCGGTCACGTCGCTGATCGCCGAGCAGGCGATCGCCGCGCTGGCCCGCGCGCTGCCGGCGATTGCCGCCGACCCCGGCGACCACACCGCTCGCAGCCGTGCGCTGTACGGCGCGTGGCTGTCCGCGATGTGCCTGGGCACGGTGGGCATGGCGCTGCACCACAAGCTGTGTCATGTGCTGGGCGGTGCATTCGGGCTGCCGCACGCCGAGACCCACACCGTGGTGCTGCCGTACGCGGTCGCCTACAACGCGGCCGCGGCGCCCGAGGCGATCGCCCGGATCGCGGCCGCGCTGGAGCTGCCGGCCGACGAAGCCGCGGCCGGGCTGTACGATCTCGCCGGCGCGGTCGGCGCCGCCCGCTCGCTCGCCGCGATCGGCATGCCGGCCGACGGCCTCGATCGCGCCGCCGACCTCGCGGTGGCCAATCCGTACTGGAACCCGCGCCCGCTCGACCGGGCGGCGATCCGCGATCTGCTGCAGCGCGCGTTCACCGGCACCCGGCCGGGTTGATCCCAATGGCCCAGGGCCCCAGCGCCCAGGGCCGAGCGCCCTAGCCCAAGCAAGCCCGAGGAGGAAGACTGCATGCCCGACTTCGATCCCAGCCAGATCACCGATGCGGTCCTCCGCAGCTACGAGGGCGCGCCCGATCCGCGGACGCGCGACGTGCTCCGCCGGCTGATCACGCACCTCCACGCGTTCATCCGCGACGCCGACCTCACGCTCGACGAGTGGAGCCGCGCGATCGACTTCCTGACCCGGACCGGCCACATGTCCGGCGACACCCGGCAGGAGTTCATCCTGCTGTCCGACGTGCTCGGGGTGTCGATGCTGGTCGACGCGATCAACCACCACGCGCTGGCCGGCGCCACCGACACCACCGTGCTCGGCCCGTTCTACGTCGGCGAGCACCGGGTCATGCCGCACGGCACCGACCTCGCCGGCAACGCGCCCGGCGAGCGCGTGCTGGTCGAGGCCAGCGTCGGCGACGCCGCCGGGCAGCCGATCGCGGGCGCCGCGGTCGACGTCTGGCACGCCGACACCGACGGCCTGTACGACTCGCAGAAGCCGGGCTACCGGCTCGACACGCCGCACCTGCGCGCGCGGTTCGTGACAGATTCTGGGCCCGGCGCCGGCCGCTTCTGGTTCCGCACGGTCGTCCCGCACGCCTATCCGGTCCCCACGGATGGCCCGGTCGGCGAGCTGCTGCGCGCCGGCGGCCGCCACGCGATGCGCCCGCCGCACATCCACTTCGTGATCAACGCGCCCGGCCACGAGACCCTGGTGACCCACCTGTTCGCCGAGGGCGGCGACTACCTCGACTCCGACGCGGTGTACGGCGTCAAGCCGTCGCTGATCGTCCCGATGGTCCCGCACGACGAGCCGACCTGGCCCGACGGCACGCCGGCGTCCGGCCGGTGGTACCGGATGGCGTACCGCTTCGCGCTCAAGGCCGCGGCCGCCGCCGGCCCCGGCGCGCGCTCGGCCGCGCCGGCTCCCCCCGCGATCCTCGCAACCCAGGCAACCTGATCCCGCGCTACATCACCCCGCGCTACACCCCCAAGGAGACCACGCCATGACGTTCCACACCCGATTTGGCTCGCTCGCCGACTACCAGAAGGGTGGCGTCGAGGTCATCGACGACAACCCCCGGCACTACGTGTTCTCGAACGTGTTCGAGGTCGCGTCGCGGTCCAGGCCCTGGGAGCGGGTCGCGGTCGCCAAGAACTTCGAGTACGTGATCGAGACCGCGCGCGCCGCCGGCGAGTCGCCGCACTGGGTGGCGCGGCACGACGAGTTCGTGCTGTGCATGGACGGCGAGGTCGAGGTCGAGCTGCACAGGCTCGACGAGCCGGGCCGGGTGATCGGCGACCGCGACGGCGCGCACCGGCTCGACGCGCTGCCGCCGGGCAAATCGATGGGCAAGGCCGTGCTGCGCCGCGGCCACATGGCGCTGCTGCCGCGCCAGAGCGCGTACCGGCTGCGCGCCGCGGCGCCGGCCGCCGTGGTGTTCCAGACCCTCGAGGGCCCCGAGACGATCTGCCGGTGGGCCGAGATCTGCCAGACCGACGGCGGTCGCGCACCGGCCGCGCCGGCCGCGGCCTCGGCGGCGGCCCCCCACCCGGCCGCGAGCAAGCCGGCGCTGGCGGTGCAGACCCGGTTCGAGACCGGCGCGGCCGACCCCGACACCGGCTACCGGAGCTTCCGCGCCGGGGGCTTCGCGTTCCAGCGCGACCGCTACTTCGCGTACATCCAGCACGGCGGCGTCCACCACCAGATGCCGGCCGACGCGTTCCTCCGCGCGCTGATGCGCGACGTCGCCTGGGGCTTCTTTTACGGAACGGTCAACTTCGACGACGTGCTCGGCACGACCAACTTCTACGGCGAGGTCGAGATGTTCCTGGGCGCCAAGAACGAGGCGTTCCAGCGCGCCGGGCGCGCCGTCACCGAGCGGTTCGCCTCGGCCGACCTGATGAAGACGTTCAAGGCGATCCTGCACGACTGGACCAACGAGGGCTTCGATCCGTTCGCGGCGCCGCTCGAGACCGCCGCGGCGTTCGGCGCCAAGCACGGCAGCAACAGCGCCGCGATCGAGCGCCAGCGGGTCAGCGCGCGCCGCATGGTCGGCCTGCCCGGCGACACCGGGGTGCGCACCGACGCCGCCGGCTACCCGGTCAACCGGATGTTCGCCGACGTCCCGCAGGACCCGCCGCGGGTCGAGGTCGCGCCCGGGTTCGAGGGCGACGTCGCGGCATTCAACCTGTTCGGCTACCTGTCGCGCTCCGACGTGACGTGGAACCCGAGCGTGTGCTCGGTGCTGCGCGACAGCCTGTTCTGCCCGACCTCCGAGGAGTACATCCTGCCGATCGACCACGGCAACGACCGGGTCGAGTGGTTCATCCAGCTGTCGGACGAGATCGTGTGGGACGTCAAGGACGGCGCGACCGGCCGGCCGCGCGCCCGGGTCACGATGCGGGCCGGCGACGTCGCCGCGATGCCCGCCGACATCCGCCACCGCGGGTTCTCGACCAAGCGCTCGATGCTGCTGGTCTGGGAGAACGGCTCGCCCGCGATCCCCGAGCTGATCCGCACCGGCCGGGCCCCGGTGGTCCCGGTCGTGTTCTAGGGGGAGACCACCATGCAGACCAAGCTGTTCATCGGCGGCGAGTTCGTCGACGGCCTCGCCGGCGGCACGATCGAGGTGCTGAACCCGTTCGACGGCAGCAAGCTCGCCGACGTCGCCGAGGCCCGCGCCGAGGACGTCGATCGCGCGGTCGACGCCGCCGCGCGCGCGTTCCCGGCGTGGAGCCGGACCGCGGCGAGCGAGCGCGGGCGGCTCTTGTTCGCGCTGTCGAGCGCGGTCGAGGCCAGCGCGGCGCGGCTCGCCGAGCTCGAGTCGCGCGATACGGGCCATCCGATTCGCGACTCGGCCAACCTCGACGTGCCGCGCACGGTCCTCGGGTTCCGCTACTTCGCCGGCATGGCCGACAAGATCGAGGGCTCGGTGATCCCGGTCGACCCCGGGTTCCTCAACTACGTCGAGCGCGAGCCGCTCGGCGTGGTCGGCCAGATCGTGCCGTGGAACTTCCCGCTGATGTTCACCAGCTGGAAGCTCGGGCCCGCGCTCGCCGCCGGCAACACCGTCGTGCTCAAGCCGGCCGAGCTCACCCCGCTGAGCTCGCTCGCGATCGCCGAGCTGATCCAGGGCGTCGGGTTCCCGCCCGGCGTGGTCAACATCATCCCGGGCTACGGCGCCACCGCCGGCCAGCGGCTCGCCGAGCACGACCGGGTCGCCAAGCTGTCGTTCACCGGGTCGACGGCGACCGGCCGCAAGCTGGTCGTCGCCTCGGCCGGCAACCTCAAGAAGCTCCAGCTCGAGCTCGGCGGCAAGGGCCCCAACATCGTGTTCGACGACGCCGAGCTCGACGACGCGGTCGCCGGCAGCGCGTTCGGCCTGTTCCACAACCAGGGCCAGGCCTGCATCGCGGGCACGCGGATCCTGCTCCACGCCGCGATCGCCGACCGCTTCCTCGACGCGTTCCTCGCGCTCGCCCGCAGCATCCGGCTCGGCGATCCGCTCGACCGGCGGACCGAGATGGGCCCGCTGACCAGCCGGCTCCACCAGGAGCGCGTGCTCCACTACTGCGAGATCGCGCGCCGCGAGGGCGGCGAGCTCCTGATCGGCGGCAAGGCGCCGAGCGATCCGGCGCTCGCCCGCGGCTGCTTCGTCGAGCCGACCCTCGTGCGCGCCGCGCCGCACCACACGGTGTGCCGCGACGAGGTGTTCGGCCCGTTCGCCACGGTCACGACGTTCACCGACGAGGACGAGGCGATCCGGATCGCCAACGACACCCGCTACGGCCTGGGCGCCGGGCTGTGGACCCGCGACGTCAAGCGCGCCCACCGGGTCGCCAAGGCGATCCGCAGCGGCATGGTCTGGGTCAACTGCTACAAGCGCGTCCACCCCGGCTCGCCGTTCGGGGGCGTCGGCGAGTCCGGCTACGGCCGCGAGATGGGCTTCGAGGTCATGCGCGAGTACACCCAGCCCAAGTCGGTGTGGATCAACGTCGACGCCAGGATCCCGCCGTTCTATCCCCGGTGATGGCCCCGGCGACCGCGGTGACGCCCGGCGACCCGATGGTGTGGCGACGCCATCCGCACGCGCCGGCGCCCGGCACCGAGCTCGGCCCGGCCGGCGCGATCCCCGACGGGCAGGGCCGCGAGTTCGCGTTCGGCCCCGAGCCCGACGCGTTCCGCATGTTCGTCGTGCGCCGCGGCGGCGAGCTGTTCGGGTACCTCAACGTCTGCCCGCACTTCAGCCTGCGGCTCAACTACCGCCCGGATCAGTTCACCACGCGCGACGGCGAGATCCTGTGCAGCATGCACTTCGCGCTGTTCCGCATGGAGGACGGCGTGTGCATCGAGGGCGCGTGCCCCGGCCGTGCGCTCGACCCGGTGCCCGTCGAGGTCACCCCCGGCGGGACGCTGCGGATCGCGGGCTGATCGCGGCCGGCTGACCGCGCATGGCCGCGCGCGTCGCCGGGTTCGCTCCCGGTGTCGCAGATTCTGTGCTTCGCGCCGGGCGCGGAGGCGGTACACTGGGGGTGCCGTCGTAAATTGTACCGACGCGAACACCCTGGGGGCGTGGCTGGCTGGCACGCTGCCGGAGGGCCGGCGCTCGGCGATCGCAGACCACGCGGCCGTGTGCGATCGCTGCCACGCGCTGGTCCAGGGGCTCGCGGCGACCCGGCCGTCGGGCGCGGGCGGCGCCCTGGCGAGCCTCAGCAGCCAGGTGACCGGCACGCTGGAGCCGGCGAGCGACCGGTGCGGTGGCTCGGCGCGCTGGGCGAGCTGCTGTCGGCCGGCATCGCAGCCGCGCGCGGCGATGCCCAGGCCGCGGTCGCGCTGCTGCGCCGCGCGCTGACCGCCTTCGACGCCGCCGGCCTGGCCCTCCACGCGGCCGTCGCCCGGCTCCGGCTCGCCGACCTGGTCGCCGGCGCCCAGGGGGAGGCGCTGCGCGCGGCGGCCCAGGCCTACGCCGAGCGCGAGCAGATCACGGCGATCGACGCGGTGACCGAGCACCTGGCGCCCGGGTTCGCCGGCGGGTGATTCTGCGAGCCGGCGCGATGCTCCTGCGCTAGCATCCCGTATCAGAGACCCGCGATCCAAGTCGCGCCGCGATTCGGCAAAGAGATCGATCTCTTCGATCGGAGCACATTGTCGACGGATCACCGATCCGGGGGACTAGGCTTTCACCTCCGCGCGGGAGAAGATCGGCCCTTCCCGGGGTGGACGGACGCAGCGGGGTCAAGAGGTATCCATGTCCTCCCCGGATCAGCTCTCCGATCTACCGCCTGGAGCATCGCCGTCCGCGGCGCGCGTGGTGCGCGCGCTGAAGCGCCCGATCGACCGCTTCCTCGAGCTCGAAGCGGCGGGCAGCATGCTGCTGCTCGTCGCCGCGAGCGCGGCGCTGCTATGGGCGAACTCGCCCTGGGCGGCATCCTATCGGGCGCTGTGGGAAACGCCGATCCACATCGCCGCCGCGGGCCGGACGATCGACCCGACCCTCCATTTCCTGGTCAACGATCTGCTGATGGCGGTGTTCTTCTTCGCCGTCGGGCTCGAGCTCCGGCGAGAGCTGCATGCCGGCGAGCTCAGCGGTGCGCGACGCGCGGCGCTTCCCGTGTTCGCCGCCGTCGGCGGCATGCTCGTGCCGGCCGGTCTCTACCTCGCGCTCAACCCCGGCGCGCTGGCACGAGGCTGGGGCGTCCCGATGGCCACCGACATCGCCTTCGCGGTCGGCGTCCTCGCCCTGCTCGGGTCCCGGGTCGCTCCGAGCATGCGCGTGTTCCTGCTCGCGCTCGCGATCATCGATGACATCGGTGCGATCCTGGTGATCGCGATCTTCTATTCGAGTGGCGGGCACCTCGACGGTCTGGGCCTCGCGCTGGTCGGCATCGTCGGGATCATCGGTCTGCAGCGCCTCGGCGCGCGCCACGCATCGATCTACGCCGTTCCCGCCGCCGCGATCTGGCTCGGCATGTATCGCACCGGCGTCCATCCGACGGTCGCCGGTGTCATCGTCGGCTTGATGACGCCGGCGGTGAGCCGGTACGGGCCGCAGCAAGTCGGCGCCGCCGCGGGCGATCCGCCCGGGTCGTCCGCACAGCCAGACTCGATCGATTCGATGAAGCAGCTGCACCGCATGCAGTCCGAGCAGTACTCTCCCGTCGAGCGCCTGGAACGCGCGTTCCATCCCTGGGTCGTGTTCGTCATCATGCCGGTGTTCGCGTTCGCCAACGCCGGGGTCGACGTCGCGAGCGTCCGGCTCGCGGCGCATCCCACGCTCGCGCTCGGCATCGCCGCGGGCTTGGTGATCGGAAAGCCGCTCGGCATCCTCGCCGCCAGCGGTCTCGCGGTGCGCCTGCGGATCGCGTCGTTGCCACCCGGGCTGACCTGGCGCGGCGTCGCCGTGGTCGGTGCCGTCGCGGGCATCGGGTTCACGATGGCGCTGTTCGTCGCCGAGCTCGCGTTCGCCGGCCGCGCCGAGCTGTACGGCAACGCCAAGCTGGTCGTGCTGCTGTCGTCCGCGATCGCAGCCGCTGCAGGCGTGCTGCTGGGACGCAGCTTGCTGGGGCGCAATCCCGCCGCCGTGAGCGTATGCCCGGCGCAGGACAGGAAGCGGCTCATTCCCGAGCTCGAGCGCGGTCCGCTGGCGTACGTGCTCCTGGTGTTCGGCGTGGTCTGCGCCGCGCTGGAGCTGTTCGACCCCGACCGGGTCCACGGCCGCCTGGTCCTGTTCCTCGTCGTCGCCACCGCTGGCATTCTCGGCATCGTGCGGCGACGGCGTCCGTCGTGAGCGATCGGGAGCGCGGCCCCCCCGGTCGGGCTGCGTGGCTCGACGATCGGCCTGGCGCCTGAACGCTCTTGCCCTGAAGACCGGGGGGGGGCGCGCGCAACCGGGTCAGCTCGCCTCGGGCGGCCGGCGGCACAGCACGAAGTAATGATCGAGCGGCCGCTCGCGCTTGAAGGCGGCGCCGATCGACACGTCGCGCGACACGCGGCGCATGAAGTCGCGGGTCTGGTGATAGACGAAGCGCTGCAGCCGCCAGTTGTTGGGCACGATGCGCGGCCAGCCCTCGGCGACCTCGCCGTCGGGGACCTGGTAGTAGTCGACGACCACCCCGCCGCGCGCCGTCCACTGCGGGCGTCCGGTGGTCGGCACCGCGACGAAGAAGCCCGGCCCGATCAGCCGGCGCGACGGGCCCTCGTTGTAGCCGAACAGCCGGGTGACGATCGGACCATGGCCGTTGCCGTCGCCGGCGGCCGGCTCGGGCCGGCAGAACCGCTTCTGGAACCGCTTGTACCTGGCGGCGACCGGCAGCGTGTTGAGGCCGTCGTGGATGACCTCCTGGCGCGGACCGGCGGTCCCGACGAAGTGCGCGATGTCGATCGGCGGGGCGTGCGCCGCCTTCTCGTACAGCGTGCGCTGGTGATCGCGGTCGAGCCGGCCGACCTCCTCCCAGCGCTGCGCGGGGTCGAGGCCGTCGAGGTAGGCGGCGATGGCGTCGATTCCGGTGGGGTCGTCGTCGATCAGGTCGAGCAGGCCGGGCATCGGCCGCGAGCCTAGCGCATCCTGGCGCATCCTTGGGGCCGCGCGGTAAGCTCCTGCGGTGGACGACACCGGCTTGCGCGTGGCTCTGGACCGGCTGCTCACGGACAACGAGCGCGCCCGGCAGGGGATCGCGGAGCTCCAGCAGCAGATCGAGACGCTGATCGAGATCATGGTGGCGGCCGGGACGCTGCGGCCCGGGCACGCCGAGCTGATCGCCAAGCTGCGGCACCGGGTCGAGCTCTCGCGCAGGACGCCGGTCGAGCTGTCGTCGATCGAGGACAAGTACGAGGTCGCCGGCGAGCCGATCGACTGCGACAGCCGGCTGGCGCTGTGCCAGGCCCGGTGCTGCAGCTTCTCGGTCACGCTGTCTCGCCAGGACATCGAGGGGGGTCAGCTGACGTGGGAGCTCGAGCACCCGTACCGGCTGGCGCGCGGGCCCGACGGCTACTGCACCCACCTCGGCCGCGACGACGCGCGCTGCCAGCGCTACGACCACCGCCCCGCGACCTGCCGTGCCTACTCGTGCCGGACCGACCCGCGGATCTGGCTCGACTTCGAGGCCCGGATCCCGGCGCCCATGCCGGTCGCGCTGATCCCGCTGCAGCGGCTCACCTCGCGCCGCGACGGTTAGCTCCCCCACCAACGCACGGTGAGGTTCCCCGCGCGGTCGGCGGGGGGGGGCCTGCGCGTTGCGGGGGGCTGCGCGTGGTGGGTGGTTGACAGCCACCGCGGCGTGGCGGACCTTCGGTCGTGGTGCCACTCCAGCGCCGGCTGTACCGGATCGACGCGCTCGCCATCGCGCTCGGCACGGTGATCGGCATCGGGGTGTTCCGCAACACCGGGATGGTGCTGCGCGGCACCGGGAGCTTCACCGGCGCGACGCTGCTGTGGCTGGTGTCCGGAGTGCTGGTGCTCGGCGGTGCGGTGCTGTACGCCGATCTCAGCGGCCGTGTGCCGGAGGCCGGTGGGCCGTACGCCTACGTCCGGGTGGCGTTCGGCGGCAAGGCGGCGTTTGCGTATGGCTGGATGAACGCCGGCGTCGCGATCCCGGCGCGCCAGGCCTCGACCGCGGCGATCACCGGCGAGCTGCTGTCGAAGTGGATCCCGCTGAGCCCGCGGATGCTGGCGCTGGCGCTGTACCTCTTGCTCGCCGTGATCCACCTGTTCGGCGTCCGCGCCGGCGCGATCGCGCAGCGGATCTTCACCGCCGGCAAGCTGCTGACGGTGATGCTGGTGGTGGTGCTGGCGGTCACGCTGGGCGCGATGGGCCCCGACCTGGCCGGGGAGCCGGCCGGCCCCACCGCGCTGCCGGCGGTGTCGTTCGGCCTCGCGCTGAGCGCGGTCTGGTACACCTACCTCGGCTGGCAGGACGTGGTGCTGCTGGCCGAGGAGCTGTACGAGCCCCGGCGCGACCTGCCCGTGGTGATGATCGGCACCGTGCTGCTCACGACGGTGATCTTCACCGCGCTGCACGTGACGGTGTTCTGGGGGCTGGGCGGCGGCGCCGAGGCGTACGACATGGAGTACCCCGCGCTGCACGTCGCCTCGCGCATGCTGGACGGGTTCGGCGACAACCTGCTGCGCGTGCTGATGATCTCGTCGCTGATCGGCGTGACCGCGGGCGGGCTGCTGGTCCGGCCGCGGATCGGGATGGCGCTCGCCCGCGACGGGCTGGGGCCGGCACCGCTGACCCGGGTCAGCCGGGCCGGCACGCCGTACGTCGCCCTCGCCCTGCAGGTCGCGATCTCGGTCGGGCTGATCGCGACCGGCAGCTACGTCAAGCTGCTCGAGCTGATCTCGTTCGCGATGGGGTTGCTCGGCATGTTCGAGATCGCGAGCTACTTCGTGGTGCGCCGCAAGCGGCCCGAGCTGCCGACCAGCCGGCTGCATCCGTGGGCGCCGCTGGCGTTCCTGATCATGAGCAGCGCGCTGTGCGTGCTGTCGGGCTGGGATCACCCGATGGGGATCGTCACCTCGCTCGGCATCCTGCTCGCGATCGCGATCGTGTACGCCGCGGCGCGGCCGAAGCTGATCCCCGCCGAGGCCGCGCCGGCCACGCCGGGCCTGCCCGAGGCGCGCGCGCGCGCCGGCACCCCGCGTCCGGACGCCGAAACGTAACGCCGGATTGCGAGCTGGATCACGATCCCGGATCACCCGCCGCCGAGGACGGACTATGCTTGGTCGGTGCGCGTCGCCTCGATCGTGATCTCGCTGGTGTGCATCGCGATCCCGGCCCGCGGGTTCGCGGGGCCCAGGCCGAAGATCGCGGTGGCCCCGCTCGACGGCGACCCCGGGAACAAGGTCGCGAGCGCCGTCGTCGACGCGCTGGCCGGCAAGGACTACGCGGTGATCGGGCCCCGGGAGACCGGCCGCGAGATCGCGCGGCTCCGTCTCCCCGCCGAGCTCGATGCCAGGGCGACCCGCAAGCTGACGACCAAGCTCGGCGTCGTCGCGGTGATCGACGGCAGGGTCAGCAAGACCGGCGGCAAGCGCTTCCTGCACGTCGAGGTCCATCGCCGCGGCAAGCCCGAGGCCGGCTTCACCATCGAGCTCAAGGCGGCGGCGAAGGCGTTCCGGCGCGACCTGCGCGACGAGATCGACCGGAAGCTCGAGGGGGCGAGCGACGACCCGGCGGGCGACGACGAGGCCAGGCCGGCGCCGTTCGGCGATGACAAGCGCAAGCCGGGCGACGCCGGCGACGACCGGCCCGCTCGCACCGCGAGCGACGACAGCGAGGCGAGGCGCAAGCCGGCCGACGACGACGCCCCCCGCGCGCGCAAGCCGGCCGACGACGACGCCCCCCGCGCGCGCAAGCCGGCCGACGACGACGCGCCTCGCACGCGCAAGCCGGCTCCCGCCGAGGACGACACCGCCCGGCGGCCGCGCAGGGCCGACGCCGGCAAGCCGGCGCGGCGGGCCTCGGCGGCCGACGACGAGGAGGCGGGCGGCGTGCGCAAGCGCAGGCGGGTGCGGCGCGACGACGAGGCGGCGCCCCTGATCGCGGCGCGGGCCGGCGCCGGCGGCTCGGTCGCGCAGCGCCAGCTGTCGTGGGACCTCCGCGCCGGGTTCGCCAAGGTTCCGCCGCGCGTGCTGACCACCGCGGGTGGCGGTCGGGTCGACGGCGAGATCTATCCGCTCGCGCTGGCCGACCCGCAGTCGGGGCTCGCCGCGCTCGGGCTCGCGGCGTCCTATGACCGGACGTTCGGGCTGGCGATCAAGGTCCCGAACCAGCCGGTCAGCGCGCCGATCCGCCAGTCGCACTACGCGATCGGCGTGCGCTACCGGCTCGGCATCGGCGAGTCGTCGAGCGTCGCGTTCGGCCTCGACTATGCGCGCCGGCAGTACATCGCCGACCGCTCCGGGCTGGGCGTCGTCGTGCTCGACACGCCCGACGTCGACTACGCCGCGGTGGCGCCGGGCGCGTGGCTGCGCGTGCCGGTCGCGTCGTCGGTCGCGGTGTTCGGTGGTGCCGACGGCCTGCTGATCTTCCAGGCCGGGGGGATCCAGCGCAGCACGAGCTACGGACCGGCCAAGGTGTACGGCGTGGAGGGCACCGCCGGGGTCGACGTCGCGCTCGCCAGGCAGATCGCGCTCCGGATCGGGCTCGAGGTCAGCCAGATCATGTTCAAGTTCACGCCGCAGGGGCCGACGATGGCGAACAACCGCGACAGCGATCCGGGGACCCAGGATGTCCACGGTGCGACCGACCGGTCGATCGGCGGCACGGTCACGGTCTGCGTCATCTACTGATACTGAACTTCTACTGATACTGAACTTCCGATGACTGCGCGTGCGGCGCGCTGGTCGCGTCGACCGAGATCGCGCCCGGCGTCGTGCAGGACGGGCTACCTCGCGGCGGTGCACGCGTTCAACGCCGGCGCGCGGGGGTGCCCGGCGTGCGGGCAGGTCCATCCGCCGGCCGAGCTCGGCGACATCGCCTGGGCCGAGGTCGCTGCGGCGATCCGGAATTCTGACCGACGACCCTGAGATCGATGTTCGTTCCGCGTGGTCCGCGCGAAGCGCGGAACAAGGAACGAAAACTCCTCGGGAGGAGGGAACCCTGTGGGTCTCACGGCTTGACGGGAGTCGGGCCGGGCTTCGGCGGGGTCGCGGCGGGCGGCGTCGCCGGGCGCGGCGGGGTCGTGACCGCGTTCTCCATGAACGAGCGTCCCTCGAAGATCACGCCCTTGTCGATCTGCAGGCTCGGCGTGTGCAGATCGCCCTTCACGCGGCCGGGCGCGTGGATCTCGATCGAGCGCTTGGCCTTGATGTTGCCGACGATGGTGCCCTGCACGATGATCTCGCCGATGTCGATCTCGGCCTCGACGTGAGCACCCTCGCCGATCACCAGCACGTCGTCGGAGAACACCTCGCCCTTGAACCGGCCGTCGATGCGGACGGTGCCGTCGAACGTCAGCTTGCCTTCGAACGCGGCTCCGCGGCCGAGCAGCGTCGTGATCTCTCCCTGAAGAGCTTGCTTTGCGGTGGCAACCATGGCGACCGACACTAACAGATCTGCTGCGCCTGTGCCGGGGCGCCCGGGCGATGGTCGCGGGGTGGCGGCGAACGCCTCCACCTCGTGATCTGTTCGGATCGACTGCCAAAACCTGCCCAAAATTCTTTGCTTGAATACATCCGCGCGGGTCGCCCGTTGGTAACAGAGAATGCGGCGCTCCTCGGAACCACATCCCGTCGGCGAACGTCACTCGGGTCAGCGCGATCCGCTGGTCGGGACCTGGCTCGATGACCGCTACCTGATCGAGGAGCGGATCGCCACCGGCGGGTTCGGTGCGGTGTACCGGGCGCGCACCGCGGCGGGCGCGCGGCTCGCGCTCAAGGTCCTCCACCCCTGCCTGACCGCCGATCCGAACGCGGTGGCGCGGTTCGAGCGCGAGGGCGCAACGCTGACCCGGCTGCACGACCCGCACACCGTCGCCACGCTGGCGGTCGGCGAGGCCGGCGACGGCACGCGCTACATCGCCATGGAGCTGCTCGCCGGCGAGAACCTGCAGGCGCGGCTGCTGCGCGAGCGCACGCTGCCGTGGCAGACCGCGGTCGCGATCGCGCGGGCGGTGTGCAGCTCGCTCGCCGAGGCCCACGCGCTCGGCGTCGTCCACCGCGATCTCAAGCCGGACAACATCTGCGTCGAGCAGCGCGCCGGCGCCGAGCGGGTCAAGGTGATCGACTTCGGGATCGTCAAGCTGGCGCCGGGCAGCGCGATCGACGACGGCAAGGAGCTGACCTGCGCCGGCCACATGATCGGGACCTACGACTACATGTCGCCCGAGCAGATCGTCGGCGGGACCTGCGACGCCGCGTCCGATCTGTACTCGCTCGGCGTCGTGCTCTACGAGATGCTGACCGGACAGCGGCCGTTCGCCCGGCTGACCACGCCGGCGGCGATGATGACCGCGCTGCTGACCCAGACCCCGCAACCACCCTCGGTGTTCGCCGCGATCCCGCCGGCGCTGGATCGCATCGTGATGCGCTGCCTCGAGCGCGAGCCGGCGCAGCGGTTGTCCAGCGCGGTCGAGCTCGCCTCCGCCCTCGAGCGCCTGCTCGCGCACCGGCTGACCGCGCGCGAGGAGATCACCGCGGTCCACCCGATGTTCCCGGGCGCGCTGCGGGCCGCGCCGTCGTGCGCGACCTGGAGCGACGACGGGTGGCTGCGGCGCTCGGCGGCCGGCGAGGACGCCGCGATCTGCCGCGACCTCGGCGCGACCCTGGTCGACGACGATCGCGTCGAGCCGATCGGACGCTCGCCCGCGCTCGCGCCGCGCTGGACCGATCCGCGGGGCACGCCCGCCGTGTCGCCGCCGCGATCCGCCGCGATCTTCGCGCCGGTGCCGGCGCCCTCGCGCACACCCCGCGGCAGCGTGCGCGCGCTCGGCAGCTTCGACGGCGGCGCGACCCTGCCCGGCGTGGCGGTGGCTACCGAGCGCAGGAGCGAGACCCGGGTCGCAGAGCCCGCAGTTCCCGCGGAGCCCGCCGCGCCGGCCTGGCTCGCGGCGCCCCGGCCGCCGGCGCCCCGGCCGCCGGCGCCCCGGCCGCCGGCGCCCCGACCGTCGGCGCCCCGACCGTCGGCGGACGTGATGCTGGCCCCGTCGATCCCCGCGGTCCCGCTGATCCGCCCGGCGACCGGCTCGCGCCCTGCGCTCCCGGGTCCCTCGTCCGGCGCGGCCGTGCTGATCTGCGCCGCGCTGATCGCCGCCGCCGCGTCGTTCGTGCTCGCGACGCTGCTGTGACGCGATCAAGGGGGTGTCCCTGTTCAGGGCCACCCCCAGTCATTATCTTCCGTCCGTTCCTCGCTGCGCTGTTCCACCGAGACGCGCCTCTGGCGCGCCTCGTCGGGCTCCGCTCGG
>JBGQCL010000025.1:0-51636 GCA_041495365.1 Kofleriaceae bacterium | reverse complement strand
GCGCTTGCGCCGCGCTCGGCATGGTGGATGACAGAGCTTGGTTGCTTCGCCGCGGCGCAGGCTTTCTCCGTGGAGGAATCCGGAAGCAGCAACCGACGACCAGATGACGATGATGATGATGATGATGACGAGGTTCGAAAGGATGAAGATGCATGCGCGCTGGTACAGCAAGCCGCTTGCCGGCGCGCGATGATGTGATCCTGCGAGGTTCGAAGACAGCGCGTCCGGCCACCGGACGCGCTGTCCGAGATCCGGCCGGACACCGGACACGGACACGGACCCGCCGTGTGTGGTCGCAGCGGCTGCGAGGCTGCAGCCTGCGAGACGCGGCGGTTCGGTCGCGAGCGCAGGCGCGAAGCCGGCGGCCGCGCCTGCGGTCCGGGCGCCCTCGGGATCTCGCGCAGCGCGGATCGACGGCGCGGCCACCGGCGCGCGGCGATCGGAACCGCGCTGGTTCGAGGGGTCGGATCGCGCGACCGGACGACACGGCGGCCGGCGGGCACGTGCGCTGCACCTGGCGAGGACATGACGACGAAGTTGATGACCATCGTGTTCGGAGCGGCTCTGATCGGTGGCGCCGGGTGCGCCTCCGAGAGCGGAACGGGCGCGGCGATCGGCGCGGGCGCCGGCGGCGTGGTCGGTGCGGCCGCCGGAGGTGCTGGCTGGGGTCTGTTCGGCGCCGCGGTCGGCGGGTTGCTCGGCTACGGCGTGGGGCGCGACATCGAGGCCCAGAACGAGCGGCGCATGGCAGCCGCGCTCGCCGCGGGCCAGCCGACGACCTGGACCTCGGACCGGGGGCATGTGTACACCGTCGAGCCTCAGCCGCTCTACGACAATCAGGGGCGCCAGTGCCGCCGGTTCAAGTTGCTCGCCCAGGTCGACGGCCAACCGCGCGAGGTGCACGGCACCGCATGCCAGCAGCCCAACGGCCAGTGGGAGGCGATGAACACGTACTAGGGAGGTCCACCGCCTCGCCCGGGCCGTCGGCCCCCAGCGTTTCTGGCGCGAGAAGTTGACACGGTGATCCGCGCTGGCGAACGTAGGTCCGATGCTGGCCGAGCCGACGTACGACGAGCGTGGCCTGGTGCCCTGCATCGTGCAGGACGCCGTCACCGATGTGGTGCTGATGCTGGCGTGGATGAACGCCGAGGCGCTGCGGCGCACCCGCGAGACCCGCGCGGTGCACTTCTGGTCGCGGTCGCGCCAGGCGCTGTGGAAGAAGGGCGAGACGTCGGGCCACACGCTCGCGGTGGTGGAGATCCGGATCGACTGCGATCTCGACGCGGTGCTGGTCCGGGCGCGGCCGGCCGGGCCGACCTGCCACACCGGGGCGACCAGCTGCTTCTTCCACCGCGACGCCGGCGGCGACGGAGCGATCGACGGAGCGCCGGACGACGCGGTCGACGACGGGCCGGCGCCGCCGATCCTGCACCGGCTGGCGCAGGTGATCGAGGCGCGGCGCGTGGCGACCGCGGAGCGCAGCTACACCCGGTCGCTGCTCGACGCCGGGATGCCGAAGATCCTGGCGAAGATCGCCGAGGAGCACGGCGAGCTCGCGGCCGAGCTGCCGGCCGGCGACGACGCCAAGGTGGTCCACGAGACGGCGGATCTGCTGTTCCACGTGATGGTCGGGCTCGCTGCCCGGCGGATCCCGCTGGACGCGGTGCTCGCCGAGCTGACCCGGCGGTTCGGGACCAGCGGTCACGTCGAGAAGGCGCAGCGGAAGTGAGCGCCCCGTCCAGCGACGTGCTGGCCCCGGGCGGCGGGCTGGCCCGGGCGATCCCGCACTACGAGGATCGGGCCGAGCAGCGGGTGATGTCGGCCGCGGTGGCGCGGGCGCTCGCCGACGAGCGCGCGCTGATCGTCGAGGCGGGGACCGGGACCGGCAAGACCCTGGCGTACCTGGTGCCGGCGCTGGCGTCGGGCAAGCGGGTCGTGGTGTCGACCGGCACGCGCGCGCTGCAGGATCAGATCGCGCGCCATGACGTGCCGCTCTTGCGGACGATCCTGGCGCGGCCGTTCTCGGCGGTGGTGCTCAAGGGGGTGTCGAACTACGCGTGCCGGCGCAAGCTGGCGGAGCTGGCGGCGCGCAACGCGGGCCGGGCGGGGCCCGATGGCTCGCCCGATGTGTCGATCGCCGCGCTGGTCGACTGGGCGGCGCACAGCGACATCGGGGACCGCGCCGAGGTCGAGTGGCTGGCCGAGGCCGCGCCGCTGTGGGCAGATGCCACGACGACACCGGACGCGCGGATCGGGCCGCGCTGCCCGCACTTCACGCGCTGCTTCGTCACCCAGGCGCGGCGGCTGGCCGACCAGGCGCAGCTCGTGCTGGTCAACCATCACCTGTACCTCGCCGACCGCGCGCTGCGCGCCGGGAGCCCGGGCGCGCGGATCCTCCCGGATCACGACGCGGTGATCTTCGACGAGGCGCATCAGCTGGAGGACGTGGCTACCGAGCACTTCGCGGCGCGGGTCTCGACCCACCGGCTCGCCGAGCTGGTCCGCGACGCGCAGATCTCGCTGGCGGCGATGCCGCTGTGGACCGGGCGCGCGGCCGAGGACACGATCCGCGCGGTCGAGCGCGCCGGGATCGCGCTGTTCGCGCTGGTCCGCGCCGCGCTGGTGGCCGGCGATGCCGAGGGCCGCGCCGGCGCCGGGGAGCGCGGCGACGGGCGCGACGGCCGGGTGCCGCTGCCCCCGGGGCTGTTCGAGCAGGCGGAGCGCCAGGCGGCGTGGTTCCGGCTCGACAGCGCGCTGGAGGAGCTGGCGCGCACCGCCGAGGCGGAGTCGGAGCCGCCGCCGGATCTGCGCGACCTGCGCGATGCGCCGGAGGCCGGACGCGACGGGATCGACGACGACCACGCCGGTCCGCGCGCGGCGCTCGCCGGCCTGTCGCGCCGCGCCCGCGCGCTGCGCGACGACCTCGCGACGGTGGCCGAGCAGCGCCACAAGAGCCACGTCTACTGGGGCGAGACCCGGCCGACCGGGACGTTCCTGACCGCATCGCCGATCGACGTCGCGGAGCTGGTGCGGCGCCACGTGCTGTACGCCGGGCCGACCGCGATCCTGACCTCCGCGACGCTGACCGCGGCCGGCCGGTTCGACTACGCGCGGTCGCGGCTCGGGTTCGACGACGCCGACGAGCTGATGGTCGCGTCGCCGTTCGACTACGCGCGCCAGGCGATGCTCTACGTGCCGCGCGACCTGCCGCCGGTCGGCGCCGGGTTCTCCGCCGAGGCCGCGGCGCGGATGCGCGAGCTGCTCGCGATCACGGGGGGCCGCGCGTTCCTGCTGTTCACCAGCCACCGCGCGCTGCGCGAGGCGGCGGCGCGCCTGGCGCAGCTGCCGTTCCCGCGGCTGGTCCAGGGCGACGCGCCGCGCGCCGCGCTGCTCGACCGGTTCCGGGCCACGCCGGGCGCGGTGCTGCTCGGCACGAGCTCGTTCTGGGAAGGCGTCGACGTACCGGGCGACGCGCTGTCGCTGGTGGTGATCGACAAGCTGCCGTTCGCGCCGCACACCGATCCGCTGATCGCGGCGCGCATGCAGTCGTGCGCCGAGGCCGGCGGCGATCCGTTCGCGCAGATCCAGCTGCCGGGTGCGGCGATCGCGCTCAAGCAGGGCTTCGGCCGGCTGATCCGGCGGCGCGACGACCGCGGCATCGTCGCGATCCTCGACGGCCGCGTGGTCAGCCGCGGCTACGGGCGCACGTTCCTGGCCAGCCTGCCGGCGGGGCTGCCGCGCAGCTCGTCGCTCGAGCAGGTCCGGCGCTGGTGGAGCGCGGGCGCCGCGGCCGCCGCGGCGGTCACCGGCTGACCGGAGGCCGGGCGGACGCGCGCGGGGCTACCAGGTCGCGGCGATCTGCTCGCAGCGCTGGCCGGCGACGCGGCGGGCGAGCTCGCCGGCCGGTCCGGCACCCGGCACGACGAAGTCCTCGCCGACGAGGTCGATCAGCGGCAGCAGCGCGAACCGGCGCTCGGCGAGCCGCGGGTGCGGCACCTCCAGCTCGGGCGCGCGGTCGATCCGCCGCGCGCCCCACACCAGGACGTCGAGGTCGATCGGCCTGGGGCCCCACCGCGCCTCCTGCTCGCGCCGCCGGCCGAGCAGGCGCTCGATCTCGAGCAGCGTCGCGATCAGCTCGCCGGGCTGCGCGCCGGCCAGCGCGATGGACACGGCGGTGTTGAGGAACCACGGCTGGTCGGGGCCGACCGGCGCGCTGCGGTAGAGCCGCGCAGAGCGCACGCCGCCCGGCTCGGCGCCCAGCTCGGCGCCCAGCTCGGCGATCGCGCTGCGCGCGCGGTCGAACCGCCGGGTGATCGCCGGCTCGCCCCCGACGTTGCCGCCGAGGCCGATCACCACCGGCCCGGCTTCGGTCACGGCCGGGCGATCACGGGGTTCTCGAGCACGCCGATGCCCTCGATCTCGATCGCGACGACGTCGCCGGGCGTCAGGTTGCCGACCCCGGACGGTGTGCCGGTCGAGATCACGTCGCCGGGCTGCAGCGTCATGTGCATCGACACGAACGCGACCAGCGCCGGCACATCGAAGATCATGTCCGCGGTCGACGAGTCCTGCCGGATCACGCCGTTGACCCGGGTCTTGATCGCGAGCCGCGACGGATCGAGCCCGGCGACGATCCGCGGGCCGATCGGACAGAACGTGTCGAACCCCTTGGCGCGGGTGTACTGGACGTCCTTGCGCTGCAGATCGCGGACGCTGACGTCGTTGCAGATCGTGAGGCCGAGCACGGCGTCGAGCGCCCGCTCGCGCGGGATGCGGCGCGCGCGCTGGCCGATCACCACCCCGAGCTCGCCCTCGTAATCGACGCGCTCGTAGCCGGCGGGCCGCTCGATCGGCTCGCCGGTCGGGATCATCGCCGACGACGGCTTGAGGAACAGCAGGGGCTCCTCGGGGAGGCCCTTGCCCATTTCTGCGGCATGGGCGCGGTAGTTGAGGCCGATGCCGATGATCTTGCTCGGCACCAGGTCGATGGATTCGGTGGAGGCTCCGCGAACCAGGGGAATGCGCATGGGCGGAAAGGTAGGACAGCCCCACGGCCGTGTCATTGATCCCTCGACGGGCTCACCGTACAATTTCAGTACATGGCCCGGGCGACCAACCCAGGTGCGCCGCAGCGCGTCTCTGCGCACGTCGTACCGAAGGCCCCGTCATTCTCGAGCGATGACGAGGAGGAGAAGACCACGATCGAGTCGGGGGGCTGGGAGGAGGAGGCGAGCACGACCGTGGAGCAGGGCGATGTCGCCGACAAGCTGCGGGCGCTGGCGATCGGCGCGGCGCAGCCGGCGCGCTCGAACACGGCGATCACCACGACCACGGGCAGCGGGGTCAGCGACGAGCCGACCGTCGACGACCAGCGAGCCAGCGCGGCGCTCGCGCTGCGGCCGCCGCCGGGCGGCGCCCGCCTGGTGATCACCGGGGGCAACGACGCGGGCCGCCAGCTCGAGGTCCGGCCGGGCAAGACCTACATGATCGGCCGCGGCATCGACAACGACCTCGTGCTCACCGACATCACCGCGTCGCGCAAGCACTTCGACATCCGCCACGAGAACGGAGCCTGGATCCTCGCCGACCGCGCGTCGGGGAACGGCACGCTGATCAACAGCCGGATCGAGGACGCGCCGTTCATGCTGGCGAGCGGCGACACGATCGAGGTCGGCCACACGGCGTTCCGGTTCGAGGTGGTGACGACGGCGATCTCGCTGCCGGGCCTGCCGCGCGAGGCGCCGGGCGGCGGTCGCGAGGCGCCGGCGGGGAGCGCGCGCGACGCCCGGGCCGCCGAGGCGCCCACCGTCGAGGATCCGTCGGATTCGCGCGAGCTGATGGCGACGCCCGCGGTCCACGCGGCCAAGGTGTCGCGCGAGCTGCTCACCCCGGCGGTGCTGCGCGAGGCCGCGGCGTCGGCGGCCCGCGAGGCGGCGGAGCTGCGCGACGCCGGCGGGGAGCGCGCGCGGGGCGGGGTGCCGGACGAGATGCCGAGCTTCGACGGCTCGGTCGACGACGATCTCGAGCTCTCGACGGTGTCGGGCAAGCCGATGCAGGACCCGGAGGCGCCGACCCCGCACGTTGCGGCGAGCCGGCCCAAGACGCTGCCCCCGCCGGCGCCGCTGCCGCGGCCGCGGACCCAGACCGGCCGGCCCCCGCTGGCATTCGCGGCGACGCGCTCCCAGCAGATGGCGGTGGCGCAGCCGACCCAGCCGCCGTTTCCGCCGGTCGCGCTCGCCGCCGCGATGGCGCCGACGATCTCGCCGATGCACGCCGTCCCGGCGCTGCCCCAGCCGGCGACCACGCTGCCGCTGCCGCAGATGGCGAACCGCCCGCCGCTCGCTCCGGGGCTGCTCGATTCGTCGCTCGGGGCCCAGCTCGCTCCGACCTCGCTGCCGGCGACGCTCCCCGGCCAGGGTCGACCGCTGCCGCCCAACCGCGCGCTGCGGCTGCCGTTCTCGTATCCCGCCGCGCCCGCGCTCGCAGCTCAGCGCTCGTCGGGGATCATCCGCGCGCCCGTGAGCGTCGCCGCCGCTCACCCCGGGCGCGATGCGACCTCGACCGCGCTGGTCCATCCGATGTCGTACTCCGGCGGCCAGGCGGTCGCGGCGCAGCCACCGCCGCAGCGCAGGATGCCGGCGCCGTCGCGGCGGATGATGCTCGCGCTCGGCCTGGTCGCGATCGCGGTGTTCGCGGCGATCGCGACGGTCGCGATCATCCGCAGCGCGGCGGGTCCGTCGAACTCGTCGGGTCACGGCGGCGCGCCCGCGGCCCCGGCCCCCGCGGCGCGGCCTCCGACGGTGACGCCGATCCCGTCCGCGGCGGCCCCTTCGCCGGGATCGGCCGCGGCGCGCCCGGCCACCGACAAGGGGGGCGCCGCCCCGCCGGCGTCGTCGCCGGCGCACTCGCCGTCGAGCGCACGGGTGGCTTCGCCGCCCGCCCCGCCGGCCGATCCGGCAGGGTCTCCGCCCTCGCCTCGCGCGTCGGGTGACAAGATCGCGGTGGCGTCGCCGATCGCCAGCGCACCATCGCCGGCTCCTGCGACCGCGGCGCCGACGGGGTCGTCACCCTCGGTGGCCGTGGCCAGGCCGGCGCCCGGTCCGGCGCCGGCTGCCGCGGCCTCTCCGGCCCCGGCCCGCGGGTCGGCCGACCCGAGCGCCTCGCCACCCGGCCCGAGCGCGCCGCCGCCCGCGGGCGCAGCCCCAGCCGTGCCGTCGTCCGGCGCTGCGGGCAGCGTCGCGAGCGACCGCGTGGCTGCGAGTGGCCCCGGCGCCGGAGCGCCGTCCGCCCCGCCGGCCCGGGTCGCCGCGCCATCGCCCGCCGCCCGGGTCCCCGAGCCCGCTCACCCCGCGCCTGGCGACAAGACTCGCGCCGACGCCGCCCCGGCCAGGCCCGCACGGCCGGTCAAGCACGCCGAGCCCCGGCGACCCGAGCACAAGGTCGAGGTCGCCGTGGCGCCGCGGCCCGAGAAGCGCCGCGCTGGCCGCAGCCTGCAGGACGTCAAGAGCGAGGCCACCGGCCTGTACCGCAGCAAGAACTTCAGCGGCGCCGCGCTGGCGATCAACTCGGCGCTGTCGGGGTTCAGCGGCGACGACGTCAAGGACCTCAAGGCGATCGCGGCGATCTACTCCCAGCTCGGCAAGGCCTATGCGGTCGGCATGGCTCCCGGGACCAAGCCGGTCGACGCCTACCAGGCGCTGCTGCGCGCCAACGACTACGACCGCGAGGTCGGCGGGGCCTACGCGCGGGACCTCCACGACAAGCTGGTGGCGATCGCGCCGCGCGCGGCGACCTCGTACATGGCCGCCAAGAGCTTCGAGCAGGCGCTCCAGGCCGTGCGCAAGGCCGAGGAGCTCGGCAGCCGGACCGACGACCTGAAGATCGTGCGGCAGAACCTGGAGGAGAAGGCGAGAGAGCTGTTGCGCGTCGCGCGCGGCGAGCTCGCGTCCGATCCCGATGCGGCCAGGCAGAAGCTGCACCAGATCCAGGGCATCGTCGATCGCCAGAACCCGCTCTGGCAGCAGGCGGCCAGGCTGCTCAACGGCCCGTGAGCAGGCCGCCGATCACGCGCTCCAGCCGCTCGAACTCGAACGGCTTGTCGATGTGCGCGTCCGCGCCGTACAGCGGCGAGGTGATCTCGTTGACCTGCTCGCCGATCGCCGTGACCATCACGATCTTGATGCCCTGTGTGACCGGATCCTGCTTCAGGGCGCGCGCGACCTCCCAGCCCGACTTGCCGGGCATCATCACGTCGAGCAACACGAGGTCCGGCTTCTCGCGGCGTGCAAGCTCCAGCGCGCGGTGACCGTCGCCTGCGGAGCTGACCTTGTAGCCGCGGTGCCCCAGGCGCGTGGTGAGCATTGCTACGATCTCCGGATCGTCGTCGACCACCAGGATGCTCGCGCCCTGCGCCTTGCTCATGGATCCACGCTACGCCGCGCGGCTTCCCGAGGTCAACCATTGGTCCGGGTTTGCGCAACACCGCGGGAAGTGTGATACGGACGCGCGTGTGTCCCGGCGCTGGATCTGGATCGCTGTCGTCCTGGTGATCGGGGCGGCGGCGCTCGCGATGCTCGGCGATGTTCGCGAGCTCCCGGCCCGGCTCGGCGGGTTCCGATGGTCAGCGTTCGTCGCGGCGCTTGGCCTCGCGCTCGGCAACTACACGATCCGGTGCGCGCGCTGGGTGCTCTACCTGCGGCGCCAGGCGGTCCGCGTGCCGGTGCGCGCCGGCGCGCTGGTGTTCGGGGCCGGCCTGTCGCTGTCGATCACGCCGGGCAAGGTCGGCGAGCTGATCAAGAGCTACCTGCTGCGCGAGCTGTACGGCGTGCCCGCGACCCGGACCGCGCCGATCGTGGTCGCCGAGCGCGTCACCGATCTGGTCGCGCTGCTGGTGCTCGCGGTCGCCGGCGTCGCCGCGTACGGCGTCGCGACCACCGCCGCCGCGGCCGCCGGCGCGCTGATCGCGGTCGGGCTGGTGCTGCTGGCGTGGCCGCGCCCGACCCGCGCGCTGATCGACGGGGTCACCCGCGCCGCGCGGCTGCGCCGGTTTCGCGCCCCGCTCCACGACATGTACGCGAGCCTGGCGCAGCTGTGCCGCCCGGCGACGCTCGCGGCGGCGACCGCGATCGCCCTGCCGGCGTGGCTGTGCGAGTGCGTCGGCTTCGCGCTGATCGTCAACGCGTTCCCCGGGGCCCATGTCGGCCTGGGCCTCGCCGTGGTGATCTACGCCGGGACCACGATCGCCGGCGCGCTGTCGTTCCTGCCCGGCGGTCTCGGGGTCACCGAGGGCGCGATGGCGATGTGGCTGGTGCGGGGCGCGACCCGGCTGGACCGGTCCGCCGCCGTCGCCGCGACCCTGCTCACCCGGCTCGCGACCCTGTGGTTCGCGGTCGGCCTCGGCCTGGTCTGCCTGGCGATCGCGCGGCGGCAGATCCGGGCGCGGCTGCGCGCCGGCGAGGTGAATCGTCCGGCGTCGAGTGCCGGGCCGGCCTGACTCGCTATACTCGGTGCCATGTCGGTAGGTGTCGATTTCGACCTTGCGAAGTGGATCGCGGCGCGGCGTGGCGCGCTGGAGCAGCAGGCGCGCGAGGGCGCGGCCTATGCGTTCTCCGGCGAGCGCAAGTTCCGCCGCACGCTGACCATCGCGCGGCCGGTGATGATGGCGCTGGAGCACACGACCCGGCTGTGGCGGGACAGCGCGCGCACCGAGCTGCTCGGCAGCGCGGTCAAGGTCACCGATCAGCAGTACCCGCGGGTCTACCACGCCGCCCGGGCGGCGGGCGCCGCGCTCCGGGTCACGGTCCCGTCGGTGTTCGCCGCGCCGAGCGACACGATCAAGGTCGCGGTGCTCGGCACCGACGACGCGCCGCACCTGATCGTCAACCTGAAGCTCGCCGAGCGGCTCGACGACACCCAGCTGATCGCCGCGATCGGCCACGAGCTCGGCCACGTCCAGAACGGCCACATCTTCTATGCCACCGCGCTGCACTACCTCCGGCACTCCGCGGCGTTCTACGTCCGCTGGGTCGTGCAGCCGGCGATCATGACGCTGCAGGCGTGGTCGCGCCGGGCCGAGGTCACCTGCGACCGCGCCGCGCTGCTCGCGGTGCGCGATCTCGACAAGACCCTGCAGGCCCTGGTCGCGATCGAGCTCGGGCTGGATCAGGGCGCGGCGTTCAGCGCCGACGATTACCTCAGGTCTTTGCCCGACGTGAAGCGCGGGATCGGTCGCTACGCCGAGCTGTTTCGCTCGCATCCCCAGGTGCCCAAGCGGGTCCAGGCGCTGCGGCTGTTCGCCGGTTCGGCGATGTATGCCCAGGCGACCGGCGGTGACCCGACCGGCAAGCCGAGCCTGGTCGACGTCGACAAGCAGGTCGCCGGCCTGATCAGCGTGCTGTGACCCGCTCCCGTCATTTCCGAAGGCTCCGAAGGCTCCGAAGGCCCTGAAAGGCCGAAACCGCCATGATCTTCCTCGAGCACCACAAGCAAGCCAAGCGCGAGATCGTCGCGCGCCTCCAGCAGCTCGCCGAGCTCGCCGACTCGGTCGGCATGATCACGCTCGCCCGCGACATCCGCACCACGCGGATCCCCAAGCTGGAATCCGAGCGGTTCCACCTGGTCGTGCTCGGCGAGTTCAACCACGGCAAGTCGACGTTCGTCAATGCGCTGCTCGGCAGCGACATCCTGCCGACCGGGATCACGCCGACCACCGCGTCGATCAACCATGTCGTGTTCGCGCAGCATCCGACGGCGCGCGTCGTGCTGACCAGCGGCGAGAGCAAGTACCTCGACCCCCAGCAGCTCAAGGAGTGGGTCACCGTGGCGGGCGGCCACGCCGGCGAGGTCGCCTACGTCGAGGTCGGCTACCCGAGCACGCTGCTGGAGAACCAGGTCGTGCTGGTCGACACTCCGGGCGTCAACGATCTCAACGAGCAGCGCGCCGAGGTCACCTACGGCTACGTGCCGCGGGCCGACGCGGTGGTGTTCCTGCTCGACGCCGGCCAGGCGCTCAAGGACAGCGAGCGCGAGTTCCTGCGCAGCCGCGTGCTGGAGAGTGCGCGCGACCGGCTGATCTTCGTGCTCGGCAAGATGGACATGCTGTCGGCCGACGAGCGGGTCGCCGTGATCGACTACGTCAAGGGCGGCCTGACCCAGCTCATGCCCGAGCCGGTGGTGTTCCCGCTGTCGGCCAAGGACTGGGCGAAGTCGAAGGACCCGACGAGCGGGATGTCCGAGCTGCTGGCCTACCTCGAGCGCTTCCTGGCCCGCGACCGCGCCCAGGTCATCCTCGACAACGCCGCGGCCGACGCGTCGCGCACCGCGGGCTACCTCGAGAACAACCTGGGCGTCCGGATGCGGGCCTACGACCTCGACCTCGGCGAGCTCGAGCAGCGGATCGCCGCGGTGCGCGAGCAGCTCGACACCTCGAAGCGCAAGCTCGACGAGCTCCACGTCCGGATCGAGGCCGACGCCGCCTCGATCAAGAACCAGATCGCGCTCGACCTCGAGGCGTTCGCGCGCGCGTTCGTCGCCGCGCTGCCCGGCCAGATCGACGCGGTCGACGCCAACGACGTCAAGGCCTACCTGCCGGCGTTCATCGAGAGCAAGTTCAAGGAGTGGGCCGAGCTCGAGGGCGCGCGGCTCGCCGCGATGCTGGAGCACCTCGCCGAGCAGGTCATCTCGATCACCAACGAGAACGTCGCGGTCGCCGCCGCGGCGCTGGCCGAGCGGCTCGGCCCCCAGGACACGGCGGTCGAGATCTCGGTCGACAGCTTCAAGTACGACATCGGGATCTACGCGATGGGCGCGCTCGGCACCACCGTGATGCTGTTCGTCAACGCGCTCGCCGGCGGGCTGCTCACGATCGCCGCGCCGATCCTCGCGATCATCCTCAAGTCGAAGATCGCAGGCGACATCCGGATCCAGGCCAAGGAGCGCGTCCCGGGCGCGGTGGTCAAGGCCGCCGAGGCGATGAAGCCGTACTTCGACAAGTGCATCGACGACTTCGCGAAGCGGCTGTCGGAGTTCGTGTCCAACGCCGGCAACACGCTGTACAAGGGCATCAGCGAGATCCTCGACCGCACGATGACCGAGCGCCGCGCGCACGCCGGCGGCGTGGCCGAGCTCAAGTCGGCGGCGGCGCGGCAGATCGAGCAGATCCGCGCCGCGGGCAGCGCGCTGCGCCTGCTCCGCGAGGGGCTGTGGGCGAGCGACGAGCTCGCGGGGCCGAGCGCTCCCTCCGCCGGCGCGCTGCCGCCGGACGTGTCGTGACGCGCCGCCGGCCCGGGCGCCGTCGTGGGCGGTGCCATGGCCGGTGGGGTAAGCTGTGAGCGATGTCGCTGTGGTCGCGTGTGCAGCGCCGGCTGGGGGATCTGGCCGGCGAGCTGGTGCTCGACGAGTACCTCGAGTATCTCGACCGCGCGCATCAGCTGCTCGCCGCCGGCGACGTGGCCGGCGCGACCGACCTGCTGGACCGGGTGCTCGCCGCCAAGCCGGAGCACGGCCAGGCGCTGATCGCGCTCGGCGACGCCCGGCTGATCGGGCGCGACCCGGCGCGCGCGCTGGCCGCGTTCGAGCGCGCGCTCGAGCTCCGGCCCGGCGATCCGGCCGCGCTGGTCGGCCACGGGCTGGCGCTGGTCGCGCTGGCGAGCTACGAGCCGGCGATCAGCTCGCTGGGGCGTGCGGTGGCCGAGGCCGCCGGCGACCGCGGGATCCTCGCCGACGCATACCGCGGCCTCGGCATCGCGTGGCGGCGGCGCGGCGACATCGACAAGGCGATCCGCGAGCTGCGCAAGGCGGTCGCCGAGGACAGCGACGACATCGACGCGCGGGCGGCGCTCGGCGAGGCGCTGGTCGCCGACGCCGGGCCGTATGATGAAGCGCTGCGCCACCTCGAGCGCGCGGTGGCCGCCGACGCCCCGCCCGCGCTCGCGCTGTACGCGCTGGGCCGGATGTCGCTGGTCGACGGCGCGGTCGCGCTCGCCATCGAGCGGCTCGGCCGCGCCCGCGCGAGCGCCGAGCGCGATCCGACGCCGCTCGGCGCCCAGCTCCGGTTCGACGTGATCGTCGCGCAGGGCGACGCCGCGCACGCGGCGCGCGACGCCCACGGTGCGCACGGCTTCTTCCTCGAGGCGCTCCAGGTCGAGCCGCGCCGGGCCGACCTGCACGCCAAGCTCGCCCAGACCCACCGCTCGATCGGCAACCTCGACGCCGCGCTCGCCAGCTTCGAGCGCGCGCTCGCGCTGGGCGCCGGTGGAAGCACGCTGCGCGCCGCGGTCGACACCGCGATCGCGGCGGCGGACCCGCTGCGCCAGGCGCGGTGGGCGAGCGACCTGCTCGCGATCGATCCGGGCGACGTCCGCGCGATCGTCGCGCGGGGCGCCGCGATGGCGGCCGATCAGCCGGACGCGGCGCGTGCGCTGCTCGAGCTCGCGGCCGCCCGCGACGACGTCGACGCCCACGTCTGGCTCGCCCGGCTCGCGCTCGCCCGGGACCCCGCCGCTGCCCAGGATTCGGCGCTGGCGGCGCTGCGGGTCGCGCCGCGCCACGGCCCCGCTCGCCAGCTGCTCACCGAGGCCCACGCCGCGCTGCTCGGCGCACCGGGCGAGGCGGCCGACATCGGCGAGCTCGCGCGGTTCCTCCAGAAGGTCGTCGGATCGCGCCGCGAGCTCGGCCACCTGGTCGGCGACGTGTCGCGCGCGGCCGCCGGCCTCGACGCGCCGCTGATGGTCACCGTGATGGGCGAGTTCTCGAGCGGCAAGTCGTCGTTCGTCAACGCGTTCATCGGCGCCGACGTCGCGCCGACCGGGATCACACCGACCACGGCCACGATCAACGTCGTGCGCTACGGCCGCGACCGCGGCGGCCGGGTGGTCTCCGCCGACGGTGCGACGGTCGAGCTGGGCTGGGACGCGCTGATGGCGCACCTCCGCGCGCTGACCCCCGAGGCGGCCCGCGCGATCGACCGGGTCGAGATCCTCGTGCCGCTGCCCCAGCTCGAGAAGATCCACATCGTCGACACCCCCGGCCTCAACTCGATCCAGCCCGAGCACGAGGCGACCGCGCGGGGCTTCATCGCGCGTGCCGACGCGATCGTCTGGGTGTTCACCGCCTCGCAGGGCGGCAAGGCGAGCGAGAAGCGCGCGCTGCGCTCGATCCGCGACGAGGGCAAGCGCGTGCTCGGCGTGCTCAACAAGGCGGACCAGCTCGGCCCGGACGACACCGCCGAGGTCGTGCAGTTCATCACCGGCGAGCTCGGCGACCTGGTCGAGACCGTCGTGCCGTTCTCCGCGCGCCGCGCGCTGGCGTGGAAGCGCGCGCCGCGGGCGCCCGGCGGCGGCGACGCCCTGACCGGCAACGGCAACTGGACGGTGCTGGAGGCCGCGCTCGAGCAGCGGTTCTTCCAGCAGGCGCGCCAGCTCAAGCGCGACGGCTGCGCCCGCGCGCTGCGCGCGGTGGTCGGCGAGGCGCGCGGCGCGGTCGACGCGGTCCGCCAGCGCGCCGGCGAGGCCGCGGAGGCCGCGCGCGCGGGTCGTGACGAGCTGCTCGCCGCGGCCCACGCGTTCACCGGCGGCACCGTGATCGCCGAGCGCACCGCGCTGTCCGAGGCTTCGACGACGCTGTACCGCCGGGCCGCGCGCGAGGTCCTCGACCTGGTCCGGCCGCGCCGGCTGCCGTTCTCGTCGCACACCGCCACGGTGGCCGACCGCGATTACCTGATCGCGCTCTTGTCCTCGGGGTTCGACGCCGCGATCGACGGCGGCCGTCGCCGGGTCGCCGCCGAGCTGACCCGGTCGGCGCGGCTCGCCGAGACCGCCGCCCGCACGCTGTCCGCCGCGCTCGGGGTCGACGTCGTCGGCGACCTCCGGCGCGCCGCCGATGACCAGATCGGCCTCGCGCTGTCCCGCGTGTTCGATCGCGCCCGCGCGTTCCTGCGCGGCTACCTCGAGGGCGGCTACGTCGAGGGCTTCTTCCGCAACGACGTGCCGCGGCTCGAGCTCGCCGAGGACGCGGTCTACCACGCGCTGATCCGCGGCGCGCCGGACCTCGATGCCGAGATCGGCGAGCCGCTCGCGCGCGCGGTGACCGACGCGCTGTCCGCGCTCGCCCACCGGCTCGATCACTGGGCTGCGGTGCTCGACGTCCACGCGTTCGACGTCGAGGTCGGCGTCGGCCGCGCCCTCGAGATCGCCGAGGCCCGCCTGGGCTGAACCGCCGGCTACGTATCGCGCAGCAGGCGGCGGACCGCCTGGAGCGCGGGGATGCCGGTGACGCCGCCGCCGCCGTGGGTCGCCGACGACGCCTGGTACAGGCCGCGGATCGGGGTGGTGAAGTCGGCGTAGCCCGGGGCGGGCCGCATGTGGAACAGCTGGCTGGCCGACAGCTCGCCGTGGAAGATGTTGCCGCCGATCAGGCCGTAGGTGGTCTCCATGTCATGGGGGCCGATGATCTGGCGGTGCAGGATCGACGACGCGAACCCGGGGGCCATCTCCTCGAGCCGGGCGATCAGGCGATCGGCGTAGGCCTCGAGCTCGGCGCTGTGCGGCGCGGCGGCGAAGCCATGCGGCACCCACTGGGTGAACATCGACATCACGTGCTTGCCGGGCGGGGCGAGCGTCGGGTCGAACACGCTGGGGATGCAGATGTCGGCGAACGGCAGCCGCGCCGGGGCGCCGGACACCGCGTCCTGGAACGCGCGCTCGAGATCGTCGAGCGACTCGGCGAGCACGATCGTGCCGCCGTGGACCTCGGGATCGAACCCGGGTTTGCAGGTGAAGTCGGGCAGCCGGTCGAGCGCGAGGTTGACCTTGACCACGCCGCTGCGGGTCTTCCAGCGCTCGATCGCGGTGACGAAGTCGTCGGGGAGCTCGCCGCGATCGAGGTGGCGCAGGAACGTGATCTTGGGGTGGGCGGTGGCGATCACCGCGTCGGCGGCGAGCTCGTCGCCGCTCGCGAGCACGACGCCGGTGGCGTGACCGTCGAGGACGCGGATCCGGGCGACCTCGGCCCCGGTCCGGATCGTCGCGCCGAACGCCTCGGCCGCGGCGCGCAGCGCGCCGGTCACGCCGCCCATCCCGCCCTCGGGGAAGCCCCACGAGCCGAGCTGGCCGTCGCCGACGTCGCCCATCTTGTGGTGCGCCATGACGTAGGCGGTGCCCGGCGAGCGCGGCCCGGCCCAGGTGCCGATCACGCCGGACACCGCCAGCGCGCCGCGCACGGCGTCGGACTCGAACCGCTCCTCGAGCAGGTCGGCGACGCTCATCGTCATCAGCCGCGTGACGTCGCCGACCCCGCGCGCGTTGAGCTTGCGCAGCCGCCACGCGACGCCCAGCGCGGCGAGCAGGTCGGCCGGTCGCTTGCTGCCCAGCCGGGGCGGGACCTGGGTGAGCATCGGCCCGAGCAGCGCGCCGAGCCGTCCGAGCCAGGCGTCCCACCCGGCGATCTCGGCGGCGTCGCGCGTCGAGAACCCGGCGATCTGAGCGGCGCGGCGCGCCGGGTCATCGCACATCATCAGGTAGCGGCCGTCGCGGCGCGGCGCGAAGTACGGGAACTGGGGATACACCTTGTAGCCGAACCGCACGAGCTCGAGCTCGTCGAGCACCGTCCGCGGCAGCAGGCTCACCACGTAGGCCAGCGCGGTCACCTTGAAGTCCGGGCCCCACGGGGTCTCGGTGATCGCGGCGCCGCCGACCACGGGGCGACGCTCCAGCACGCAGACCCGGCGGCCGCGCCTGGCGAGCAGGCCGGCGGCGACCAGGCCGTTGTGGCCGCCGCCGATCACGATCACGTCCCAGCGCTCGTTCACGCCTCGAGGTATCGCACGGCGGCGGGCACCCGTCACAGCGCGCCGGTGAGCTGGGCGAGGGCGACGCCGGCGGCGCCGACCATGCCGGCTGCGGGGATCGTGAAGATCCAGGCGTACACGATGCGGGTCGCGACCGCCCAGCGGATGCCGCGCGTGGTGTTGACCGAGCCGACCCCGATGATCGCGCCGGTGATCGTGTGGGTGGTCGACACCGGGATCCTGAACGCGGTCGCGGTGAACAGCGTGATCGCGCCGGCGATCTCGGCGCAGAACCCGCCGACCGGCTTCAGGTGGGTGAGCCCCATCCCCATGGTCTTGACGATCCGCCAGCCGCCGATCGCCGTGCCGATCGCCATCGCGGTGTACGACGCGATCACGACCCAGGCCGGCGCGCTGTCGGTGCCGGCGTCCAGCATGCCGCCGGCGATCATCACCGCCCAGATCACGCCGATCGTCTTCTGGGCGTCGTTGCCGCCGTGGCCGATCGAGTAGGCCGCGGCCGACGCGAGCTGGCCGATCCGGAAGATCCGGTCGACGCGCTGGGGCCGGAACCCGCGGAACACCCAGAGCACCGCGAACATCAGCAGGCTGCCGAGCACCAGGCCGATCACCGGGGCCAGCACGATGAACTCGAGCGTCTTGCCGAGGTTGTCCCACTGCAGGACCGAGGTCCCGCGGAACGCGATGCCGGCGCCCGACAGCCCGCCGATCAGCGCGTGCGAGCTCGACGACGGCAGGCCCCACAGCCAGGTCAACAGGTTCCACAGGATCGCGCCGGTCAGCCCGCACACCACGACGATGACGTACGACGGGCCCTGGTCGATCGTGATGATCTTCGAGATCGTGTCGGCGACGCCCTGGTGGAAGATGAACAGGGCGATGAAGTTGAACACCGCCGCCCACACCACGGCGATCTTGGGCGACAGCACGCGGGTCGACACCACGGTCGCGATCGAGTTCGCGGCGTCGTGGAACCCGTTGATCACGTCGAAGATCAGCGCCGTGACGATCGTGACGAGGACGAGGACCGAGATCATGCCCGGCTACGCGTGCTCGAGGATCACGCCCTCGATGATGTTGGCGACGTCCTCGCAGCGGTCGGTCGCGCTCTCGAGGTTCTCGTAGACCTCCTTCCACTTGATCACGAAGATCGGGTCCTTCTCTTCCTTGAACAGCCGGGCGACCGAGCGGCGGAGGATCGCGTCGGCCTCGTTCTCCAGCCGGTTGATGTCGATGCACAGCTTGAGCGTGGCCTGCGGATCGCGCAGCGAGCGCAGCCCACGGACCGCGGCCTCGACCTGCTGGGCCGAGCGGTGGAGCACGTCGGCGAGGTCGCGGACGTCGCCGGTCATCACCGTCAGCTCGTAGAGATCGAGGCGCTCGGCGGCGGCCTCGACGAAGTCCATCACGTCGTCCATCCGGGTGATCAGCCGGTGGATCGAGTCGCGATCGATCGGCGTGATGAACGTCTTGTGCAGCGCCTCGACGCAGCGGTGGGTGATCGTGTCGGTCTCGTGCTCGATGTCCGAGATCCGCCGGCACCTCGCCGCGATGTTGCTGCCGGTGGTCACCAGCGCCAGGAACTCCTTCGAGCCCTCGATCGTCAGCGCGGCGTGCTGCTCGAAGAAGTCGAAGAAGCTGGTCTCGCGGGGCAAAAACCGACCGAACATGCAAGCTCCTGCGCGAGCGTGTAACACAGCCGCGACCGCTGCGTCATTGTGGAGGGGACTTTCCCGTCCCCTCTCGCCCGGCAAAGCCGGGCGATTCACCCCTCCGCGCGCCGCGCCGCGCGGCCGTGGATCTGCCAGGCCCTCGTCGAGCTGAGGCTCCTTCTTGGGATTCCAGCTCTCCTAGGCCGGCGCAAAGGTCAGGCCGGCGCGGCGCAGTCGATCGAGCAGCGGCTGTGCCATCGCGACCGAGGGCGTGAGCACCCCACCGGGGGAGGTCAGGGGGTCCCGCGCGAGGCACAGCGCCGCCTCGCCCAGCATCTTCGAGGTCGAGCCGTAGCCCGGATCGGCGCGATCGGACGCGACGTACACTAGGCGCTCGCCGGCGTCGCCCTCGGCGACCAGCCGGACGATCCAGTGCCCGCGGGCGCGCGCCTCGGCGGATGGCCCGTCGCCGGGCTGCGGCGCACGGCGGGCGAGCCGGTCGCGCAGCCAGGGCTGGCTCATCGCGAGTCCGAGCGCGCCGATCCCGGCGGTGATGCCGGCGGCCATGACGGCGCCGCGCAGGCTGCCGGGAGTCGACATCACCTCGCGGTACGCGAAGTCCTTGCCCCACGGAAAGCCGGCGAGCGCGTGGCCGCGGCGGACCACGCGGGTGTTGACCTGGGCCATCACGAACGGGACGGTGAACATCCCGAGCGCGGGCTCCCAGTGGATCGAGGTCTCGTCGGCAGCGGGCGGGCGCGGCTCGGCCGCCGGGGACGAGATCGACGGGTCGAGCGCGTAGGGGTTGGCGAGCAGCTGGCGCACGGCGGGATCGCGGTCGGCCTCGCGGGCGATGTCGAACGCGCTGGCGAACGTGCCGCCCGACAGCCCGCCGCTCTGCTCGCCGAACACCGCGGTGACCCTGCGCGCCGGGCCGCCGAACCGGGCGATGAACGCCTGCTGCGTCGCCCAGCAGCCGAGGTCGCTCGGGATCGAGTCAAACCCGCAGGGCTGGACGATCCGCGCCCCGGTCGACCGCGCCCGGTCGTGGTGGGCGTCGATCATCCGGCGCATCCACGGCACCTCGCCGGTCAGGTCGCAGTAGTGCGTGCCGGCCGCGGCGCACGCGGCGACCAGCTCGCTGCCGTAGCGGGCGAACGGCCCGACGGTCGTGCACACGCAGGTGGTGCGCTGGGCGAGCGCGCGCATCGCGGCGGTGTCGAGCGCGTCGGCGACGATGATCGGCACGCCCAGGGCGAGCGCGGCGAGCTTGTCGTGGCTCCGCCCGGCGATCGCCCAGCGCAGCGGCTCGCGCTTCGCGGCGCCGGCGAGGTAGTCGGCGACCAGCCGGCCGGTGAAGCCGGTCGCGCCGAACAGGACGATGTCGAGCTCGCGGGTCATCGGGTCATCGCCTCCGGTCACGTCACAAGGTGGGCAGGCCGCGCCACGGCCGGAGCGGGAACGCGGTCTCGATCGCCGCGATCGCATCGCCGTCGAGCGCGACCGCGCCGGCGCCGGCGAGCTCGTCGACGTGGCGCGCCTGCGAGCTCTTGGGGATCGCGAAGCTTCCCGGCCGGCGCGCGAGGAACGCGAGCGCGACCTGGCGCGGCGTCGCGCCGAGCCGCCGGGCGACGCCGTCGAGCAAAGCGAGACGGGGGGTGGGGACCCCGACGGCTCCGCCGGCGGGGCGGGGGGCAGCGCCCCCCGTGGGATCGAGCGCGCGGCTGTCGGCGAACCCGCCGCGGCCGCCGAGCGGGCTGTACGCGACCACCGCGACGCCGTGCTGCTCGCACCACGGCCCGACGCGGTGCTCGATCGCCCGCTCGCCGAGGTGGTAGAGCACCTGGTTGCACACCAGCTGGGTGTCGGTGCGGCGCGGCCCGACCACCGCGAGCGCCTCCTCGAGGTCGGCATCGTCGAAGTTCGACACGCCCCACCGCCGGATCTTGCCCTGGCGCACCAGCTCGTCGAACGCGCGGAACGCCTCGGCGAGCGGCAGCTCCTCGCGCCAGTGCAGGAGGTAGGCATCGAGGTGATCGGTGCCGAGCCGCGCCAGGCTGGCCTCGCAGGCCTTGATCGTGCCGGCGTAGCTCGCGTGGCGCGGCAGCACCTTGGACACCAGGAACACCTGGTCGCGGCGGCCGGCGATCGCCTCGCCGACCATGCGCTCGACCTTGCCGGCGCCGTACAGCTCGGCGGTGTCGACGTGGACCATCCCGAGGTCGAGCGCGCGGCGGATCGCGGCGATCGCTGCGCCGCGGTCGTCGAGCTCCATGTTCCACGTGCCGATCCCGATCACCGGGACCTCGGGTCCGGCGGGGCCAAACCGGCGCGCGCGCATGGCCGGCATCCTACTCCTCCCGGCGCCAGGCGCTATGCTCAGCGGCGTGTCGAAGCTGACCGAGGCGCTCGCCGCGCGGCTATCGCCCGGCGAGGTCCGCCCTGCCGGCGACGGCCGCCGGCGCGCTGCGGTCGCGGTGGTGCTGCACGAGGCCGCCGCGCCCCGCGTGCTGCTGATGAAGCGCGCCGAGCGCGCCGGCGATCCGTGGTCGGGCCACATCTCGCTCCCGGGCGGCGGCTACCAGGCGAGCGACGGCGACCTCCGGGTCACCGCGATCCGCGAGACCCGCGAGGAGCTCGGCATCGCGCTCGACGGCGCGCACCTGCTCGGCAACCTCGACCCGCTGCACCCACGGTCGTCGGGCCCCACCGGGATCGAGGTCACGCCGTTCGTGTTCGCGACGCCGGTCGCGCTCGAGCCGGTGTGCGGCCCCGAGGCGCTCGCCGCGTTCTGGCTGCCGCTCGACCTCGCCACGTCGGGCGCGCTCGACGGCACGTACACCTACCCCGCGTCGTCGGTGACGTTCCCGTGCTGGACCTACGAGGGCCACCTGATCTGGGGCCTGACCCGGCGGATCCTCGATCTCGTGCTGGCGATCGCGGCCTAGCCGGGCGGTCACAGCAGCGGGACGACGACGATCTCGCGGGTCGGCCGGGCGAGCAGGAAGCCCTGGATCAGCTCGATGCCGACCTCGCGCACGGCGGCGAGCTCGGACGGGGTCTCGACGCCCTCGGCGACGACCTGGCTGCCGAGCTCGCGGCACAGCGTGGTGATCGCGCCGACCACGCGGCGCTTGGTGGCGTGGGCGTCGATGTCGCGGATCAGCGACATGTCGAGCTTGACGACCTCGGGCTCCAGCGTGGCCAGCGCGCCGAGCGCGGCGTAGCCCGCGCCGAGGTCGTCGACCGCGATCCGGTAGCCGCGCCGGCGCAGCATCGCGACCCGCGCCGGTCCGGCGACCGCGTCGAGCCCGATCCGCTCGGTGATCTCGAGGACGATCCGCGGCGCGAGCGGCGCGAGCGCGCAGCTGTCGGCGAACAGATCTTCGTCGGTCAGCTCGAGACCGTGGACGTTGACGAAGATCAGCGCGTCGTCGGGGATGGCGTGAGCGGCGCGCGCGACCGCGGCGCGCACGGTGCGGCCGAGGTCGTGGATCCGGCCGAGCCGCTCGGCGGTCGCGATCAGCACGTCGGCGCGCTTGAGCGATTCCTCGTCGGTGCGGATCAGCGCCTCGTAGGCGAACGGCCGGTGGGAGGCGATGTCGAAGATCGGCTGGAACGCCATCCACGACCGCGCGAGCGCGGCGTCGAACCGCTCGGCGATGTCGTGGGCGTCGTGCTCGGGCGCCGCGCGCCGCCGCGTCCGCGCCACGCCGTGCCGCCGTGCCGCGCGCGCGACCGCCGCCGCGAGGGTCTCGTGATCGAACGGCTTGGACAGGTACGACACCGCGCCGGTGTCGATCGCGCGGACCGCGCCGTCGAGCGAGGGGTCGCCGGTCATCAGCAGCACCGGGAGGTCGTCGTCGTGCCGGCGGATCGCGGCGATCAGCGCGAAGCCGTCCATCTCCGGCATGTTGACGTCGGACACGACGCAGTCGAACGGCGCGCCGGAGCCGGCGACGCGGTCGAGCGCCGCCTTGCCGCCGTCGACGACCACGACGTCCCAGCCCTCGTGGCCGAGCGTCCGGGCGCACAGCCGGCGCATCGCCGGATCATCGTCCACGACCAGAACCCGCCCGAGGTGAGTCTTCGGGTTATGCGCTACCCGCACCATCATCTACTACCTGCGATCGACCTTACCCCAACGCGCGCCGCGCGGCCGGCAGCCAAACGCGTCAGGCGCGGCCGGGCAGCCGCACGATGAAGCGGGGGCCGGTCTCGGTCGACTCATGATCGATTCTTCCGCCATGGGCTTCGGCCACCAGCCGACAAAAATACAGGCCCATCCCGCGCTTGCCGCCCTTGCCGCGCACGTACTTGACGAACAGCTGCGAGCGGATGTCGTCGGCGATCAGCGGTCCGGAGTTGGTCACGGTGATCTCGACGCTGTCGTCGTCGTTCCAGCGCCGTGCGCAGACTGCGATCGTTCCGCCCTGGTTGCAATACCGCGCCGCGTTGCCCACGAGATTGTGGAGCACGCGCTCGACCAGCGCGGGGTCGAACCGCGCCATGAGGTCAGCCTTGCAGTCGATCGAGATCGTGGCACCGCGGGCCAGCGAGGATGCGCTCACCTCGAGCACCGACTCCAGCACCTGGTGGACCCGGGTCGGAGCGACCATCGGCTTGACCGCAGCGTCCTCGAAGCGCGCGATGTCCACGAAGTTGGCGACCAGGCTCGACATCCGCCGCAGCGAGCGCAGGGTGGTGACCAGCGCGTCGGCCTCGTCGGTGCCGAGCGTCAGAACCTCCTGCAGATACTGCAGGTTCGACAGCGACACCGCGAGGCCGTTGTTCAGATCGTGGGCGAGCAGTGCGCTGGCCTCGGCGCCGTACGCCATTCTCCGATCCGCGGCCTCCTTGGCGACGCGAACCTCGACGAACGCGCGGTGGTTGCGGGTCGCCGCGGCGAGCCGTCGCTTGAGCTCAGACATTCCCGTAGGCTTGACGACGAAGTCGTCGGTGCCGGCCTCGAACGCCTCGGCGTGGCTGACCTCGTCGTCGTGGCCGGTCATCACGATGATGTGCACGGCCGGTCCGAACATTCCCTTCAGCTTCCGGATGACGTCGAGGCCGTTGGTCCCGGGCATCTCCAGATCGACGATCGCGAGATCGGGCGGCGTCTCCTGGGCCTGGGCCAGCGCCCGCGCGCCGTCGTGCGCGGTCACCACCTGGTAGCCGGCGCTGGACAGGTTGGCCGCCATCTGCCGGCAGATCACCACATCGTCGTCGACCACCAGCACGCGCACGCCGGTCGGTGTGGATTCGCTCGCCGCAGCCGCATCGACCGTCATCGAGCTGGTAATATACGCGAGCGAGCGTGATGGCGGTGACCGGCCCCGGCTCTCATATCCAAGCGTCGCGGTGCGCCGATCCATGTCGGGTCGCCGATGTGACCCTCGCGGCCGCGGTGCGCGCGCAGGCCGACGCGGTCTACATCGAGCCGATGGCGATGGCGGACGACGCGTACGTGATTACCCTGGAGCGCGCGTCGCAGGTGCTGACCACGGTCGCGGTCGATGCCCAGCTCGGCTCCGCGGTGATCGCGCGGCTCGCGTTCCTCGCCGACATCGACCTGGCGGCGGTGCACGCGTCGAGCGCGGTGCTGCCGGTGCGCTCGGGAGTGCGCGAGGCCGAGATCGTGATCACCGTCCGGCCCGGCATCTCGCTGTGCGCCGATCTAATGGTGATGGGGGTGCGCGGCCGCGCGCCGGCGGGCGCCGGTCCGCCGATCGGTCCGGCACACGGCGACGTGGTCGGCCAGTACCGCGTCCACGAGTTCCTCGGTGAGGGCGGGATGGGCACCGTGTTCGAGGTCGAGCACATCGCGCTCGCCCGGCGCTACGCGCTCAAGGTGCTGCGCACCAAGGTGATCGAGCGCGATCCGGGCGCGGCCCAGAAGTTCTTGCGCGAGGCCCGGACCGCCGCCCGGGTCCGCCACCCCAACATCGTCGATGTCGTCGACTTCGGCCACCTGCCCGACGGCCGGCCGTACTTCGTGATGGAGCTGCTCGAGGGTCAGAGCCTGGCCGATCTGGTCGCCACCGGGCCGCTGCCGCCCGGCGAGGTCGTGCTGATCGCGCGCCAGCTCGCCAACGCGCTGGCCGCCGCCCACGATCGCGGCGTGGTCCACGCCGACGTCACGCCGTCGAACGTGCTGGTGGTCGACGCCGGGGTCGACGCCGGGGCCGGGGCCGGGGCCGGGGCCGGGACCGGGACCGGGACCGGGACCGAGGCGCGATCGGGCGAGCTCAGCGTCAAGCTGGTCGACTTCGGCCTCGCCGAGCTCGCCGGCGAGGGCTTGCGCAACGAGAACCCCGAGTTCGTGCTCGGCACGCCGGCGTACATCTCGCCCGAGCAGCTGCGCGGCCTCGCGCCGACCGATCGCTCGGATCAGTACGGGCTCGGCGCCGTGCTGTTCGAGCTGCTCACCGGCCACCCGCCGTACCACCACGACGACCTGCGCACGCTGTGCATGATGCACCTCACGGCCCCGATCCCGCTGGTCGAGAGCCCGCACGGTCCGCTGCCGCCCAAGCTGGCGGATATCGTCACGACGTGCCTGCAGAAGACCCCGCAGGCGCGGTTTCCCGGGATGCGGGCGCTGCTGGTCGCGCTCGACGAGGTCGAGCGGGTCACCGATCGCCGCGGCTGGCGGCGCTGGTTGTCGAGCTGAGCGAACGCCATGGCGAGCAAGAACCCGGTGATCGTGTGTGTCGATGACGACGAGGCGATGCTGAGCACGGTGGTGCGCTGCCTCCGGCGCGAGGCGCTGGTCGTTCTCTCGACGACCTCGGCCAGCGAGGCGCTGGGCTGGATCGCCAGCGACGACATCGCCGTGCTGGTCTCGGACTACGAGATGCCGGAGATGACCGGCGCCCAGCTCGCGGGCCACGCCCGCAGGATCCGGCCCGAGACCGTGCGGATCCTGCTCACCGGCAAGCGCACGCTGGAGACCGCGATCGACGGCATCAACCAGGGCGAGATCTTCCGGTTCCTCAACAAGCCGTTCGACAACGAGCAGCTGCGTGGCGCGGTGCAGGCCGGGGTCGCGCGCAACAAGGAGCTGCTCGCGATGTCCGGGGACCGCGAGCGCCGCGAGCGCCGCAGTGCGCTGCACACGGCGCTGGAGGCCGAGTACCCTGGGATCTCGCAGGTCACGCGCGGGCCAGACGAGATCCACCAGGTCACCGACGCTCCGTGGGCCGAGGCGGCGAGCCTGGGCCTGATCGGCTTTCCCCCGGAACTGGAGATCCCGTGACCCCCGAGCCCCGCGCGAGCGCCGTCCCGTGACCGCCGTCCCTGATCACGTCGATGAGACCGGCGCGCCGTGTGCGCGCCATCCGGTGATCTCTCCCGCCAGTCTGTACCAGCTCGCGATGGTCGGCTCGCGCGCACCGGCGTTCCACCACGACTGCGCGTCCAAGCTGCAGGGCCTGGTGATGGCGCTCGACGAGCTCACCGAGCTCACCGAGAACGGCGACCCGCAGCTGATCCGCGCCGTCGAGACCGCGCTCGAGGCGTCGCGCGAGCTCAACGCGCTGCTCAACCTCAACCGCACGCTGACCCGTCCGGCGGCCAGGACCGTGATCGCGCTCGACGAGCTGGTCGCCCGTGCGACCGAGCGGGTCGGCGTGGCGCTGCGCGGCGCTGCGCCCGCCGGGGTGATGGTCAACGTCGGCGTGGCGCCGATGATCCACGCCCTGTCGCTCGCGATCGACGCAGCGGCCGGCACCGGGCGCGGCCGCACGCTCGCGATCGGCGGGACCCCGGTCGACGACGCCGTCGAGCTCACGCTGCAGAGCTCGCCGCTGCAGGCGCCCACCGCGGGCGAGGCGATCGCGATCGCCGGCTTCGTCATCGCGCGCGACGGCGGCGGCCGGCTGTGGTGCACCTCGTCCAGCGACCAGATGGTGATCCGGCTGCCGGTGGGTTGACCGCGCGCCGACGCTATGGCTGCGTCGCGCGGCCCTGCACCTGGGCCCTGCGCATGCCTGGAGGCCGTACCAGCCCACCGCGCGTCGCGTCGCGCGGCCCTGCACCTGGGCCCTGCGCATGCCTGGAGGCCGTACCAGTGTCCGCGGCTATGGCTGCGTGGCGCTGTGACGGCGGATGAACGTCGGGACGTCGAGCTCGGCCTCGGTGTCGATCTCGCCGGACAGGACGGCCTTCATGCTCGGGCGCGACTGGGCGCGCTTGCGATCGGGCTGGACCAGCGGCGCGCCGTCGACCGGCGCGGGGCCCGAGCCGCTCGCCATCCGGGCGTGCTCGGAGTCGGGCACCGGCTCGGCGAGGTCGGCGAGCGCCTGCTCCACCGCGGTCAGCTCGCCGGTGTCGGGCCGGTCCCAGTCGATGTTGATCTCGGGCTCCTCGATGATCTGCGCCGGAGGCCGCCTGGCCGACAGCACCGGATATTCCTTGGTGATCTGGCTCGAGCTCGCGTACGGCAGCGGGATCTGGGGCGACGCGGTGGCGGTGCGCGGCCGGACCATCGGCGCCGGGTGGCGGTCGGTGGTGTGGGCGTGCGGCGCGACGGCCTGGGTCTTGGCCGAGTGGTTGAACCCGGTCGCGATCACGGTGATCCGGACCTCCTCGCTGAGGTTGGGGTCGATCACCGAGCCGAAGATGATGTTGGCGTCCTCGTGCGCCGCCTGCTGGATCAGCGACGATGCCTCGTTGACCTCGTGCAGCGTGAGGTCGGGGCCGCCGGTGATGTTGATCAGGATGCCGGTCGCGCCGTCGATGCTGACGTCCTCGAGCAGCGGCGAGCTGATCGCGGTCTCGGCGGCCTCGGTGGCGCGCCGCTTGCCGGTGCCGATCCCGGTTCCCATCAGCGCGCGGCCCATGCCGCTCATGATCGTGCGGACGTCGGCGAAGTCGACGTTGATCAGGCCGGGCACGGTCATCAGGTCGCTGATGCCCTGCACGGCGTTGAGCAGCACCGAGTCGGCCTTGCGGAATGCCTCGACCATCGAGGTCTGGGCGCCGACCAGGGCGAGCAGCCGGTTGTTGGGGATCACGATCAGCGTGTCGACCGCGGTCTCGAGGCACTCGATGCCCTCGCTCGCCTGGCGGGCGCGCTTCTTGCCCTCGAAGCCGAACGGCTTGGTGACCACCCCGACGGTGAGCGCGCCGCAGTCACGGGCGATCTGGGCGATCACCGGCGCCGCGCCGGTGCCCGTGCCGCCGCCCATCCCCGCGGTCACGAACACCATGTCGGCGCCCGCGATCAGATCGGCGATCTGCTGCAGGCTCTCCTCGGCGGCGCGCCGGCCGACCTCGGGGTTGGCACCCGCGCCCAGGCCCTTGGTCAGCGCGTTGCCGAGCTGGATCTTGTGCGGCGCCATGTTGGCTTCGAGGGCCTGCATGTCGGTGTTCGCGACCACGAACTCGACCCCGTCCAGGTTGCCGCTGATCATGGTGTTGACCGCGTTGCCGCCCCCGCCACCGACGCCGATGACGAGGATCTTCGCGTGACTGACGTCGTCGAATTCGATGAGTGCCATGGTCTGTGCTTCCCCCTGGTAGGCCCATATGAAAGTGGGCGTTCGGTGCGGGCAACTTTTTGCGGCGCGGGTTGGACGATTCCTCGACGTGCGCCTGCGCGCCTAGAACATCTCCGCGAACCGGCTCCACGCGCGCTTGAACATGCCGGGCCGGTCCTCGCCACGCGCGGGCATCTGGATGCTCTGGCCCTGGTCGGCGCCGAACATGACCAGGCCGACGCCGGTCGAGTACGCGGGCGAGCGCACGACGTCGACCAGGCCGCCGATCTTGGTCGGCACGCCGCGCCGGGTCGGCAGCCCGAGCACCTGCTCGGCGACGTCGCCGACGCCGTCCATCGCGGTCGCGCCGCCGGTCAGCACGACGCCGGCGGCCAGGCTGTCGAAGTAGCCCGAGCGCATCAGCTCCTTCTTGACGTGCTCGAAGATCTCCTCGATCCGCGGCTCGATCACCGCGACCAGCTCGCGGCGCAGCATGACGCGCGGGCCGCGGCCGCCGACCGACGGGACCTCCATCTTCTCGCTGTCGTCGATCAGGTTGCGCCACGCGCAGCCGTACTTCTTCTTGATCTTCTCGGCCGAGTCGAGCGGCGTGCGCAGCACGGTGGCGATGTCGTTGGTGACGTGACCGCCGCCGAGCGCGAGCACCGAGGTGTGGACGATCGCGCCGTCGCAGTACACCATGACGTCGCACGTCCCGCCGCCGATGTCGACCAGCGCGACGCCGAGCTCCTTCTCGTCGTCCTCGAGCACCGCCTGCGACGACGCGAGCGACTCGAGCACGATATCGGCGACCTGGAGGTTGCAGCGGTTGGCGCACTTGATGACGTTCTGGGCCGAGGCGACCGCGGTGGTCACGATGTGGACGCGGGCCTCGAGCCGGACCGCGGTCATGCCGCGCGGATCGCGGATGCCGTCCTGGTCGTCGACCACGTACTGCTGCGGCAGGACGTGGAGCACCTCGCGGTCCATCGGGATCGCGACCGCCTTGGCCTGCTCGATCACGCGGGCGACGTCGACATCGCGGACCTCCTTGTCCTTGACGGCGACGATGCCGTGCGAGTTGAGGCCGCGGACGTGGGCGCCCGAGATCGCGGCGTAGACCGTCGAGATCTCGCAGCCGGCCATGTTCTCGGCCTCGTCGACCGCCTGCTGGATCGACGACACCGTGGCGTCGATGTTGACGACGTACCCCCGGCGCAGGCCCTTGGACGGCGCGGTGCCGATCCCGATGATGTCGACGCCGTCCTCGGTGACCTCGCCGGCGATGCACGCGATCTTGGTGGTGCCGATGTCGAGGCCGACGATGATCTCGCTGGTCTTGGTCTTGGCCATGGTGCTCTCTAGTCGGTGGCGAACGCGACGGTGACGTGGTCGGGGCGGGCGCCCAGGTGGATCGCGCGGGTCCGCGCGCGCTCGGCGCCGCTGAGCCCGGCCCAGGCGTCGTCGAACGCGTGCAGCCGGGCGCCGGCGGCGTCGCCGAGCGCGCCGAGCTGGATCGCGATCGCGGGATCGTAGGTGTACAGCGTGACGGCGCCGTGCGGGTCGATGTGGAGCTCGCCGATCGCCGGGCGGTAGGCTGCGCGCCAGCGCTCGACCGCGGCGATCGCGGCGCGCAGCGTGGCCAGGGCGCCGGCCGGATCGGCGGCGAACGCGGCGCGGTCGAGCCCGGTGAGGATCGGCAGGCCAACGGCCTCGCCGGCGGCGATCGCGGCGCGCTTGAACGGGCGGCCCGCGGGATCGACCAGGTAGAGCTCGTCCTCGCCGAGCGCGGCGACCGCGGCGGCGGTGTGCTCGCGGATCTCGACGACGATCGTGTGCGGCAGCATGCGGCGGACCTCGACCGCGGCGATCCACGGGTCGTCGCCGGCGGCGCGGGCAGCGGCGGTCAGGTCGGCGAACGCGTTGTCGCCGATCCGGATCGGCAGCCGGGCGCGCAGCGCATCCGGATCGACGCGGTGCGCACCATGGACGGCGATCTCGGTGATCGCGAACCGCGGTGAGCGGGTGAGCCAGCGGTACCCGGCCCACAGCGCGCCGCCGACCACCGCGAGCGCCGCGAGCGCCGCGGCCGCGGGCAACGATCGCCGCACCAGCCGGCCGCAGGCGTCGGCGATCGCCGAGGGCGGCGGCAGCCGCGACCACACCGATCCCGCGCGGCGGCGGTTGCGCGGCCGGCGCAGCGTCAGCCGCGACGATGCCGGCGCAGCGAGGCGAGGGATGCCGGCCGCGTCGCGTCCGGCATCCCGGGGCGCATCACGACGAGCGTCGCGACGAGCGTCGCGGCGGGCCGGATGACGGGATCGATCCATGGTTCTCGAAATACGCATGGGCCGATCACCGAGGCAATTTTTTGGCGGTCGCGACGCGATCGCCGAAGCAGCGTCGGTGCGCTCCCGGCGATGAGCCTGAACAGGCTCTCAGCGGTGAACCGGCGCGTGGGGTTCAGTTCGACCTCGACAGGCGCCTCTTCACCGCCGAGCGTACGCGCGATCACAGGCCGATCACGGCGCGGGCCGTGACGGTTCGGGGCAGCGTCACTCGTCGTCGTCCTGGACCGTCACCTCGTCATCATCCTCGTCAGCCTCGCGCGCCTTGCGGTGCTTCTTCTTGGCGACCGTGCGCCGCGAGGTGGCGGCGGGAGCCTTCTTCGCCTTCGACGGGGCGGTGGCCGGTGCCGCGGCGACCGGGGTGGCCTTGCGGGCACCCGCGGCTGACTCCGGCGCGGCCGCTCGGGCCGCCGGTGCCGGCGCGGCCTTCGCCACCGGGGCGCCCTTGCCGGTGCGCGAGCGGAACACCTGGGCACGGGCCTCGCCTGCCAGCGCGGCAAGCCCGATCCACGCGGCCAGGACGAACACGGGGAGCCAGCGCGGCGCGGACATCGAGGACCGTATCGTGCCACAGCGGCTCGCAAGATCCAGACGGGCGCGCGCAACGCCAGGAAGTCTCAGGGTTTGGGGGAGCTCGGTGCCGCGGGCGTGCAGGGCGGCCGGTCGGCGAGCTCGATCCGCGACAGCAGCGTGTCGCCGCCGGACCGCTGCCACACGAAGCGGAACTCGTGATCGTCGGAGACGCAGATCGTGCCGGTGCAGTGCTGCATCGCGCGCACCAGGTCCTCGAGCTCGGGCAGCACGGCCTCGGCGCGCGGGACCAGCTCGGCGGTGTGGCTGGTGTGCGGATCGCCATCGCCGTCGGGGTCGTCGTCGGACAGCGGATCGTAGGTGATCGTCATGCGCTCCAGCCCGCGCTTCGGCACGTAGTCGGGCACCAGCGACGGCTCGTCGTTGCCGAGCAGCGCCTCGTAGCTGGCGAGCACGCACAGCGCGCGCATCAGCGGAGCGGTGCTCGCGGTGCGCGGCCGCCTCGGTACGAACCGCCGGTCGCTGTGCTGGGCGAGCGCCCGGGCGGCGGCCGCGGCGACGCTGCAGTCGGTCGCCCGGGTCGCGGTGACCAGCGCGGCCGTCAGGTCGGTGGGCAGCTTGGCGTCGGGGCCCGATGCCGCGGCGAGCGCGACCAGATCGCCGATCGCGGCGGTGCGGGCGGGCGGTGCGAGTGCGCCGTCGTTGACCGCGGCGAGGTACAGCGCGCGGTCGCCCTCGGCCGACAGGATGTCCAGCGCAGGGTCGATGTGGTGATCGTGGACCGCGGCGACCAGGTGCGGCTCGTCGAACCCGCCCAGCGCCCCGCCGACCAGGTCGCGCTGCCCGGCGCGCCACCCGCGGGCCAGCAGCGCGAGCCGGGTGTCCTGATCGGTCTCGGGCACGGCGCGGATCGCGGCCTCGACCAGCTGGGACTCCGGCGGCGGCAGCTGGGCGATCCCGAGCAGCGCGTCGTGGATCGCGGGCAGGTCGCCGGCCTCGAGCTGGTCGAGCGACCACAGCGCGTGCAGCCGGCGCAGGCACGGATCATCGAACCCGGCGGTCTCGGCGGGAGCATCGACCTCGTAGGCCGGCCGCGCGCAGTCGCCGGTCGCCGGCGGCGTGCACAGGAACTGCCCGCCGTGCAGCACCGCGAGCGCGAGCGGCCGCCCCGCCTGCGCCGGCACCTCCTGCAGCTTGTCATCCCAGTCGGCGCCGGTCGGCGCGATCCGGCGCCACACCGCGAGCGCCGCGGCATCGTCCGTGAGGGTGACCTTCGTCCAGTCGATGTCGAGCAGCTTGCGCTGCGGGGGGCGGTGCAGATCCGGGTCCGGACCGCGCGGCGCCTCCGGCTTCGCGTCCGTGATCTTCTGGGCCGGCGCATCCGAGGCGGCTTCGGGCGCGGCCGGCCCCGCCGGGCCGTGCGGGGCCCCGCCGCAGCCGGTCAGCGCGGCGCTCGCGAGCGCGATGAATACGAGGGAGGGGGGCACGTCGATAGGACCCGCGAAGCGCCGTGAGGTTTCAGTGCGACGGTACCGCGGTAGCTTCCGCGGCACCGCGTCCGTGGCACGGAACACGGCGCGCGCCGATGTCACGATCCCGCGTTTGCGTACAGTCCGCGCGTTTCTTCACCAGGAGCATGACCGATGAACACCTTCTCGCGAGTGGCAATTGCGATGGTCGGGATGACCGGCCTCGCCGTGGCGCAACCCAGGACCGACGCTCCCAAGGCGGACGCCAAGGCCGGCGGCGGGCAGGACATGGGTCCGCCGGCCGAGCTCGCCGCGATGGCCAAGGGCACCGCCGGCACCTGGCACTGCAAGGGCCAGGGCATGGATCACACCATGAAGATGGTGGACACCACCGGCACGATGACGATCAAGCTCGACGTGAACAACTGGTGGCTGCACGGCACGTTCGACTCGAAGATGGGCAAGGAGCCGTTCCACTTCGAGTCGTTCACCACGTTCAACCCGGGCACCAAGAGGTGGACCCGCGTGATGGTCGAGAGCGGCGGCAACTGGGCCACCGGCGAGTCGGCGGGTGAGAAGGACCACAAGGTCGACTGGGAGCTCACGTCGCACTCTCCCTCGCCGATGATGGGCGACGCCCTGTTCCGCGATCACGAGGACCTGTCGGATCCGAAGGCCGGCGCGAAGATGTCGGGGGAGTTCTCGCCCGACAAGGGCAAGACCTGGACCAAGGTGTACGAGCTGGCCTGCAAGAAGTGATGGCCTGCAAGAAGGGATGGCTCACCGCGAGCCGCTCAGATCGTCGACGCGGTCTCCAGGATGTGCTCGCACAGCGTCGGATAGTCCATCCCGACGCTGCGCGCGATCTTGGGCAGCAGGCTGGTCTTGGTCAGCCCGGGCAACGTGTTGACCTCGAGCACGAACGGCTCGCCTGCGGTCGAGATCCGGAGGTCGGGCCGCGCGTGGCCGGTGCAGCCGAGCGCGCGGTACGCGGCGAGTGCGATGTCCTGCGTCCGCTCGATCACGTGCGCCGGCAGCTCCGGCGGGATCAGGTACTGCGTGTCGGTCCGCTTGTACTTGGCCTCGTAGTCATAGAACCGGGTCGCCGGCCGGACCTCGACCGAGCCCAGCACGCGGTCGTTGAGGATCCCGACGAACACCTCGGTCCCGGCGATGTACTCCTCGACGATCACCGGGCCGTGGAACGTGCGGGCGAGCGCGAGCGCGGCGTCGCGCTGGTCCGGGGTGTCGACGATGCTGACCCCGACCGAGCTGCCCTCGTTGGCCGGCTTGACCACGTAGGGCAGCGGCCAGTCTGCCAGCGCCGCGGCGTCGCCGGGGCTCGACTCGTGCGGCAGCAGGCGCCAGCGCGGGGTCGGCAGCCCGTTGCTCTCGAAGATCCGCTTGGACATCACCTTGTCCATCGCCAGCGCGCTCGCGAGGACCCCCGACCCGGTGCACGGGATCTGCAGGCACGCGCACAGCCCCTGGACCGCGCCGTCCTCACCGTAGGTTCCGTGCAGCGCGTTCCATACCACCCGGGCGCCGGAGGCCTCGAGCAGCCGGGCCAGGCTCGTCCCGGGCGCCCAGTCGATCGCGACGGCGTCCCAGCCGCGCTCGAGCAGCGCGGCCAGCACGCCCGCGCCGGTGTGGAGCGACACCTCGCGCTCGGCGGACAGCCCGCCCATCACGACGGCGACGCGGCGACCTGCGAATCGATGCGACATGGCTAGTCCTCTCCGATGATCTTGACCTCGAGGTCGAGGTCGATGCCGTGGACCCGGGCGACCTCGGCGCGCACGCGCTCGATCAGCCGGGTCAGCTCGGCGGCGGTGGCGCGGCCGGTGTTGACCAGCCAGTTGGCGTGGACCGGCGAGCACACCGCGTCACCCTCGCGCCAGCCCTTGCAGCCGGCGACCTCGATCAGCCGGCCGGCGAAGTCCCCGGGTGGGTTCTTGAACGTCGAGCCGTTGCTCGCGACCTTCTTCGGCTCCCGCTCGGCGCGCCGCTTGCGCAGCGCCGCGACCTCGGCCTGGATCTCGGCGCGCGGCCGCGGCCGCAGCACCAGCTCGGCGGCGACCACGACCTCGCTCGCCGGCAGATCGCTGCCGCGGTAGCGGAACCCGCACGCGGCGTGGTCGCGCCGGATCAGCTCGCCGTCGGCGAGCCGCACGGTGTCGACCCGGATCGTGACGTCCTTGAACTCGCCGAGGTAGGTCCCGGCGTTCATGATCATGCCGCCGCCGATCGAGCCGGGCACGCCGCCGAGGAACTCGACGCCGCCGAGATCGTGGTGCAGCGCCAGCGACAGCACCTTGCCGGTCGACACCCCGGCCTCGACGTGGATCGTCGACGGCGGGACCAGCGTGAGGCCGCGCAGCCGCCGGGTCGCGAGCACCACGCCGCGGATCCCGCCGTCGCGGACGATCAGGTTGGAGCCGCCGCCCACCACGGTGATCGGAACGTGGGCCGCTGCGCACCAGCGCGCCAGCGCGGCGACCTCGGCGGCGCGCGCGGGCTCGGCGAATGCATCCGCCGGGCCGCCGATCTTGAGCGTGGTGTGGCGCCGCATCGGCTCGTCGAACCGCACCCCGTCGCCGAGCAGCTCGCGCAGCGCGCGCCGGGCGTCCGGAGCGAGCTGCGAGCGAGGGTTGTCCACCGCGGCGGACTCGCCGTCGCCGGGCTCCTCGTCGCCGATCAGCTCGACTTCACTGCCGGCTCGTGGGCTAACCACCGGACCACGATAGATCTCCTCGGCGGCGCGCATCAACGTTTGCAACGCGCGCTGTCGCCGGAAAATTCCAGGGAGATCCCCGAGCAATCACCGCTTGGCGCGCGCCTCGCGCGCACTTCATGCACTCGTCGTCACGCGGCTGCGCGCTATCGCCACGCTGCAGCCGCGCGCGTCCGCACGCCCATCCGGGCAATCACGAAGTGCGTGCCTGTCACAGCAGTTCATGCTCAGGTGTCGAAGCTCGCCGCGCCCCCCCCGCGCTGCGGTGAGCAGGGGAGGACCGGCATGTACTCCGAGTCGGCTGCGCTGTACGATCTGATCTACACGCCCATCAAGGATTACTCTGCCGAGGCAGGCCAGGTCGCAGGCCTGCTCCGCCGAGCCCGCCCGCGCTGCCGGACGCTGCTCGACGTCGCGTGCGGCACCGCGGAGCACGCGCGCGTGCTCCGCGAGCTTCACGGCTTCGAGGTCGACGGCGTCGATCTCGACCCCGCGTTCGTCGCGATCGCCCGCGCGAAGTGCCCGCACGGCCGGTTCGACGTCGCCGACATGGCCGACTTCCACCTCGGCCGGTCCTACGACGTCGTGCTCAGCCTGTTCGGCTCGATCGGCTACGTGGTCACGCTGCCGCGGCTACGCGAGGCGCTGGCCTGCCTGCGCGATCACCTCGTGCCCGGCGGCGTGGCGGTCGTCGAGCCGTTCCTCACGCCCGAGGCGTTCTGTCCCGGCACGGCCGGCGTGCACACCGTCGAGGCCGATGGCCGGCGCGTCACCCGCACCCACCGCTCGGAGCGCGACGGCGAGCGCTGCCGGCTGTACTTCGAGTACACGTTCGAGGGCCCGGACGGGACGCGCCAGTCGACCGAGGTCCACGAGCTCGGGCTGTTCACCGTCGACGAGATGCTCGCTGCGTTCTCCGCCGCCGGGCTGGCCGTGACCTACGACCCGAGCGGCCCGATCGGCCGCGGCGTCTACGTCGCGTCGGCCCTGGCCTAGGGCTGGCACAGGCCTGGCCCAGGGCTGGCCCAGGCCTGGCCCAGGCACGGGCCAGCTAGCGCGCCACCGTGGCGCTCGACTCGTCGATCCGGACCAGGTTCTTGCGGGTCGCTGCGCCGAGCCGCTGCTCGAGCAGCGCGATCACCTCGTTGCACACCAGCTGGATGTTGCCGGCCCCGAGCGTGATCACCAGGTCTCCCGGCCTGGCCTGGGCATCGAGCCACGCTGCGAGGTCCTCGCGCCGCGGGATGTACGCGATCCCGGGGTGGCCGGCCTCGCGTCCCAGCCGGACCAGCGCCTCGCTCGACACCCCGTCGATCGGCTTCTCGCCGGCGGCGAAGATGTCGCAGATCGCCACCTGGTCGGCGTCGTGGAACGCCTGCGCGAACTCCCCGAGCTGATCGCGCGTCCGCGTGTAGCGGTGGGGCTGGAACGCGGCGATCACGCGGCGGCCGGTGAACGCCGCGCGCGCACCCGCCAGCGTCGCGCGGACCTCGGCCGGGTGGTGGCCGAAGTCGTCGACCACGGTGACCCCGCCGACCTCGCCGCGCACCGTGAACCGCCGCGCCACGCCCTCGAACTGCGCCAGCGCCTGGGCGCAGGTGGCGAACGGGATCTTCAGGAAGTCGGCGGCCGCGAGCACGCCGAGCGCGTTCAGCACGTTGTGGGTGCCCGGCATCGGCAGCGCGACCTCGCCGAGCTCATCGGCCTGGCGCCACGCCACGAACCGCGTGATCAGGCCGTCGTGCCGGATGTGGCGCGCCCGGTAGGTCGCCTGCGAGGCGATCCCGAACGTCGTGTAGCGCTTGGTCAGGTTGGGCAGGATCGCCTGCACGCCGGCGTCGTCGAGGCACAGCGCGCTCATCCCGAAGAACGGCACCCGGTTGCAGAAGTCGGTGAACGCCTTCTTGACGTTGTCGAACGTGCCGTAGTGATCCAGGTGCTCGGCATCGACGTTGGTCACCACCGCGACCGTCGGCGTCAGGGTCAGGAACGAGCCGTCGCTCTCGTCGGCCTCGGCGACCAGGTAGTCGCTCTTGCCCCACCGCGCGTTGGCCAGGCCGAGCGAGTTGACCCGGCCGCCGATCACCGCCGTCGGGTCGAGCCCGGCTGCCATCAGCACGGTGTGCAGCATCGTCGTCGTGGTGGTCTTGCCGTGCGCCCCGGCGATCGCGATCCCGTACTTCATCCGCATCAGCTCGCCGAGCATCTCGGCGCGCGGGATCACCGGGATCTGGCGTGCCCGCGCGGCCTCGACCTCGGGGTTGTAGCCCTTGATCGCGCTCGACACGACCACCACGTCGGCCTCCCCCAGGTGCTCCGCGCGGTGGCCCTGCTTCACCGTGCAGCCGATCTTCGCCAGGTGCCGGGTGATCTCGGTGTCGTTCAGGTCCGAGCCCGAGACCTGGTACCCCATGTTGGTGAGCACCTCGGCGAGCCCGCACATCCCCATGCCGCCGATACCGACGAAGTGAATCTTGGTGTCCTGCTTGCGAAACATCGGGTCCTCGTCTGGATCAACGCGTCAGCCGGCCAGAGCATGCCGGGCCGGGGGTTCTTAGCAGACTTGTCGCTGCGCCGGTGGCGGCTGCCTCGCGGTGCCGGCTACCGGCTCGCCAGCCGGAGCCCGGCGTCGAACAGGGCCGTGATGAGGGCCTCCTCGTTGTCGCAGATCGCGACGTAGGGTGCGGTCCGTCTCAGCAGGTCCTCGCTGAAGCCGGTGTGGGGCCGGGTCGCGCTGCCGGCCGGTGCCCGCCGGGCGTCGTAGGCCTCGATCTCGCGGTCGACCGCGGCGATGTTGGCGGCGTGCTCGCGGGCGAACTGGTGCAGCAGTTGCTCGCGCTGCCGGCAGTCCGGCGCCGCGGCGATCGCATCGAACACGCGCTGGTGGAGGCCGCTCAGCCGCATCCCGGCGGCGGAGAACGCCGGCTGGTAGTAGACCAGCGTCACGCCGGTGCAGACCCGGGTCGGCTTGCCGTCGAGCAGCCCGGGCCGGTACTGCCAGGTCTTCGCGCGCTCGATCACCAGGTGATCGAACTCCGGATGGCCGGATGGCGAGAGCGTCGTCACCGCCGTCACGTTCCCGTCGAGGTCGACGCACACCTTGAACGCGCCGGTCAGCAGGGGCTGCCGGGCGCTCACCATCTCCTGCTTGACCGAGTCGGGCGGGACGACGTTCGGATCGCCGCTGATCCGCACCGGCGGCGTGATGTTCACCTGGCCGTCCGGCCGGTCCGCCCTGGTCGAGGCGGGCGGCGCTGCGGCGGGCGGCGCTGCGGCTCGTCCGGCCGGCTTCGTGGCCGGCTCGCCCGCCCCGGCCGCCGTCCTCGCCGGCGGTGTCGTCGCCGTCGTCGCCGATGCGCACGATGCCAGCGCCAGCAGTGTGCACATCCGCCAGATCACCATGCGCTGACACTACACCAGGCTGTCCCTCGCATCGCCTCGCGCTGGTGCCGTCGCCCTGGGCCTGCGGAACGCTCGCCGCGTTCCCGCAGTTGCCTCTGCAGACCGCGGGCCCGCCGCCGGTGGCCGAGTTGACATCCTCGCCGGCGAGCCGGCGTGAGACGCGATCCGGTGCAGCGAGCCGGCGCCGCGCGTCACCGGGACGGAGTGCCTCGCGCGGGTTGCTGCGACTCGCACCAGTCGATGACCGCTGCCGCAGCGGTCGGGCGGGCCCATCGTTTCATCCGGGCGCCCATCTCGGCGCGGCGCGCCGGATCGGTTACCAGAGGGCGCAGCGCATCGGCGAGCTTGTCGGCCGTCAGCTCGGCCTGCCGGAACATCAGGGCCGCCCCGGCGTCGGCCATCTCGCGCGCGTTGAGCTCCTGGTGGTTGTCAGCGGCGAACGGGTACGGGATGAACACGGCTGGCTTGCCGGTGATCGCCAGCTCGGCGACCGTGGTTGCACCGGCGCGGCTGACGATCACGTCCGCGCGCTGGTAGGCGGCGGCCATGTCCTTGATGAACGCGTGGCACTCGGCGGCGACCCCGGCGGCGCGATACCGCTCGACGGTGTCGGCGAGCCCCTTGTCGCCGGTCTGGTGAACGATCACCAGCGCCGCCTCGCGCGCGAGCGCGATCAGCGCGTCGGCGGCCAGCGGGTTGACCGCGACCGCGCCGAGCGAGCCGCCGCTGACCAGGATGTGCACCATCGCGGGCGCATTCCGAGCTGGGCTCACCGCCTTGTGCGAGCCTGCCCCCGACGCTTCCGCGGAAGCGTCACCCGACGCGGCCATCGGCGATTCCGCGGAAGCGCGGGGCGACTCGCCGGTGGGTGAGACCGCGTTCAACGTGGCGGGGGATGCAGCGTACGGCGTCGCAGCGCTTGCATCGAGCAGCTTCTGCACCAGCCCGCGGCGCACCGGATTGCCGCTCACCACGGTCCTGGCCGGCCGGAAGAACCGGCGGGTCCCGTCGAACGACACGAACACCGCGCGCACCATCCTGCCGAGGATCTTGTTGGTGAGCCCGGGGATCGAGTTCTGCTCGCAGATCGCCGTCGGTACGCCGGCGATCCGCGCCATCAGCACCACCGGCCCCGACGCATAGCCCCCGACGCCGATCACCGCGTCCGGCTGGAATTCGCGGAGGATCCGCCGGGCCTGCCACAGCGCGCGCGGCAGCCGGAGCAGCCCGCGCAGCGCGCCGAGCGCGCCGACCGTCTTGAGCCCGGACACCTCGATCAGCGATAGCTCCCAGCCGAGCTCGGGCAGCACGCGGGCCTCGATGCCCCGCCGGGTGCCCACGAACCGCACCGCGGCGCCGGGCTCGCGGGCGCGCAGCTCCTCGGCGATCGCCACGCCGGGGAACAGGTGCCCGCCGGTGCCACCGTCGGCGATCAGGAGCCGCATCGCCACGCTACTACCACAGGGCGCAGCCTGCCGCTGCGGCCCGCGACGCGGTCCCGCGATCGCGTCGCGGCGTGGGCCCGCATGGCCGAGATCCATCATGGACGCGGAACGCCCGTGCGTGCGCCGTGATTCCCGCGATGCGACGGACCGCGAAGCTCGCGGGGTCCGGGCGGCGGGCTACGCCACGACCACGCGGACGCGCGTGCGCTTGCGGCGGGCGAGATCGCGGGCGGGCTGCTCGCGCGGCCGGCGCTCGGGGCGGCGGCCGACGTTGAGCAGGAGGCCGATCAGGAACATGGTGAGCACGAGCGAGCTGCCGCCGCAGCTGACCAGCGGCAGGGTGATGCCCTTGTTGGGGACGATGCCGAGCACGACGCTGACGTTGAACAGCGCCTGGACGCCGAACAGCAGCGCGACGCCGAACGCGAGGTAGCCGCCGAACACGTCGCGCGCGCCGAGCGCGGCGCGGATGCCGCGCCACACGAGGATCGCGAACAGCGCGAGCACGAGCGCCACGCCGAGCCAGCCGAGCTCCTCACCGATCGGCGCCAGGATGAAGTCGGAGTGGGCCTCGGGGGTGTAGCCCAGCGTCTGGTGGCCGCCGCCCAGGCCGGCGCCGGTCAGCCCGCCGGAGCCCATCGCGAGCCGCGCCTGCATGAACTGGTAGCCGTCGCCCTTGGCGTAGGCCTCGGGGTTGAAGTAGGCGAGCACGCGCTGCAGCCGCCACGAGGTGCCGATCACCATGTGGTAGGCGATCGGCGCGGCGGCGAGCACGGCGAGCAGGATGTAGGAGATCCGCGCGCCGGCCATGAACAGCATGCCGAGCGTGGTGGCGCCGAGCACGACCGACGAGCCGAGATCGGGCTGCTTGAGCAGGACGACCATCATCATGCCGCACACGACGACGTGGGGGACAAAGCCAACGGTGAAGGTCTTGACCTGGTCGGCCTTGCGGCCGAGCGAGTACGCGAGGTAGGTCACGAGCGCGAGCTTGGCGATCTCGACCGGCTGGAGGGTCAGCGGGCCGAGCGGCAGCCAGCGCCGCGCGCCGTTGATCGCGGGGGCGGCGAGCGTGGCGACGAGCAGGGCGAGCGAGCCGAACAGCAGCGGGTAGGTCCACTGCTTGAGCCGGCGGTAGTCGATCCGCGCGCCGAGCCACATCGCCAGGCCGCCGACCACGAGGAAGCCGACCTGGCGCTCCAGGAAGTGGGCGTCGTCGTGGAACCGGGTCACGCCGTCGGCGGTGGTGGCGGAATAGATCTCGATCGTCCCGATGCCGAGCAGGCCGAGCACGCAGGCGAGCAGCACGAGGTCGTAGGGCCGCTCGGGCAGGGCGATGCTCGGGTGCTGGACGGCGACGATCTGGGCGGTGGCGGGCAGCGTGGGATCGAGCGCAGCGACCCGGGAGGTGGGGGCCCTGCCGGCCTTGCCGGCGGGGCGGGGGCCCGTGGGATCCATGATCCGCGCGGCCGCGTCGGCGGGGGCCTCGGCGGATCGTGGGGTCAGCGCGGTGCGCAGTCGCCGGATCCCGGACAGCCAGGCGCGCGGCGGGGGCAGCCGGCGGAGCCAGGCGCGCCAGTCGAGCCGCGGGGGGCGCCGCGGGGCGAGCCGGTCCGCGGGGGAACGCGGGCGGCTGGTGCGGTCGATGACGGCGCGATCGGCCGGGCGCGACCGCCGGCCGGGGTCGCTTGCCCGGCCTCGCTCGATCCGGCGCGGTACTGCCATCGCTGGCATCCTCGCGGCGGGCGGCGCGGCGCGCCAGTTTTCAGCGGCGGTGCGGCGGGCGGTGCAGCGGGCGGTGCGTCACTTGATCCGCCACCAGGTCTGGCCGTGGATGGCCGAGCGGCGCTCGCAGCTGTCCTCGACCTTGCTGAACCGGATGCCGATCTTCGAGATCACGACGGTGTAGACCCCGACCTGATCGCCGGGCCGCTCGGTGCAGCTGCCGTGGTCGTAGTTCAGGGTCAGGCGGTTGCCGTCGAGCTTCCAGGTGCCGCGGGCGAGCGGCGGCTCGGCATCGAGCTGGGCGCGGGTCCGGGCGACCCGGACGCTGCCGTCGGCGCGGAACCGGACCGCGGTCTCGCCATCCGGCGGGTGGCGCTCGTACTCGCCGACGATCAGCTCGGTGTTCGGCCGCCTGGGCGGCACCGCCTGCGGCTCGGAGCATGCCGCGAGCGGCGGCGCCAGGGTCAGCGCCGCGAGCCATGGCCAGATCCACGGACTGCGCATGGTCCGACGATACCCTTGGCCGCGCGGACGGCGAGGCGCTCCGGACGGAAGGCGCGGCACTCCGGAGCACGAGCCGGCGGGACGCGGGGACACGATCGGCCCGGGGTGCGACCGTGGTACGGCTACTTGACACCCGGGGACATCGAACGGCGCCGCGCGGAGTGCGTGCCGGGTGTGCGCTGTCTTCACATCCGAAACGTGCCGCCGTGAACCCGGATGGTTTCACGATCGGAAGCGGCTATCCTCATCGTCCATGCGGACGCTGTTCATGTTCCTCCGTGTGGTCGCCGCTCTCATCTCGCTCAGCTTCGTCGCGCTGGGGATGCTGGCGGCCGTCCTCGCGGTCTGGCTGGTCTGGCAGCTGCCCCGCAGCGGCGCCGCGCTCGGCGGGCTGTTCGGCATGGCGGCGTTCGGCGTGCTGATGCTGTACCTCGGCACCCGGGTGCTGCGCGAGCAGGGCCGGATGCTGTTCGCCTGGTGGGGTGGCCTGCAGCGCCAGCCCACCCTGCCGCCGGCCCGGCTCGTCGTCCGCTGACGCGGGCGGCTCACCCGGGCGCGAGCCACCGCGCGTCGATCGGGTCGCCGAACGGCTTCATGCGGAGCTGTGTCGCGCGGCCGGGACCGCTCCCGCACGCTCCCGTCCGTCCGCCTGCCCTCACGCTGGGCGGATCGGTGATGCGGCGCCCGGCTGCTAGGCTTCCGGTCGTGTGGGCGCTCGCGATCCTCCAGCTGTTCGTGTGGCTGTTCGCGCTGACGTTTGTCGCCATGGGGGTGCTGTGCATCGCGGCTGTCGACCTGGTGATGTGGATCGAGCTCGGCGCAGTGGCCGGCGGCCTTCATCTCGCGGTGGTCGCCGCGATGATCCTTCGCCGCATCGCCCGGCTGACCTCCGGCGCGATCGCGTTTTGACCACCCCACCGGCTGCCACGCGGACGCTGTGCGGTGGATCCTCGGGTTGCTCCGCATGCTCGCGGCAGCCGCCGCGCTGGTGCTCCTCGTGCTCGCGCTGATCCACGCGGCCCGGGTGGCCTGGGTGCTGTGGGTGGACCAGCTCGCCGGGACCGCCGCGCCGCTCGTGATCGGTGCGTGCGCGGGCTACGCCGCGATCCGCGCGCTGATCGGCCTGCGCGCCGGCATCAACCGCTGGCGCCGCCGGTGGCGGGCCGCCCGGGCCCTGCCGCGGGCGAGGGTCGTGTCGCGGGCGAGGGTCGTGTCGCGGTGACCTGGGCGACCGCGTCGCGGAACACCCGGCCGCGGTGGCCGAAGTTCTGGAACATGTCGTAGCTCGAGCACGCCGGCGACAGCACGACCGCGTCGCCGGGCCCGCACAGCTCGGTCGCGCGCCGGACCGCGTCGTGCATGTCGGCGGCGTCGACGACGGGGTAGCGGACGCCGTGCGCCGCGGCGGCGGCGCGGATCAGCGGCGCGGCCTGGCCGATCAGCACGATGCCCCGGCACACGCCGTCGAGCGCCTCGAGCATCGGCTGGTACGAGCCGCCCTTGTCGACGCCGCCGGCGATCAGCACCAGCGGGCGCGGGAAGCCGCGCACCGAGGCGGCGACCGAGGCGACGTTGGTGCCCTTGCTGTCGTCGTAGTAATGGATGCCACCGGCGTCGCCGACCAGCTCTATGCGGTGCGGCAGCGGCCGGTAGGCGCGCGCGCCGGCGCGGACCGCGTCGGCCGGGACGCCGACCCCGCGCGCGGCGAGGTAGGCGCCCATCGCGTTCTCGAGGTTGTGGTTGCCGACGATGACGAGGTCCGACGTCGGGTAGCGCTCCTCGCGGGCGCCCCACGCGTCGGTCACACCGCGCAGCACGATCTCGCGGCGGTCGGGCGACAGCGCCGCGCCGCGCTCGACGGCCGCGTCGGGCCGGGAATCGAACGTGACGAGCCGCGACGGGATCCCGGCGGTCTCGGCCATCGTCCACGGGTCGGCGGCGTTGCCGATCGCGAGGTCGTCGGGCCGCTGGGTGTCCCAGATCCGGCCCTTCATCTCCGCGTAGCGCGCCATCGTGCCGAACCGGTCGAGGTGGTCCTCGGTGATGTTGGTGAGCACGCCGGCGCGGGCGCGGAACGCCGTGCAGTTCTCCAGCATGAACGCAGCGACCTCGGCGACGATCAGGCCGCCCGGCGCGCTGGCCGGGTGGTCGACCGCGTCGATCAGCGGCATGTTGCCGAGGTTGCCGCCGCAGAACGTCGGGGCGCCCGACGCCTCGCACAGCGCGCCGGTCAGCGCGGTGGTCGTCGACTTGCCGTTGGTGCCGGTGATCGCGATCAGCGTGGCGGCCGGATCGAGGAAGCGGTAGGCGAGCTCGATCTCGGCGATGACCTCGACGCCGGCGGCGCGCGCGGCGGTCATCTCGGGCAGGGTCGGCACGCCGGGCGACATCACGACGAGGTCGGCGGTGGTGAAGCTGTGCGCGTCGTGGCCGCCGAGCTGCCAGGTCACGGGCACGCCGGCGAGCTGGGCGAGCGGCCCGGCGAGCTGGTCGGCCGGCTTGCCGTCGGTGACCACGACGCGCGCGCCGCGCCGGGCGCATAACTTCGCGACCGCGATGCCGGTCTGGGCGAGGCCGACCACGACGATCGTCTTGCCGCGGAGGTTGCGGAACGCGGCGTCGGTCATCGCAGCTTGAGGGTGCCGAGCGCCATCAGCGCGAACAGCAGCGACACCAGCCAGAACCGGACGATGATCTTGGGCTCGTCCCAGCCCTTCTTCTCGTAGTGGTGGTGGATCGGCGCCATCGCGAACACCCGCTTGCCGGTGCCGGTCAGCCGCTTGGTGATCTTGAACGCGCCGCGCTGGATGATGACCGACAGGGTCTCGATCACGAACAGCCCGCCGACGATGACGAGCACGATCTCGTTCTTGGTCAGCACCGCGAGCATGCCGATCGAGCCGCCGAGCGACAGCGCGCCGACGTCGCCCATGAACACCTGGGCGGGGTAGGCGTTGTACCAGAGGAAGCCGACCCCGGCGCCGAACAGCGCGGCCGCGAACACCGCGAGCTCCTCGGCGCCGGAGATGTGGGCGACGTGGAGGTACTGCGCGAGGTTCACCTCGTGGCCGTTGTGGGCGAGGATCGTCGTCGACACGCCGGCGATGTACGCGAAGATCAGGAACGTGCCGGCGTTCATGATCGTCGGCCCGATCGCCAGGCCATCGAGGCCGTCGGTCAGGTTGACCGCGTTGGCGGTGACCACGACGACGAACGAGCCGAACACCGCGTACAGCCAGGGCGGCAGGATCAGGCCCTGCTCGTAGAAGTTGGTGAACGGCAGCTGCAGGTGCAGCCGCACGTCGTCGGGCATCAGGTGCGAGTAGAACACGTACACCATCACCGCACCGGCGATCAGGAACTCGACGGCGAGCCGCAGCGCGCCGGGGACGCCGCGCTTGTCGCGCTTGACGACCTTGACGTAGTCGTCGGCGAACCCGATCGCGCCGAACGCGACGGTCACGGTCAGCGACAGCCACACGAACTGGTTGCGCAGGTCGCACCACAGCAGCGTCGACACCGCGAGGCAGAGCAGGATCAGCGAGCCACCCATGGTCGGCGTGCCGGCCTTCTTCTTGTGGGTGGTCGGGCCGTCGCTGCGGATCGTCTCGCCGATCTGCCGCGACTTGAGCTGCTCGATGAACCACGGGCCGATCACGAACGACAGCAGCAGCGCGGTGATCGCGGCCAGCAGGATCCGGCTCGACGTGTAGCGGAACACGCGGAGCCAGCCGATCCGGTCACCGAGGCCACCGTACAGCAGGTGGAACAGCATCAGGGCGGGCCCTCGGCCGTCCCCGGGGCCCCTCCGGTGCGGGCCGCGGCCGCCTTGAGCTCGTCGAGCACGCGCTCGAGCCGCACGCCGCGCGACGCCTTGAGCAGGATCCAGTCGCCGGGACGAGTCCGGTCGAGCGCGCGGGCCGCCGCGTCGGCCGGGTCGGTGGCGAGCTCGCCGCCCGCGCACTCGGCGGTGGCCGCGGCGAGCGGGCCGAGCGCGACGACGCCGACGTGGAGCTCGCGGGCGAGCTCGCCGATCTCGCGGTGCGCCGCGGGGGCGTGGTCGCCGAGCTCCAGCATGTCGCCGAGCACCGCGACCGCGATCCGCGCGCGCGGCTGGGGGCCCGGGCCGGGCCCGTGGCCGCGCCCGGAACCGGGAGTCCCGTGCTCGGGGCCATGGGCGCGCTCGGCGAGCGCACGCAGCGCGGCGGCCATCGACGCCGGGTTGGCGTTGTAGCAGTCGACGATCAGCTTGCGGCCGGCGACCTCGACGATCTCGCCGCGCATCGCGGGCGGCCGGGCGTGGCCGAGGCCGCGCAGCAGCCGGCCGATCACCGCGTTCAGCTCGCTGACCCCGGAGACCGAGTAACCGTCGGTCCGGACGTGGTGGGCGGCGGCGATCGCGGCCGCGAGCGCGGCGCAGGCGTCGATCGCCGCGTGCTTGCCGACCAGGCCGAGGTGCAGCCGGTGGCGCCGGCCGGCGACCGAGATCTCCAGATCGCTGCCGGCATCGGTCGCGCGGTAGCCGACCAGCTCGACGTCGGCGTCGCGCTCGCCGAACGTGAGCTGCAGGGCGTCGGGGCGGTGTAGCGTGGCCAGCGCGGCGAGCCGGTCGTCGCCGGCCGGGCGGACGATCGTGCCGCCCTCGCGCAGGCCGAGCCAGATCTCGGCCTTGGCGGCGGTGATCGCGTCGGTCGAGCCCAGGAGCTCGATGTGGGCGGTGCCGGCGTTGATCACCACCGCGACGTCGGGCTCGGCGATCCGGGTCAGGTACTCGATCTGCCCGGCGCCGCGCATGCCCATCTCGACCACGCCGAACGCGTGGAACGCGCGCAGCCCGAGCACGGTCAGCGGCACGCCGGTCTCGTTGTTGAGCGAGCCCTCGGCGGTGTGGGTCGGACCCGCGAGCGCCAGCGCGGCGCGGATCAGCTCCTTGGTCGTGGTCTTGCCGGCCGAGCCGGTGATCGCGACCAGCCGGCCGGGCCAGCGCCGGCGGTGCTCGCGGGCGAGCGCGCCGAGCGCGATCCGGGTGTCGGCGACGGTGATCGCCGGCGCGGCGACCTCGCCGTGGGGGTCCCCACCCCCCGTCTCGCCACGCTCGATCATGACCGCGCTGGCCCCGGCGTCGACCGCGGCGCGGCAGAACGCGTGGCCGTCGTGGGTCTCGCCGCGGATCGCGACGTAGAGGTCGCCGGGAGCGGCGATCCGGCTGTCGATCACCACGCGGTGGATCGCGGTGCCGGCGTCGCCGGTGAGCTGGCCCTGCGCATCGCGCGCCAGCTCGGCGACCGGGCGCACCGCGCGCTCGGCGATCGCCGCGGTGGCCTGCTCGCGGTCGTCGAAGGGGTGCCTGGCGGTGCCGACGATCTGGTAGGCCTCGTGGCCCTTGCCGGCGATCAGCACGACATCGCCGGGCACCGCCTCGCTGATCGCGGCGCGGATCGCGCGCGCGCGGTCGGGGTCGACCGCGAACGGCCGCGGGACACCGGCGAGGATCTGGTCGATGATCGCGCGCGGGTCCTCGGTCCGGGGGTTGTCGCTGGTCACCACCGCGAGGTCGGCGAGCTCGGCGACCTCGGCGCCCATCTTGGGCCGCTTGGTCGGATCGCGGTCGCCGCCGCAGCCGAACACGCAGATCAGCCGCCGCCGGGTCAACGGCCGCAGCGCGGTCAGCACGTTGCGCAGCGCGTCCGGCGTGTGCGCGTAGTCGACGAAGATGTCGAGATCCGCGTCGTTGGGGACGCGCTCGACCCGGCCGGGCACGCCGGGCAGATCGGCGACGCCGCGCGCGATCGCCTCGTGCGGCAGGCCGAGCGCCTCGCCGATGCCGACCGCGAGCGCGAGGTTGGCGACGTTGTAGTGGCCGATCAGCGGCCGGGCCTCCACGGTGAGCTCGCCGCGCGGCGTGGCGATCCGCGCGGTGATGCCGCGCACGCTCGAGCGCTGCTCGATCACCCGGATGTCGGCGGGGCGGCCCTCGGCCGACACCCGCAGCACGCGCCCGGGCGCGGCGTGGGCCATCGCCTCGCCTTCCGGATCGTCGATGTTGATCACCGCGGTGCCGGCCGGGCCCCCGGAGCGGCCCACGGCGCGGTCAACGAGATGATGCGAGAACAGCCGGCGCTTGGCCTCGCGGTACTCGGCCATCGAGCCGTGGACGTCGAGGTGGTCCTGGGTCAGGTTCGAGAACGCGCCGACCGCGAACGCCATGCCGGCGACCCGCGCCATCGACAGCGCGAACGACGACACCTCCATCACGACGTGGCTCGTGCCGTCCGCCCGCATCGCGGCGAGGGTCTCGTGCAGCACCTGCGGGGTCGGCGTGGTGTACGGGGCCTCGACGCGGTGGCGCGCGCCGCTCGCGCCGCGCCAGCGGTAGTCGACCGTGCCGACCACGCCGGGACGCGCGCCCGCGGCGGCGAGGATGCTCTCGACCAGGAACGTCGTGGTGGTCTTGCCGTTGGTGCCGGTGATGCCGATCAGGGTCATCGCGTGCGCGGGATCGCCGATCGCGCGGCCGACCAGCACGCCGAGCGCGACCGCGCCGTCGGGGACGATGACCTGCGGCACCGCGGCGTCGACCGGGTGCTCGACCACGACCGCCGCGGCGCCGCGCTCGATCGCCGCCGCGACGAACGCGTGACCGTCGGCGCGCAGGCCGCGGACCGCGACGTACACGTCGCCCGGCTCGATCGCCCGCGAGTCGCTGCGCACCGCGCGGACCGGCGTGCCCGGGTCGCCGATCAGGTGGCGCCGTCGAGGCCGTCGATGAGGGTGCCGAGCGTCATATCGATCGAACGCGCAGCCTCCCCGATTTCGTGCATCGAGGCAAGCTTCGGGCAGGGCGCCGCGGGGGCCGCGGGGTGCGCCGCCGCGCGAACGCCCGTCGCTGCCGATCCAGAAATCTCCTGCGACGCCTCGTCGCGCGGTCACGGCGAGCGGGCCGGGGGTGCGACCGCGGTGCCGTCCGCAAGCCGCAGCCAGACCCGCGGCGCGGCTCGGCTCGGCCCCGGCGGCGGATGCTGCTCCACCACGCGGCCGGTGCCCGACACGGCGACGGTGAGGTGGGCATCGCGCGCGGCGGCGAGCGCGTGGGCCATGCCCATGCCGCGGAAGTCGGGGATCCGGGGCGCGGCCGGAGCGCCGCGGGCCGTGGCAGGCGGGCTCAGCGGCGCAAACGGAGGCGCGAGCCATGGAATCCAGGTTCCGAACATCGGATCGCTGCCATCGCTGCTCACCGTGAGCTCATCCGCCCCCGCTCCCGCGGCGCTCGTGGGCGCCGATCCTGCGGCCGGCCGGTTCCCCGCGGCGGCCGGGCTCCGCGGTGCCGGTGGCGCGGGAAGGCAGGTCCGCGCGGCGATCGGCGCGGCGGCCGGAGCACCGGCGGGCGCCGGCGGACACACCTCGGCCTCGCCGGGGACGCCGAGGTAGCGCAGCGCCTCGCTCGCGACCCGCGCGAACACGGGCCCGGCGACCTTGCCGCCGAAGTAGTCGCCGCCGCTCGGGTCGTCGACCAGCGCGACGATCGCGAGCCGCGGGTGGTCGAGCGGCGCCAGCCCGGCGAACGACGACAGGTAGTGGTCGAGCGCGTAGGCGTGGGTGGCCGGGTCGTACCTGCGGGCGGTGCCGGTCTTGCCGGCGCAGCGAAACCCCGGGACGACGATCGCCGAGCCGGTCCCGCGCTGCCGGCCGCCCTCGAACACCGTCGCCATCATCGCGACCATCTGGCCCGCGGTCCGCTCCGACACGACCCGGCGCTCGGCGGCCTGGGCCTCGTACAGCAGCGTGCCGTCGCCGTCGATCACGCGCTCGACGATCCGCGGCTCGTGGTAGACGCCGGCGTTGCCGAGCGCGGCGAGCGCGGCGGCGATCTGCAGCGGCGTCGCGGTCAGCCCGTAGCCGTACGAGATCGTCGCGAGCTCGATGTCGCGCCAGCGCGCCCCGTTGCGCAGCATCCCGGGCTGCTCGCCCGGCAGCTCGACGCCGGTCCGCGCGCCGAACCCGAACCGGCGCAGGGCGGCGTACAGCCGGGTCGCGCCGAGCTTGAGCGCGATCTTGGCCGCGCCGACGTTGGACGATCGCTTGATGATGCCGGTGACCGTCAGGTACGGGTCGTGGTCGACGTCGCGGATCGGCTTGAGCCTGGGGGAGACCTGGAACTGGCCACCGCCGAGGTCGAACTCGGTGTCGGGCGTGACCGTGCCTTCCTCCAGCGCCGCCGCGACGCTGAAGATCTTCATCACCGAGCCGGCCTCGTAGGCATCGGTCACCGCGCGGTTGCGCGCGGGCTCGTGGGGCTTCGGCGCGCTCGCGGCGGCCGCCCCGTCGGGGCTCGCGGCGTTCATCGCGTCGAGCACGGCGGCCGGGTCCGGCTCGCTCGGGCTCGCGGCGCCGGCCGGGGCCACCGCCGGGACGCCGGCCACGCTCGGCCCGTTGGGGTCGACCGACGGCGCGCTCGCCATCGCGACCACGCGGCCGGTCGCGACCTCGAGCACCGCCACGACCCCGCTCCGGGCGTGGTGGGTGCGCACCGCCTCGCCGATCGCCGCCTCGGCGCTGGCCTGGATCGTGGTGTCGAGCGACAGCTGCACCGTCGCGCCGGGCTGCGGCCGCTCCAGCCCGCCGGCGAACATCCGCTTGCCGCGCACGTCGCGCAGCCCGGAGCCCTCGCCGCGCTGGCCGGTCAGCTGCGCGTTCATCGCGAGCTCGACGCCGTCGACGCCGTTGCCGTCGATGTCGCTGCGGCCGATCACCGTGCCGCCGATCGACCGCTCCGGGTACCACCGCCGCGGCTCGCTGCCGACCTCGATGCCGGGCAGGCGGGCCTCGCGCACCCGCCGCGCCAGCTCGGGCGTGACGTGGCGCGCCAGCCACAGGAACCGGCGATCGCCGCCGAGCTTGGCCTCGAGCGCCGCGGGGCTGCCGCCGATCAGCGCGGCGATCTGCGCCGCGGTGTCGGTGACGTCGCGGATGTCGCGCGGGTGGGCCCAGATCGACTCGGCGTCGGCGGTCACCGCCAGCGGCCGGCCGCGGGCGTCGACGACGTCGCCGCGCGGCGCCGGGATCTCGACGGTCAGCGCGTGCTGCCGGGCGGCGAGCGCGCGGTAGCGGTCGCCGTCGTGGATCTGCAGCCCCCACGCCCGCCACGCGACCCCGCTCAGCCCGGCGGTGACCACCAGCGCGGCGAGGTAGGCGCGGACCCGCGCGGCGTGCGGGATCCCCGGCGTCATCGGCTTGATCCGCGGCTTCACGGCGCTCGCTCCGGGCGCGGCGCGGCGGGGCTCGGCTCGATCACGCGGATCCGGTCCGGCGACACCGGCGCCATCCCGAGCTGGGTCGCGAGCCGGCGGATCCGGTCCGGCGCGGTGAGCGTCGCGAGCTCGAGCTCCAGCCGGCGCCGGGTCTCCTGCAGCCGGCCGAGCTGCTCGGACCGGCGCGACAGCTCGAACCCGAGCCGCAGGACCTCGTGCTGGCGGGCGACGCGGATCACCCCGGCCGTGGTGGCGAGCGCCGCCGCGACCACCATCGCGATCACCATGGCGC